>CAMBMU010000106.1 GCA_945868725.1 Spirosoma fluviale
TTTTTTTGTTAGCAGAGTAAGTGCGTTATTTCTATACTTGGGTTACCCTATTCGCATTCTCTGTATCCGCGCTGGATTCACCTGCGGTGGCTGAGTTTTCTTCACCTATTTTTCGAATGGATTATTGTTTTGTTATCCGCAATTGCACCAGTCTTTTAAAGTGAGTAGTAAACACTTTGGATTGTCAACTGCTAGGCCAGTGCTCATTTTTTCAAACCTCAATCGTTATTCTCTTTGGCTGTTGATAGTATAGCGGATATTTATATTTGCTATTCTTAGATTCCTTTGTAATTCTATGGGGTTTATCCTTTAGGCTGAATGCATTGCTTACTCCTAATGAATCTTTTAATACTTGTAACCAGCACCTTCTATAATTATGTGGGCTAGGTACTTTTTTTTTGGATTTCTTTTGAATAGCTTAAATTGAAAACATTATTTTGAAAAACTCGATTTTTACTATGCCCCTGCGGGGCATTATTCCAATAGAAAATTTGATTAATTTTTCTGGTTATCCGCTTTTTTACCACTAACCAGAGAAAAAAAGGCTTGAGGTTCAATTAGGTGAGCTGTGGACTGTTGACTGTGGTCTGTCAACGATTATCTGCAGTTTTAAATAGCTATGCTGACCTACTGGCATGATTGCGGATAATCATATTAATATTTATCCAGAGCTCCGGAGGCGCGAGATGAAAGAATATCCGCAAGCATATTCCTTGTTCTATGTAATTGTGAATCACTGCGGGTAATCCTCAATACTCCTTAGCTTGTGGATGGGACGACAGCCCATTTTACTAAACTTACAAACTTATTTTCACGGGTTACTTGTACTAAATCTGATGATTTCATTTTTTTATAAAACTGCTAAAGCAAATAAGCAATTTTTATATATTATAATTTTCAATTAATTTTGATTGTTATCATTTCTCACCATGGATAAATTTACCTATATCGCTAATGCTCACGTAGCTTACCTCGACGAGATGTATGCTGCCTACAAAAACGACTCCACCAGTATCGACCCGAGTTGGAAGGAATTTTTTGATGGCTTTGATTTTGCCTTGACCCACTATGAAGGAGTTGGTTCTCCTGCGGTGCCAGCAGCTGCAGAAAATCAGTCTGCACGGCTATCAGGAACCATTATGAACGTGGATAGCCTCCCGAAGGAGATACGTGTTCGCGCCATGATTCATGCGTACCGTTCCCGTGCTCACCTTCGTTCCAAAACAAATCCTGTTCGTGAGCGTCGAGATCGGAAGCCCTTGATTGACCCCGAGAATTTTGGATTGGGTCAAGAGGATATGCAAACAGTATTTGAAGCGGGAAAGGAAATTGGAATTGGTTCAGCTAGTCTGACTCAAATTGTACAAGCCTTAAAGACGATCTACGAAGGTCCCATGGGCTTTGAGTTCTTGTATATCCGCGATGCTGAAATGTTGGATTGGTTCAAATCCAAAATTGAAAAAGAAGCGTTGGCTTTTACTCCTTCAAACGAAGAGAAAAAACGAATTCTATTTAAACTGAATCAAGCAGTAGTTTTTGAAAACTTCTTGCATACCAAATACCTCGGTCAAAAGCGCTTTTCTTTAGAAGGGGGCGAAAGTACGATTCCTTTCTTAGATGCAGTAATTAATACGGCTGCTCAATTCGGTGTGGAAGAGGTGATGATCGGTATGGCGCACCGAGGCCGCTTGAATGTGCTTGCCAATATTATGGGCAAAACTTACGAACAAATTTTTTCTGAGTTTGAGGGGACAGCCAAGCCTGATCTCACCATGGGTGATGGCGATGTAAAGTACCACATGGGCTATTCTTCGGATATTCTTACACCTGAACAAAATAAGATTCACCTGATGTTGGCTCCCAATCCTTCGCACTTAGAGGCGGTAGACCCTGTGGTAGAAGGCTTTTTGCGCGCTAAAATTGATCATGCGCACAAAGGGGATTCGAAAAAATCACTTCCTATTCTCATACATGGCGATGCCGCCGTTGCTGGTCAAGGAATCGTATACGAAGTTACGCAAATGGCTGGCCTCAAGGGTTACAATACGGGAGGAACCATCCACTTTGTAATTAATAATCAGGTAGGATTTACCACCGACTTTGACGATGCGCGAACTTCAATCTATTGTACTGATGTGGCCAAAATTATCGATGCGCCCGTCATTCACGTGAATGGAGACAATGCAGAGGCGGTTTATTTTGCAGCAAAGCTAGCTGCTGAGTTCCGGCAGAAATTCAACAAAGACATATTTATTGATATGGTTTGCTACCGTCGTCACGGACACAACGAGTCGGACGAGCCGAAGTTCACGCAGCCAGAATTGTATAACATCATCTCCAAACACCCCAATCCTCGTGAAATTTATGTGAAGCGATTGACCGAAAGAGGGGATTTTGACGCGAAGATTGCAGCGCAGATGGACGAAGAGTTTCGTCAACTCCTGCAAGATCGACTCAATATGGTCAAAGAAAAGCCATTGCCTTACCAGGCTACCAAGCTGGAAATGGAGTGGGCTAATTTGCGTCGCTCTACGCCAGCAGATTTCGAACAATCTCCAGAAACGTTTATTTCTATGGATAAAATCGAAAAGGTAGCCGAGGCAATCACCTTCATTCCAAAGGGCTTTAAACCGATCAAGCAGATCGAAGCGCAAATGAAGCAGCGTAGGGAGATGTTCTTTGACACCAAAGAGCTTAACTGGGCTTCTGCCGAGCTATTGGCCTACGGATCCTTGCTATTGGAAGGTAAGACCGTCCGCCTCACCGGTCAAGATGTGCAGCGCGGGACGTTTTCCCACCGCCATGCAGTGATCCACGAAGCCAACACTAACCAGCCCTTCAACTCTCTATTGGAGATGAAAGACCGGAAGGGACAGTTTTACATCTACAACTCCCTGCTTTCTGAATATGCGGTTCTTGGTTTTGAATACGGCTATGCCATTGCTAATCCCCATTCCCTTACCCTCTGGGAAGGGCAATTTGGAGACTTTGCCAACGGTGCCCAGACGATGATAGATCAGTTTATCTCTTCAGGCGAAACGAAATGGCAGAAAATGAATGGGCTAGTGATGCTTCTGCCACACGGTTACGAAGGTCAAGGCCCTGAGCACTCCAACGCTAGACCAGAGCGCTTCTTGCAGCTATCAGCTGATTACAATATGGTGGTGGCCAATATCACCGAGCCCTCTAACTTTTTTCATTTGCTCAGAAGGCAGCTGACCTGGGAGTTTAGAAAGCCATGCGTGGTCATGTCCCCAAAATCTCTGTTGCGTCATCCTAAAGTGGTGTCTCCGATTTCTGAGTTTACCTCGGGACGATTTAGGGAAGTGTTGCCCGATACCAAAGTCAAGGCAAAAGACGTGAAGCGGGTGGTCTTGTGTACTGGAAAGGTGTACTATGACCTCGAGGAGGCAAGAGAGAAAGAAAAAAATACGCAGGTGGCTCTGGTGCGCGTGGAGCAATTGCATCCGCTGCCTAAAACGCAAATTCTGGAGATTATCAAAAGCTACAAGGGAGCAGAGGTGGTCTGGGTGCAAGAAGAGCCAGAAAACATGGGCTATTGGAATTACCTGCTTCGCTTACTCTATCAGGAACTTCCGATGCGCGTGATTGCTAGGAAGGCCAGCGCTTCTCCAGCAACGGGCTATAATAAGGTTCACGTGGAAGAGCAACGCGCATTGGTTGCTCAAGCCCTAACCCTGTAACCCTTGTTGCGGCGGCATCGTCCTGCTGTTTGATTTTGAAATAAATACGTATACCCTCTCCAACGAATGAATTCGGGAGATAAAAAATAAAAGACCATGAGCAAAGAAATGAGAGTACCTACTGTAGGCGAATCCATCTCGGAAGTAACCGTAGGACAATGGTTTAAGAAGGACGGAGATCAAGTTCAATTGGATGAGATTCTCTGCGAACTAGAGTCAGACAAGGCAACTTTCGAGTTTCCTTCTGAGGCCAGTGGTATTTTGCGCATCAAGTCTAAAGAAGGCGATACGGTAGAAATTGGAGGCTTGATCTGTACGATCGAGGAATCGGCTACAGTGGCTAGTTCAGTACCTAATCCTGCGCCAAGTCCAGCGCCGGTGGCGGTTCCGGTAGCAGCACCAGCCGCTCCAGTGGCAGCCGTTACTACGGCTTCAAGCATCAAAGAAATGGTCGTTCCTACGGTAGGAGAGTCCATTACTGAGGTGACCTTGGCCAACTGGATCAAAAAGGATGGGGATCAGGTGACCCTAGACGAAATCATTGCGGATGTGGATTCTGACAAGGCCACCTTCGAGCTGCCGGCTGAAGCTACGGGCATCTTACGCCATGTGGCAAAGGAAGGAGATGTTTTGGAAATAGGTGGGTTGATTTGCCGAATTGAAGTTGGAGGAGCTGCTCCTTCAGCATCCAGTACGGCAGCACCAGCAGCTCCAGTTGCTGCGCCAACGACTGCAACAGAAAACTATGCAACGGGGCATGCTTCTCCAGCTGCATCCAAGATTTTGGCAGAAAAAGGAATTGATTCTGCTACCCTAGCAGGTACAGGCAAGGATGGACGAGTGACCAAAGAGGATGCCATCACTGCTTCTGCTCCCACTGCATCTCCGGCCCCTGTGGCTACTCCAGCACCAGCTGTTTCAGCTGCTCCTGTGGTGAGCGAAGTTTCTGGTGCTCGAGCTGTCCGTAGAGAGAAAATGTCCTCCCTACGCAAGACGGTATCCCGTCGCTTGGTGGCAGTAAAGAACGAAACGGCCATGTTGACTACCTTCAATGAGGTCAATATGAAGCCCATCATGGATCTAAGATCCAAGTTTAAGGATCAGTTCAAGGAAAAGCATGGCGTAGGACTAGGCTTCATGTCCTTTTTTACCAAGGCGGTTTGTGTGGCCTTGAAGGAATGGCCTGCAGTGAATGGGCAGATTGATGGCAGTGAAATGGTCTTCCATGATTTCTGTGATATTTCTGTGGCCGTATCGGCACCCAAAGGTTTGGTGGTGCCAGTAATCCGCAATGCGGAGAACCTTTCTTTTGATCAAATTGAAAAGGAGATTGTTCGTCTGGCTGGAAAGGCTCGTGAAAACAAGCTTTCTATTGAGGAGATGACGGGAGGAACCTTTACGATCACCAACGGTGGGGTATTTGGATCCATGATGTCTACACCGATCATCAATGCACCACAATCTGCTATTTTGGGCATGCACAATATTGTCGAGCGACCCATTGCTGAAAATGGGCAGGTGGTCATCCGACCGATGATGTACTTGGCTTTGTCCTACGATCACCGCATCATCGATGGCCGCGAGTCTGTAAGCTTCCTAGTTCGAGTGAAGCAATTGCTCGAAGATCCTACGAGGTTGATGTTTGGAGTTTAAAGTACCAAGTACCAAGTACTAAGTACAAAGTACCAAGTACAAGGGAAATTGTGCTAAGGATTCCATTTGAACTCTGAAAGAGGAGAATTTTTTAACCTAATTGATAAAAAAATGCATCGTTACAAAGAGCTTTCCGTATGGCAAAAGGCCATGGAATTAGTAGTTGAAATTTACAAGATTACCGAAAAATTCCCTTTGAAGGAGCGTTATGGATTGATTTCACAGATGAACAGGTGTGCAATCTCCATTCCGTCAACCATTGCGGAGGGAGCAGGGAGAAATACAACCAAGGATTTTGATCACTTCTTGGCCATTTCTCTTGGGTCTTCTTTCGAATTGCATACCCAATTGGTTCTTTCCAATCGACTCGGGTATGTACCCATGGAAGCAGTTGAAAAATTAGAACTCGAGTTGGCTCATATCCAAAATATGGTCGCGAAACTCAAAAAAAGTTTGAATGTCTAACCAGCGTGTACTTGGTACTTGGTACCTGGTACATAGTACAACAACAATACAATGTACGACGTAATCGTAATCGGATCGGGCCCAGGGGGCTATGTAGCAGCCATTCGTGCTGCGCAGCTAGGGATGAAAACAGCCTTGGTAGAAAAGTATTCCACCCTTGGTGGAACCTGCTTAAACGTAGGCTGTATTCCATCAAAGGCCTTGCTGGACTCCTCGGAGCATTACCACAATGCAGCGCATACTTTTGCTACGCATGGCATCGACTTGAAGGGCCTTGCGATCAACCTCCCGCAAATGATTGCCCGAAAAGATGAGGTGGTCACCCAAAATGTGGATGGAATTCAGTTTTTGATGAAGAAAAACAAGGTGGATGTTCACCATGGACTTGGATCCTTTGTGGATGCCCATACTGTCAAAGTAACCAAAGCAGATGGCTCAGCGACCGATATTCAAGGAAAAAATATCATCATTGCCACGGGCTCCAAGCCTGCAAGTCTTCCATTTATTTCGATCGATAAGAAGCGCATCATCACTTCTACAGAGGCGCTCAAAATGAAGGAAATCCCCAAGCATCTCATCGTCATCGGCGGCGGGGTGATCGGCATGGAACTGGGTTCTGTCTATGGACGATTAGGTGCCAAAGTTTCGGTGATAGAGTACATGGATTCCATCATTCCTACCATGGACAAAAGCCTGGGTAAGGAACTGCAAAAATCCTTGAAAAAGATCGGCTTTGAATTTTACCTCAAGCACAAGGTGATTGGGGTAGAAAATCTCGGAAAAGAAGTGGTCGTCAAAGCGGAAAATGCGAAGGGAGAGACCGTAGAAATCAAGGGGGACTATGTACTTGTTTCGATTGGTCGAAAAGCCTATACGGATGGCCTAAATGCCGCTGCAGCGGGGGTTAAGGTTACAGATAGAGGACAAATTGAGGTAAATGACCACCTGCAAACAGCTGTTCCCCATATTTATGCAATCGGAGATGTGGTGAAAGGTGCGATGCTTGCACATAAGGCGGAAGAGGAAGGCGTATTTGTGGCAGAGACCATCGCTGGGCAGAAGCCACACATTAACTACCTCTTAATCCCTGGAGTGGTGTACACCTGGCCAGAAGTGGCTGCTGTAGGCTACACCGAAGAACAGCTGAAAGATCAGGGCAGAGCCTACAAGGTTGGAAAGTTTCCTTTCTTGGCTTCCGGACGTGCCCGTGCTTCCATGGATACGGATGGGATGGTCAAGGTATTGGCAGATGCAAGTACAGATGAGATTCTTGGTGTACACATGATTGGTCCACGAACTGCCGATATGATTGCCGAGGCAGTGGTGGCAATGGAATTTAGGGCTTCTGCTGAGGACATCGCGAGAATGTCCCACGCGCACCCGACCTATACTGAAGTCTTCAAAGAAGCCTGTTTGGCAGCTACGGACAACCGAGCTCTGCATATTTAATTTGATTTCTAAATGGATTACAGCCATTCCCGTTGTAGGGAATGGCTTTTTCTTTTCCTCAAAATTGACTTAATTTCTTCATGAAGTTTAAAATAGCAATCCTAGGCGCAGGTAATTTGGCTTGGAACTTGGCGCCAGCACTCGAAGATGCAGGCCATGAAATCACGGAAGTCTATGCGCGAGATATTCATAAAGCCAAGGAAATTACCGAGCGAATTTACAGTGCGACGCCGAAGGATGATTTGGATTTCTCGGAGAGTAGGGCGGAGCTCTTTATTTTAGCCATCAAGGACGACGCCCTCTCCGAAGTTGCTGATCAATTGATTTTACCGGAAGGAAGTGTTCTGGTCCATACCTCTGGAGCGATGCCCGTAGAGGTGATTTCCCAAAGTTCGGCCAGCTATGTGGGCGTGTTTTATCCCCTGCAATCCTTCACCAAAGGCAAGAAGGTAGACTTTGAGGAAGTACCATTCCTGCTAGAGTCCGAGGATGAAGGCAGTTTGCAGCTTTTGAAAAAGGTGGCAAAAAGCCTTTCCCAATTCGTTTACGTCCTACGAGCCAAAGACCGGCAAGCCGTCCATGTGGCAGCGGTGTTTGCGAGTAACTTTACGAACCACATGCTTCGGATTGCAGAAGAGATTCTGCATCGTCAGGGCTTAGACAGGGAAATGCTCAAGCCATTGATTATTGAGTCGATATCTAAAAGTTTGCAGCTGGGCGCTAAAAAAGCCCAAACCGGGCCGGCTATTCGGGAAGACTACGAAACGCTGGAGTCGCACCATCACTTTTTGGGGTACAACGAGCAACTTGCTGAAATCTATCGCCTGATTTCTCAGGATATTATCGATAGCTAAATCTTACTTTTTAGAACTCAACTTTCGATCGAGTTCAAGTAAGGTTTGCAGCAGGACATTTGCCCCATTGGCGATGGCTTCTGGGCTAGAATATTCTTCTGGGGCATGGCTGATGCCATCTCTACTTGGGATAAAAATCATGCCCATGGGGGCAATTCTGGCCATTTCTTGTGCGTCGTGCCCTGCGCCACTGGGAAGGCTGAGTGTGGTCATTCCGAGTTTTTCCGCCTCCTGCTTGATAATTTTTCGAATTTCCGGGTCTGCCA
>CAMBMU010000107.1 GCA_945868725.1 Spirosoma fluviale
TTTCCTTGCGAGTAAAGGTAAACGTGGGCATGCCAAATTTTTCCGCTCGTGCCAAAACCCCTGCATCTGCCTTGTTGGTTCCCACCAAAGCAATCTCCCCCTTGGAGGAATGCGCAAAGTGTTCCATGATTTTTTCGGCATTGCTGCCAGAACCGGTGGCGAGAATCGCGAGTCGCTTCATGTTAAATCGAAATTGATGCTGCAAGATAAATGATTTAAGGCAGGGAGAAGAACGTGCATCATTAAATACTAGGGTAGAGGAAAATCGAATGAGGTACGCAACCTGCTTCGAGGCTGAATTTTTGTAGGATTTTCTGTTGCATGTTACCTCAAAATGAAATGAATTTCCCCCTTTTTAGATTCTAGAGAAGGGTTTTTTTAAGTTTTTGACAAGATTTTTTTATTCCTGCTCCTGAATGAGACCCAGGAGTTAGGTGAATGTTAGCAGGCTAAGGCTAATGTTAAAGATTTTATAATTTTTTGGTTCCATTTCCCTAATTCTACTAGGATAGTTTTGCCCATTGAAATAATTCATTACCTAAGTTTATATGGGAAGGTCTATCCTTATTTTTAGTTTATTTCTTGGATTACTTTTCTCCTGTTCTCCGGTAAAGGAAAAGGAGGAAATCACACAGCCAAAAATTGCAGTTTCGGTTATTACCGACACCGTGAGCTACGATACCGATGATCCAGCCATCTGGATGCACCCTACCGATCCAAGCAAGAGTTTGATCATTGGCACCGACAAGGATTCCTTGGGCGCCCTGTATGTCTTCAATTTGGAAGGGAAAATTGTGGATTCATTGGTGCGAAAAGGAATTCAGCGTCCCAATAATGTGGATGTAGGATATGGTTTGACCCTTGCGGATGGATCTAAGATAGATTTTGCAGTAACTGGGGAGCGTTTAACTTCCAAACTCCGATTTTTCTCGCTACCTGACATGAAGGAATTGAATCCTGGTGGATTCGAGATTTTTTTGGGAGAGGAGGGTCCTGATTTCAGAGACCTAATGGGTGTTGCACTTTACAAAAGCCCAAGCACAGGCAATCAGTATGTAATCGCAGGACGTAAAAATGGGCCTACAGATGGCACTTACCTCTGGCAATACGAAATCACAGCAGCTGCTGACGGCATTCGATTGGAGTTGATCCGCAAGTTTGGGCAGTATTCCGGAAAAAAAGAAATCGAAGCCATCGCAGTAGATGCTGCTCTTGGGTACATCTATTATTCTGACGAAGGAGTAGGTGTTCGAAAGTATGCTGCCGAACCAGATATGGGAAATAAAGAACTGGGACTTTTTGCAACCGAAGGTTTTGCGGACGATCACGAGGGTATTTCTATTTACGAGTTAGACGATTCTACAGGATACCTGCTCATTTCCGACCAGCAGGCCAACTTATTCCATGTTTTCCCGAGGGAAGGAAGTCCCGAAAACCCTCATGCCCATTCCCTAATTACAAAAGTATTGCTCAGTACCAACCAAAGTGATGGGTCGGAAGTGAGCAGCCGTTCCTTTGGTCCAAAATTTCCTAAAGGGATTTTCATAGCCATGTCGGACAATAAAACCTTCCACTTCTACCGATGGGAAGATGTGGCTGGAAAGCAATTGAAATCTAGAAAAAACAATTAATCAAAATCCTATGAAAAAAAGTATACTATTTTCTTTTACTCTCGCCTTCTTGCTCCTAATTGGAGGTCAAGTATTGGCGCAAGGAGTACTTAAAGGAAAGGTGATTGATTCCCAAAATCTATCCCTTCCTGGAGCAAATGTGATCCTGAAAGGAAAAACCACAGGAACGATTACAAATCAGAAAGGAGACTTCTCTTTCTTGAATTTGGTAGCAGGAACTTATGAAATAGAAGTTTCTTACTTGGGATATGCTTCTTTGACGAAGCAGGTGGAGGTTCAAGACGGCCAAACCGCTACGCTTACGTTCAAAATGAATGAGACTGCATTGGAAAGCCAAGAAGTAGTTGTTTTTGGTGATCGATTGAAAGGCCAGGCAAAAGCACTTAGCCAGCAAAAAAATAATGCAAACATCACCAATGTGGTTTCTTCAGATCAAATTGGACGTTTCCCTGATGCAAACATTGGCGATGCATTGAAAAGAATTCCAGGTATCACCATGCAAAACGACCAGGGTGAAGCGCGGAATATCATTATCCGAGGCATTGCTCCACAGCTCAACTCGGTGACCCTAAACGGGGAGCGTCTACCTTCTGCTGAAGGAGATAATAGAAACGTGCAGATGGACTTGATTCCTTCCGACATGATTCAAACCATCGAGGTGAATAAAGCAGTGCTGCCGAATATGGACGCAGATGCCATCGGTGGTTCTGTCAACTTGGTTACCCGTCAAGCTCCTAACGCACTTCGTGTATCGGGAACAGCTGCCTCTGGGGTCAACTTATTATCCAACAAACCTATCTGGACTGGCGGTTTGGTGATTGGAAATAGACTGGCCAACGATAAGTTGGGAGTTATTTTCTCTGGTTCTTACAACAACCATAATTTTGGATCAGACAACGTAGAGGCTGTTTGGTACGAATCAACAAACGGAGTTGTGTTGGAAGAATTTGACATTCGGGAATACCGAGTGCAGCGTGTAAGACGATCAGCTAGCTTGGCTTTGGATTACGAAATCAATGCCAACCATACCTTATTCCTTTCTGGGATGTACAATCACCGAGATGATTGGGAAAACCGTTTTAGAATGCGTGTAAGTAGCTTAACTAGCCCTTTCAATTCAGGAAAGTTTACCCAAACTTCTCCAGGAGTATACGCTCTAAAAGGGCGTGTAGAAGTTCAAACTAAAGGTGGTATTGACAACGACCGAGTGAAAGCAGGACGATTAGAAGACCAGCGAGTCTACAACACCACTTTTGGAGGTAGCCACCTCTTCAATAAATTGAAGATGGATTGGAGCGTGACTTATGCGAAAGCTTCTGAGGAAAGACCCAATGAGCGCTACATTTCCTATCGATCCTCCAACCGTGATGTGAAAGTGGATGTTTCCAATCCAGAAAAGCCTTTAGCAATCCTAAGTAAATTGACCGATGCTCAGGGCTTGGGATTGAATGCGATTTCCGAACAGTATGGCTATACTTTTGATCAGGATTTGAATGCCAAAATGGATTTCAAACTTCCATATTCTGAAAAAGGCGTGTTGCAATTCGGTCTTCGCTACAGAGGAAAAGATAAAGAGAGAGACAATAATTTGTTTGAATACGAGCCACTAGATAAGAATGCGTTCGGAGCAACCCTTGGGGCTGTACAAAACCGGAACTACTCTGATCCAAATTACCTTGCTGGAGCTCAGTATGCAGCAGGTAATTTTGTGACTCCTGAGTTTTTGGGAGGTTTGAACCTTACTAATGCAGCACAATTTGAAGAGACTGATGTCTTGGAAGATTATGTCCCAGGAAATTACCTTGCCAAAGAATCTATTTTTGGTGCTTATGTAATGGCCGATCATCAACTTTCTGAAAAATTCTCTGCCATTGCAGGCTTGAGGTTGGAGTCTACTTCCATTGACTATACCGGTAATCTGTACGATGTGGATAACGAGGAAGTATCTTCCGCTACAGGAGACCAGCGCTATTCTAATTTTATGCCAGGCTTGCACTTGAAGTATGATGCCAATGCCAATTCTGTGATTCGATTTGCCTGGACCAATACCATCGCTAGACCAAACTATTTTGATTTAGTTCCTTTTGCCTTATTCAGCGCAGAAGATGCAGTGTTGGAGCGTGGTAATCCAAATTTGAAGGCTACTACAGCCATGAACTTCGATTTGATGGCAGAGCGTTACTACGATAACGTAGGTCTACTTTCTTTTGGGGGCTTCTACAAGGACTTAGACAACTTTGTCTATACGATCACTACTCAAGGGTATTCTGACCCTCAGTTTGGTTCTAATTTGGAGTACTCAAGACCAGAAAATGGTGGTACTGCCGCCGTATACGGATTTGAAACCTCCATCCAAAGACAGTTGGGTAAGTACTTTGGTATCTACTTGAACCATACCTTCACCAAGTCTTCTACTACAGGTATTGAAGGTAGAGAAGGGGATGATTTGCAATTGCCAGGTACTGCGGAAAACATGTTCAATGCTTCCCTTTCTTTCGAAAACAAGAAGTTGGTCGTACGTGTATCCCTAAACTATGCCTCTGACTACTTGGATGAGATCGGTGGAGAAAACTTCGAAGATCGATACTACGATACCCAAACCTTCCTAGATGTCAATGCTTCTTATGCCTTTACGCCTAAATGGAGATTCTTCATGGAAGCAAACAACTTGACCAACCAGCCTTTGCGTTACTACCAAGGCATTCAGTCACGTACCATGCAATCGGAATACTACAATGCCCGATTCAACTTCGGATTGAAGTTTGACTTATTTGACTAAATAATTAGTGAGTTAAGCTGTTGATAGCTGCCTCCGGAAGGGGGCAGCTTTTTTTATTTTAAAAGCCAAGCTAAAAATTGTCTTTACCGAATATACGCTTAGTCCAATGGATGATTTACGCTTTCGTAATCTTCTATAAGCTGGGCAAGTAGCGCTAGTTCGTCCCCTTCGTCTGTACCTTTTTTGCTATCAAAAATAGCCTCAAGCCGAATCAAAGCTGCTTCGTAATCTTTTCTTGTTTTTAAGGCCGAATGGATCATCAGGTTAGTATTTTTAGAGATAGTAGGCCCGATAAATATGAGCGAAAAAATTAATAAACCTTATCTTACAATTTAAGACAAAAAAATAGCAAAAACGTCTCTTCTCAATTCTATTTCGACCTCAACCCTGCTTTAGCGCTACAATCAATTCCTCAAGGGTTTCAAAGGATTTCTTCCCAACCCTCAATCCGAAAGGTGCCGTAATCACCAATGTTTGATCCAAGGAGGTAATCCCTGCCTTTACCAAGGCTTTCTTTACCCAATAGGCCTGTTCGGTAGGTCCTTCAATCAAAAAATCGGGCATCGCTTGGCTCCATTCCACTCGTCCTCGGGCTACATTAAACTGATAGCGATCCGAAGGAAAAAGGGCTTGAATTTGACCCGAAAGGACCAGGTCTTCTGGGGTTCCAGAGAGGAGTGGGATACCGCAATTCAGGATCCAAAATCGATCCGCCGTCTCCAAAGCAATGTCCAAGTCATGGGTCACAACCAAGATGGCCTTGCCTTGGCTACGGCTGATTTCGCGAAGCAAACTCATGATCTCCAATCGATTGACCAAATCCAAATGAGCCGTAGGCTCATCCAATACAATCACGGATCCATCCTGCGCCAAGGCTCGTGCAATCATAGCCTTTTGCCGCTGTCCATCACTGAGTTCCCCCAGTCGAGCATCGCGCAAATACCCGATATGGGTGTCTGCTAAGGCTTTTTCCACGAGAGCTCGGTCTGTATCGCCCAAATGCCCCAGCCAATTCGTATGCGGCGTTCTGCCCAAGGCCACCAACTGTCCCACGGTCAGGTTGCCCGGGTAGATCGGGTCGGTCAAGACCACCGCGATGTGCTTGGCTCTGTCTTGAATGGAATAGGAGGATAGAGGTTCCTGCTCTAGCAAAAGCCGACCTTCCCAAGGGCTAATTTCCCCCAAAATGGCTTTGATTAGCGTGGATTTCCCTACCCCATTGGGACCCAATAGGCAGGTGAGTTCTCCAGCGACCAATTCAAAATTTAAATTCTCCAAAAGCGGTTTCCGCATCCCTTCCTGGCTATACCCAAGCTGGAGTCCAATTCCTTCCAATGCGATTCGGAGCTGTTTCATCCCTTAAAAGTCTTTGCTGAAGTTCTTTTTTAAGATCAAGGAAATCACCAGTGGGGCACCAATCAAGGAGGTGACCGCATTGATGGGTAGCGAGCTGGCCCAGCCAGGAAAGTGGCTAAAGGCATCGCAGAGCAGGAGCAAACTTGCCCCCAAGACGGCCGAACCAGGGAATAGCACCCGATGGTCTGCACTTTTCCAAGCCATGCGTGCCAAGTGAGGAACGGCTATACCCAAGAATGCGATGGGTCCACAAAAAGCGGTAATTCCCCCAGCCAAAATACCGGCACTTCCGATCATCCACCAACGGAGACTTGTCGTATGAATCCCCATGCTACGGGCATAGGTTTCTCCCATCAGCAAAGCATTGTAGGACTTGACCGATCCGACAATGGGAAGGATTCCAATCAAAATCAGAAGGCCAAGGATGCTTACCTGTGACCAGGTCAGCGCACCCAAACTGCCCATGGACCATACGGTATAGAGTTTCAAGGCTTCCGCCCCAGAGAAAAAGGAGAGTACAGCCACCACCGCGGATACGGCACTGCCCACCATCAAACCTACGATTAATAACGTCATCGAATCTTTTACTCGCCAGGCCACCAAGGTAACAAGTGCCAGCAAGCTGCCAGCGCCAAGAATTCCTGCTCCCGCAATAGCCCAAGAATTCAGCCCGGTAAGGGATATTCCAAAAGCGGCTCCAGCCAGCATCAGCAAGGCTACGCCTAGTCCTGCTCCCGAACTGATTCCCAGCACATAAGGCCCCGCCAGTGGGTTTCGAAAAAAGGTTTGCATCTGTAAGCCACTTACGCTGAGTCCTATCCCCGCCAAAATCGCTACCAAGGCCTTAGGAAGTCGGTAGTGCAGGATGATTTGCTCCCAGGAATTTTTGGCCCAAGTTCCCGTTACCATCCCTTCTACCATTTCCGCGGGCGGAATCCACACGCTACCCATGCTCAGGTTGAGCAAGAAACTCATCCCAAGTAGGAGGAAGGAAAGTGGAAAAAGAAATCGTCTGAAGGACATGGACAAGGGGTAATTCTTGAAGCTAAGGTTTGGAATAACCGGTACCAAACCGATTCTTCCGGGCTAAAATACGGGAGTAAATCCCATTTCGGCCTCCTTAGTTGGGTAATTTTTGGTAAAAATAGGGTTGGTACTCCGGCAGTAACTGGGGATGTAGTATTTTTATCAAGTCTTTTAGAATCAAGTCGGGGCGCAAATATCCCAATTCAAAATACTCCAAACCTCCAGTTTCTCCTTTCTTGGCGGTGTAGGTGTACAGTTCCCCAGCCTGCCAAGCAGCAAAGGCTTGGTAGCGTGGTTCACGTGTCCCCATCTCAGCTCGTGAAGCAAAGTCTGCCGCCCCAATCCAAATTGGAGCAGCACTGGCCTGGTCCAGCACGAATTCGTAATTGAGTTGCAGGCTGCCAGAACCTGCATTTTCTTCAAATGCATAGTTGCCTCCCGCTTGGCTGAGGAGCTGTGCTGCCCAACTGTCCGCACTGGGTGCATACCAGATATCCTGGTACATCACTCCGCTGAGTACACGGGGTTTGTCTTTTTCCGGTATCGAACTCGCTAAGTTCGCCGCTTCGTTATAGTCTTTTTTGATTTGTTCAAATTGGGCTGATGCTTCTGCATAGTTTCCCAAAAGCACCCCGGTGAACTTGATCCATTCGGCTCTTCCCAGGGGATTTTGCTCCACATATTCGCCATTGATCAGTGCAGGGATGCCTGCTTGCTTGAATACTTCCAAGTACCGAAGATCTTCCCCCAAGGTGGAAATCATGATCCAATCGGGTTGTAGGTCCAAGACCAACTCTGGATTTGCCGAAGGCCCCGAACCCAGGTCCTGAACTTTTCCTGCCGCAATTCGCTGCCGTGCAGCCCGAGAGGAGATAAGATCGAGTTGGGGAAAGCCTACCAGCAGATCGGTTTGCCCCAAGGCATCCAAATGGGGCACCTGGGTGGTGGAAGTGAGCACGACTTGAGTGATGGGAAGTTGAATGACTGCATCGTAGTTTGCCGAATTAACCTGCACACCTGAATCCAAGACCAGGTAGCGGTAAGTTTCGGAGGAACCAGCATAGCCCTTGCTAACTTCAATTTCCCAGAAGCCATCGCCTTGGTACAACTTGAATCCTGTCGCAAAATCCAAAGGAACAGCTGTTTTGAGGAGCGCTTCGGGTTTTTTTTCCGCACAAGAAACGAGCAGCAAAGCGACACCAAACCATAGCAAGAAGCTAAGCAAGTAGGGTAGGGATCGCAAAACGCTTGGGTATGATTGCATGCAGGCCTTGGATGAATTTTGACACAAGGTAAGGGGTAGCGCTTGACTCTCAAAAAAATGCCCATCAAGTCCTTTTTTATGCAAGGGAATTGGCGTTATTTACATCGATTTTGGTTTCCAACCCGAGCGTTTCGGTTCTTGGAATTAAAAGGGAATC
>CAMBMU010000108.1 GCA_945868725.1 Spirosoma fluviale
CGAAATCCAAAAAAGCACCCTGAGCTCCAGAGGAGCGAAATAAAACCCAATAGGTTCTAGAAATTGCGCACCTCCGGAGCGCGCCTTTTCTATTTTATTTTATCCTATTAACATAATGCTCCTCCGGAGCATTTAAAAAAAAGTATCCAATAACGCATCTTTCTTAAGATGACTATTACTTGCTCCAGAGGAGCAAAATGATACTAGCAGCGAAATACAAAAAAGCACCCTGAGCTCCAGAGGAGCGAAATAAAACTTAATGAGTTCTAGAAATTGCCCAGCTCCGAAGCGCACGGTTTCTATTACCTTTTGTTCTATTCACATATTGCCCCTCAATCCCTCGGGGCAAACTCCCTCTGGGGCAAAAAACTAGTTAACCTACATCCTACGCATCAGCTCGGCTAGAATTTGACTCATGATCGGTTCTGCCTTGGCAGCGGCTGCAAGCACATCATCTAAGGTTACCTGATGGATCTTCCCCGCAACACCCAAATCGGTAATCGCCGATATGCCAAACACTTCCATCCCAGAGTGGCAGGCCACCAAGACCTCAGGCACGGTACTCATGCCTACCGCATCTCCTCCGATGGTACGCAGGTAACTGTATTCAGCCGGTGTCTCCAAGTTTGGACCCTCCACACCACAATAGGTTCCTGTGTGCAGCTTGATGCCTTTTTCCTGTGCGATCTGTAAGGCCAGGGCAATCAATCGAGAGGAATAAGGCACACTCATGTCTGGAAATCGTGGTCCCCAGGTCTCGTAATTTTTCCCTCGCAAGGGGTTTTCTGGAAATAGGTTGATGTGATCCGAAATCAACATCACCTCTCCTACGGCCTGTGCAGGGTTTAATCCTCCCGAGGCATTGGAGACGAGGAGTGTTTGCACTCCCAAGCCCCGCATCACCCGAATGGGAAAAGTGACCTCCTTCATGGAGTAGCCCTCGTAATAGTGAAAACGACCTTTCATGGCCAGCACTTTTTTTCCTGCCAAATGGCCAAAAAGTAAGGTTCCGCTATGACTTTCTACAGTAGAAATCGGAAAATGAGGGATCTCCTGGTAGGGAATTTCCAAATCCACCTCGATCTGGGAAGCCAAATTCCCGAGTCCTGTTCCTAAAATGATTCCAACTGCCACGGGATCGGGATAAATCTCTTGGATGAAGGCCGTCGCCTGCTCCACTTGCTGCTTGTAGTCCATCTAAAAATTAATTAATGACGTTCAAAGATAGGGGTTTGAAAAATTGTTCGAACTTTTCTGGGTACTTGTGTGTATAAAGGAGATAAAATTTACCTCATGATAAAGATTATTGTCAGCACCAACCGTAAAAATTCAGTTTCGAGTACGCTTGCTTCTCTCTACCAGAACATCTTAAAAGAAAAGGGAGCGGCCGCTGAAATTCTTTACATCTCGGATTTGCCCCCAGACTTTACAGCTACAGCATTATACGAAAACAATGGGAAAAATCCTGAATTTAATGCCTTTCATGATCGTTTGAAGGAAGGGAAAAAATTTGTATTTATCGTTCCAGAGTACAACGGGTCGTTTCCAGGGATCCTAAAAACATTCATTGACGGGATGACCTATCCCAATTCGTTCTTAAATAAAAAGTGTGCCCTGGTAGGGCTTTCGTCAGGAATTGGCGGGGGTGGCATCGCTATGAGCCACCTCACCGACATCTTCCATTACTTGGGTATGCATGTTCTTGCTCTCAAGCCCAAATTGGCTAAGATAGAGCAAAATATGTCAGATAACCTGCTCACCAACAGGCTGTACGTAGAACTACTACATACCCAGGCAGACATGCTGCTCGACTTTTAGGACTTAGTCCACATTGTCGTGCAGAAATCTATTGTTGCCTAAAATCTCGTTTTCCTCGTTTAGGTTAAACTTGCTTAGGCTAGACTCCGAGCTGTGCTGTGGTTCATTGAGAATCACATTTTTACGCTGGTAGGCAGGCACCCCCATTTGTTCAGTCAAGTCATCTGAAGCAGTAGTTAGCGAACGGCCTCCTTTTAGTTTTTCGAATCTTTCGTGAGCACGCTGAATAGCTTTCATTTTCATTTGCTCGTAGTAGTCATTCGCAAATACAGGAAGAGTAGGTTGTTGCTGCGGTTCAACTGGAGCAGCAGAATGGGCTTGCTCTTGGTAGAGGTTATGTACAACAATTTTTTCTTCCTCCAAAGGCTCTTCCACAAGGAAAGTTTCAGCTACTGGTTGAGGGTCAAAGGCGAACACTTCTTCAATTTCTTCTTCTTTTACTTCTTCCTCAAACAAAGGAGTTGACACTGCTACTGGAGCTTTGGGGAAATTGAAGGAAAAGGTTGTTCCTTCAGCGATAGGCTCTTCTATTACTTGTGCAGATTTTCCGGAGTCCAGATGAATCACAGTTTTGATTTGCTCAGGAGCCGGCGCAGGGGCTGGGGCTTGTACTTCTGGGCTAGAAAAAGCAGATATAGAAGCGGCATTTGGGCTTGCTAGAGGTACACTTGCAAGTCTATCCATCTCGAAGCCTGTGGCAATGACAGTTACGCGGATCGCTCTACCCAATTCAGGATCAATCCCCTGTCCAAAGATAACCTCCGCATTGTCTCCTGCTTTTTCCTGGATGTATTCAGTAATATCGCTCAACTCATCCATAGAAAGTTCCTCTTCTTCCCCAGAAATAATGGACAGCAAGATTTTTTGAGCTCCTTTAATGTCTACATTATTAAGTAAAGGAGAAGAGATAGCATGGCCTGCAGCACGAATGGCACGACCCTCACCTTCTTCAGTTGCAGATCCCATCACGGCAGCTCCGGCATCTTTCATTACTGTTTTCACGTCTTCAAAATCGACGTTTACATCTTGGTGGATGGTAATAATTTCGGCAATTGATCGAGCGGCTGTACTTAAAATATCGTCAGCCTTGCTGAAAGCTGTACGAATTGCCAAGTTTCCGTAGATCTCTCTAAGTTTATCGTTGAGGATGACCAGTACGGTATCGCAATTTTCACGAAGTGCTTCAATGCCCGCCTGAGCCACTGCCATCTTCTTTTTCCCCTCAAACATGAAGGGTGCAGTGACGATACCTACGGTTAGGATATTCAATTCTTTCGCGATCCTGGCAACTATCGGCGCAGCACCCGTACCTGTACCTCCACCCATACCGGCTGTGATAAATAGCATTTTGGTGTTGTCGGCAAGGAGCTCTCGGATTTCATCTTCTGTTTCTAATGCTGCACGACGCCCTTGTTCTGGGTTAGCTCCTGCACCAAGACCCTCTGTCAAGTTGGCTCCTAGCTGGAGTCTCAAAGGCACAGGGCTAGATTTCAAGGCCTGAGCATCGGTATTGACCACGACGAATTCCACATCCTTTATTCCTAAGCCATACATGTGGTTGACGGCATTACTACCACCGCCACCGACACCAATGACTTTAATAATGGATTTTTGGTTTTTAGGGAGATCAAATCTGTAATCTTTCATGTTATCTGACATATGTATAAGTGGTGAATTTATTTATAGGTTAGGGTACTCTTTAGGTAATGAATTGAATGATTTTAACTTCCGTAGGCTGTATCATCGCCGATATCGTCTGAAATAATACCCTTCAAACGCTCTCCGATGTTTTTAAAGAAATCTTTGGAGATGCCCTCCCTCCCTTGAATTTTTGGTTTTACTCCTGTGTTGGCGACTCGGCTTTTGTACATATCCTCTCGCCTATCAAGGGACTTGAATCCTGCCAATACCAGTCCAACTGTGGTGGCATACATTGGACTCTTGACTTCTTCCAAAACTGATTTTCCCAAGTGCTCATTTGGAAACCCTATTCGTGTATCCAAACCTGTCATGTATTCAAATAGCTGAGAAATAAATTGCATTTGCGACCCTCCTCCAGTAAGTACAATCCCTCCTGCCAACTTTTTATAGTAGCCACTCTGCATGATTTCGTTTTGTACGATCTCGATGATCTCTTCCATTCGTGCTTGGATGATAGAAGCTAGATTACGAATGGAGATTTCTTTAGGAGCACGATTTTTAAGTCCTGGTATGGATACAATTTCATTGGGATTTGCTTCAGCTGCTATGGCCTTTCCAAAACGAGTCTTCAAGAGCTCAGCTTGGCTTTGCATGAGCATACAGCCCTCCTTGATGTCGGCAGTAATTATATTTCCCCCCAAAGGAATCACAGCCGTATGGCGAATAATATTTTCATAGAAAATGGCGATATCAGTCGTTCCTCCTCCGATATCGATCAAACAAACACCTGCCTCTTTTTCCTCCTCACTCAAAACAGAAAGGGAGCTCGCAAGGGGTTCAAGAATCAACTGCTTGGAAGTGAGCTGTGCACGCTTGACGCATTTGTTAATGTTGTTGATGGCCGTAGTCTGGGCGGTGATGACATGGAAATCTGCCTCCAGACGATTGCCTGACATCCCTACAGGATCTTTGATGCCCCCTTCATAATCAACAGTATAGTCTTGAGGCATCACGTGAATGATGCTATTCCCTGGAGGAACGACAATATTGTGCATGTCTGCGGTCAGTCGCTGAACATCTTCAACAGTGATTTCATCCTCTGTAGGTTGACGCATGATGCTTCCATGCATGATTTTACTTTGAATGTGCTGTCCAGCAATTCCTACAATCACCTCTGCAATGTCCACCTCGGCCATGTTGGAACATTCTTCCACTGCCTTTAGAATAGCATTTACAGTTTTGTCGATATTGGTCACTATCCCTCTCTCAACCCCATCCGATACGGACTTGCCCATGCCGAGGACTTCTAGCTTGCCGAATTCATTTTTTCGGCCAATGATGGCGCAAATTTTGGTCGTCCCAATGTCCAGACCAACAATAAGTTTGTCGTTTTCCATATCTAAGCTTTATTCACAAACAATTTGATTTTTATATTTTACACTTATCCGCTCGTAAGCGTCCCAGCCTTTTCGAGGCAATATTTCTTTGTAGAGTAATGCTATCCGTTCAAACTTGCTCTCATAGTCGTGAGCATCCCCAAATTCAATCACCTGCTTTCCTACTTGCTGGTGAATGCGAATATCATTTCTCCCATTAATCTCCAACTCAGTCACTTGAGCGCTCCAAAATTTGTCCTGCGAAATGAAGCGAATCAGAGGAATCAACTCTGGGATTGCATCAATTCTCCCTTGGTCCATCAAGGATCCGATGTATACGCCCTGAATTATTAAAACCCTGCTCGTATAGCTGGGAGAGGTCGCTATCAACAATCCTTCCTTGGTAATGTACCCATCGGCAGTCTCTGCCCTTGCTATTCGGGCCATTGGTTCGTGCTGGGTCAAACTCAATTTTAAAATTCCTTGCTGATCTACTGACGCCTCCACCGTTCGAATAAAGGAGTGACCCAACAAACGCTTTTCGATATCCTTTAAGGGCAACTCCATTATTGGAAGACCCTTTTTCAACTCTGGAAAGGAAGCGGATAGAATGGTTAAAATCTCTTTTTCTTCTACAAAATAAACCCCACTAACGGCCTCCAAGTCTATCGCTATGCTGCTTAAAGCTTTACTTTGGTTTTGCTTTTCCACAAATCCAATGTAGCCCCCTGCCACCAGGCAGAGCAACACGATTCCAAGTACCTTTTTCACCTTAGCCTTATTCATGCGTTCGTGGGGTTAGGTCTAGAATTGGTCCAGGCGGCGATACCAGGCACGAGCCTGTCAATATCTCCTGCACCTAAGGTGACCAGCACCTCTGGAGCGGAAGCTTTCAAGAAATCCATTACCTCGTTTTTCGGGATGCAAACCTTCTTCGCAGCTTGAATACCTTCCAAAAGCATCTCAGACTCCACACCAGGAATCGGTAGCTCTCTGGCAGGATAGATGGGCAATAGCAGCACTTCATCGGCAAGCGAAAGGCTCTCCGAAAATCCAGAAGCAAAGTCCCGGGTTCGTGTAAATAGATGCGGTTGGAAAATCACCGTCAGCCGTTGAGATGGATACATCGCTCGAACCGAGCTCAAGCAAGCCTTGATCTCTTCTGGATGGTGCGCGTAGTCGTCAATAAATATCTTTCCTGATTGTGAGGAGTGAATTTCAAAGCGCCGCTTCACCCCGAGGAAGGTCTTGATTCCCTCACGAACCTGCACTTCAGTGACCCCATGATCCAATGCGATGGCAATGGCAGCTAAGGCGTTTTCCACATTGTGGAATCCAGGGATAGACAATTCCAAGCCTTTGATCTGATTTTTGCTTCCGATGTAATCAAAAACAAAGGAGTTGGGCTTGGCAATAATATTTTCTGCGTGAATGCCGTCAGACCGAAGTCCATACTCGCGGATGTCCGTGGCTGCCAAAGCGGGCTCTTCCAGGCGGTACAGGGCATGGCTTTGTATGTAAATTTTACCCTTCTTGTCCACTAGAGCAAGAAATTGTCGGAACCCTTCCAAGATCGTTTGCTCATCCCCATAGATATCTAAATGGTCTGGATCTGCACTTGTCAATACAGCTTCATTTGGGTGTAAATGAAGGAAAGAACGGTCAAACTCATCTGCTTCTACCACTACAACCGCCTCTTTGGACTTGCCTGAAAGGATCAGGTTGCTGTTGTAGTTTTGGGTAATTCCTCCCAAAAAGGCAGTAACTGGCTTCCCTGCAGACTTCAAAAGATGAGCGACAAGGGAAGATGTACTGGTTTTACCATGGGTACCGGCTACAGCAATCGTGTATTGGTCCTTGGTAATCATCCCCAATACTTCCGCTCTTTTCTTAAGAAGAAAGCCCTGCTGGAAAAAGTGAAGGAGCACAGCATCCTTAGGAATAGCCGGGGTCCAAACTACCAAGATCTCATCGGACTTTGACCTAAATTGAGCAGGAACCGAAGCTACCTCGTCCGCAAAAATGACCTGCATCCCTTCCTCCACCAATGCATCTGTCAAGGGTGAAGGGGTCTTGTCGTAACCCGCCACGGCATAGCCTTCCTGCTGAAACCAGCGCGCCAAGGCACTCATGCCTATGCCACCGATTCCGAGAAAAAATACACTATGTATCCCTTTAAATGTCATTTTAGAAGTAATTCAAGTTCGGTTACAAGGGCATTTGCCGCATCCGGCATTGCCAATTTTTTAATTGCAGTTGCTAGCGATTGGGCCTTATCCTCCTGCTGGAGCAACTCATCTATGGATTTTTTAAACTGTTCCACTGCAAGCGCATCCGGAAGAAGAATCGCTGCCCCTTGCTTCACACAGGCAGTTGCGTTTTTCGTTTGATGGTCCTCCGCTACATTGGGCGATGGAATAAAGATCACCGGCTTGCCTACCAGACAAAGCTCAGAAACCGAAAGCGCTCCAGCTCGAGACACAATCAAATCCGCTGCAGCATAGGCCAGGTCCATTTCACGGATAAACTCCCGCAAGTGAATGTGTGTCAAGCCTGCCTTTTCCAAGGCTGCTTCCATGTCCTTGAAATAAAATTTTCCAGACTGCCAGAGCACCTGATAGCCTTCTTTTTCCAAGTCAACCATGTGCTTGAGCATGGCCAAGTTGAGGGTTCGGGCTCCGAGGGATCCTCCCAAAACCAAAATGGTCCTGCGATTTACATCCAAGCCAAATTTTAGCTGTCCCAGCTCTTTTTTCCCAGCTAGGTCTAGCAAATCCTTTCGAACTGGGTTGCCGGTCAACTTTATTTTTTCCTTGGGGAAAAAGCGATCCATCTCAGGATAGGCCACACAAATTCGGGCTGCCTTCTTCGCCAAGATCTTATTGGTTAAGCCAGCATAGGAGTTTTGCTCCTGTAGGAGGGTAGGAATACCTTTGGACTGCGCAGCATAGAGCACCGGTCCACTTGCATATCCTCCAACACCCACTACTGCTTGCGGCTGAAATTCTTTTACAATACGAGCAGCCATTCGAAGGCTTCTCCACAGTTTAATCGGGAAACTCAGGTTGGATAGGGTCAATTTTCGTTGAAGCCCAGCCACTGGAAGCCCTTGAATGCGGTAGCCCGCCTCAGGAACTTTCTGCATCTCCATTTTACCTTCAGCACCCACAAATAGAATCTCCGAGTCTGGATGTTTTTCCATCCAGGCATTGGCAATGGCTAGGGCTGGGTAAATGTGCCCGCCGGTGCCTCCACCGCTAATGAGAATTCGATATGTTGCTTCAGTTTTGATAGCTT
>CAMBMU010000109.1 GCA_945868725.1 Spirosoma fluviale
TCCTACTTTTTGGAAAATTTGGTGAGCGACCTTGTTCAAGAAACGCAAACTGCCTTGACCCAGCTCGAGCAGGAAGGAGGCTGGTGGAAAGCCTGTCAATCCGGAAAGTTACAGGATCGAGTTAAGGCGCAGCGAGCCAAGATCCAAGGAGAGCTCTTGGATAAAACTCAGGTGAAGGTGGGAGCCAATGCCTATGCCGCGCCTGCTTCCTTGAGTTACAACAAACCGGTACCTCCTTTTGAGGAGGCGGCTTACGAGCTGAAGCCTACTCGGGCAACTTATTTGGTTGAAAGTGTAACCCTCGACCCCCTATGAGACCAGATTTTAAGCAGTGGAATTCGAAGAGGGTATCTACCGAAGCGAAGTTCCCTACCAGTACTTGGGAGTCGCCAGAGCAGGTAACTGTTCCGGATCAGTTTGATCCCGCAGCCATCGCTCAGTTGCGCGAGTTGCATTTTACGGCAGGGATTGCCCCTTTTCTGAGGGGCCCCTATGCCACTATGTATCTCCAAAGGCCCTGGACTATCCGACAATATGCTGGATTTTCTACTGCGGAGGAGTCCAATGCTTTTTACCGTCGCAATCTGGCAGGAGGGCAGAAAGGGCTTTCAGTAGCTTTTGATTTAGCTACGCACCGGGGCTATGATTCGGATCACCCACGCGTTCAAGGAGACGTAGGCAAGGCTGGAGTGGCCATCGATACGGTGGAAGACATGAAGGTCCTGTTTGACCAGATTCCCTTGGATCAGATCTCCGTTTCCATGACCATGAATGGGGCGGTAATTCCCATTTTAGCATTTTTTATCGTTGCTGCAGAAGAGCAAGGCGTATCCATGGATGCGCTCTCTGGAACCATACAAAATGACATTCTCAAGGAGTTTATGGTGCGGAATACCTACATCTATCCTCCTCAAGCCAGTATGCGGTTGATAGGTGATATTTTCGCCTTTACTTCCAAGAATATGCCCAAGTTCAATTCCATTTCCATATCGGGCTACCACATGCAAGAGGCAGGAGCTACGGCTGATTTGGAATTGGCCTATACCCTGGCTGATGGCTTGGAATACCTTCGTACGGGTCTGAAATCAGGCTTAGCGATAGATGAATTTGCACCCCGACTTTCCTTTTTTTGGGGGATAGGGATGAACTATTTTATGGAAATTGCAAAGCTGCGAGCGGGACGTTTGCTATGGTCCAAGTTGGTGGCTCAGTTTGGGCCTAAGGACCCAAAGTCTCTGGCTTTGCGCGCTCACTGTCAAACTTCCGGTTGGTCGCTCACCGAGCAGGACCCTTTCAACAACGTAACTCGAACAGCCATGGAAGCCTTGGCGGCAGTATTAGGACATACGCAGTCTTTGCATACCAATTCTCTGGATGAAGCCATCGCGCTCCCAACTGATTTTTCAGCGCGAATT
Organism: Spirosoma fluviale; assembly: GCA_945868725.1. Taxonomy (GTDB): domain Bacteria; phylum Bacteroidota; class Bacteroidia; order Cytophagales; family Cyclobacteriaceae; genus Algoriphagus. Next base: position 1,416 of record CAMBMU010000109.1, read on the forward strand.
GCGCGGAATACGCAACTGGTCTTGCAGCAGGAGACAGGAGTTACAGAGGTGGTCGACCCTTGGGGAGGGTCCTACTATGTGGAGTACCTCACGGATCAGTTGGCCAAAAGAGCTTGGAGCCTGATTGAAGAGGTAGAGAAATTGGGTGGGATGGCCAAAGCCATTGAAACGGGGCTGCCCAAACTTCGGATTGAGGAAGCAGCAGCCAAAAAGCAGGCAAGAATCGATGGGGGGAAGGATATTATTGTCGGGGTCAACCGATACCGAGTAGCTGAAAAAACGGAATTGGACCTCTTGGAAGTAGATAATCACTCCGTTCGGGATTCTCAAATCCTGCGACTGAAGCAGGTGAAAAGTGAACGAAATCAAGAGGAAGTCATAGCCATTTTAGAACAAATCCGGGTGGCTGCAGTCTCAGGCGAGGGAAATTTACTCGCCTTGGCATTAGTGGCAGCCAGAAAAAGAGCTACTTTAGGAGAAATATCCTTTGCAATGGAGCAGGCATTTGGGCGGCATAAAGCCCAAACCCAGTCTATTTCGGGGGTATATGCAGCAGAAGTGAAACAGCAGAAATCATTTGTAGAAGCCCAGCGACTTTCGGATAGCTTTGCGCTACTCGAAGGACGGAGACCACGTATTCTGGTGGCTAAAATGGGGCAAGATGGTCACGACAGAGGGGCCAAGGTGATTGCTTCCGGATTTTCTGACTTGGGTTTTGATGTGGATATTGGACCCTTGTTTCAAACTCCACAAGAGGTGGCTGAGCAGGCGGTTGAAAATGATGTGCACCTGGTGGGTGTATCTTCTCTGGCCGCGGGCCACAAAACCCTTATTCCTGAGCTGATCTCCTGGTTGCGACAATTGGGTCGGCCAGATATACGCGTTGTGGCTGGTGGTGTCATTCCTGCCAAGGACTATGCATTTTTGAAAGAGGAGGGGGTTGTAGCGGTTTTTGGTCCTGGAACTATCCTTTCTGAAGCTGCTTGTGAGATACTCAATGCCTTGATGCAAGAAGAATAAGTCTTTGAACCACATGAGTATTTACTACTATGGATATTTTGTCGACGGTCAACAGTCCATGGTCCACGGCTCATTTAATTGAACTTCATATTTTTTTTTGGTACGGGTAAAGAAGTGGATGATCACAAAAAATCAGATCAATAAACTAAAACTGGCTTGTTGCCTTCGCATTGAATGGTTCTTGGAGGACCAACCAGGAGGCAATCGGAAAGGACATTATTTTTTTCATTGTACGCTTTTTGAACTGCGGTGAAGCGGTTGACCAAGTCTAAAAATTCACGCTCCACACTTTGATGGTAGGCAATGTAGCGGGCAGGCCCTCCACAGGCTTTGTTTCCCATAGGGGTAAATTTCCATTCCGAAGCATTGGTACAGGGTACGGATTCAGCTAGTCGGATGATTTCCGCCTGAGCGGTCAGTAATTCTTCAGCAGTAACTAGGATCGGTTCAGTGGTCGCTAGTTCGCAAGAGAAGACAAAAAGGGAGATCAAAAAAATAGCGAAGCGTTTCATGGTTTTTTTGTTTTTTTCTCAGAACGAATGGACTTGTGTTTTCGCTACACAAATTTTAAAAAAAAATTATTTGATTATCCGCAATCTTACCAGTTACTGAATTTGAGTCTGAATCAGGCGGATAATCGTCCACAGACGACAGTCCACTGTTGATAGCTTACTTAACTGAACGGCAAACCTTATTTCTGTGATTACTTTTTGCTGCGTGGGTAATCACAAAAAAAGCCCGATGTTGTCATCGGACTAATTTATAGTTAATTATTGATTTGAAAAGCTGGTAAATCGGCTTAGACCACGTCTTCGCCTCGAAGTTTGATGACCGCGCCTTCGAGTTGATCTCCAATTCGAATTTGGCAAGCCAAACGGGAGGTAGGGAAGTACTCAGGCAGGTTTTCAAGTTGGTCTAGCTCCACATCTGTAGCATCACCTAGCCCGTCTTGGCCTTCTAGGATTTCTACATGGCAAGTTGCACAAAGGGCCATGCCACCACAGGTAGCCAGAATAGGGTATTCGGAAGCCTTAAGAATTTCCATCAGGCTCAGGCCCATGTCAGCCGGTGCCTCGACTTCCTGGCGCTCCCCTTGCTGGTCTTCTACGGTAAATTTGATTAGGTCCATACGATTTAGAAGGCATTTACCCCGTTGACGGTGGTGTATTTGAAACTTAGTTTTTGGTCTGGATAGACATACTTGAAGGCAGAGTGCATCATGATCGCAGCCTCATGGAAGCCACAGAGGATGAGTTTCAACTTTCCTGGATAGGTATTGATGTCCCCAATGGCATAGATGCGGTCCACGCCGGTGGAGTAATCGCGGGTATCAACTTCGATTGCATTTTTGTCTATGCTAAGTCCCCAGTCGGCAATGGGGCCAAGCTTGGGCGATAGTCCAAACAAAGGGATTAAGAAATCTGCATCCAAAACGATTTCCTGATTGTTCTTGTCTTCAAGAATTACTTTTTCTAGGCGGTCGTTTCCACTCGCTTCTTTTAAGTTGGCGGAAAGAATCAAGTCGATTTTCCCTTCTTGGGCAAGATCAAATACTTTGGAAGCGGAATCGGGTGTACCTCGGAAGGTTTCGTTTCGGTGCACTAAAGTCACGCGCTCGGCTACATTGGCTAAGAAAATGGTCCAGTCCAAGGCGGAATCTCCACCACCTGCAATCACAACTTTTTTGTCGCGGAAGGTTTCCGGATTTTTCACCATGTAGTGAATTCCCTTTCCTTCAAAGGTCTCCAAGTTTGTCAATACTGGCTTTCGAGGTTCGAAGCAGCCCAAGCCTCCAGCAATGATGATGACTTTGGCATGTACTTGGCTCTTGTCGCTGGTGGTCACGATAAAACTTCCATCCTCTTGACGGTCCAGAAGATCTACACGTTCGCCGAGGGTAAAGGTGGGATTAAATGGTCTGGCCTGCTCTATCAGGTTGTCCACCAAGTCTTGTGCTTTAATTTCAGGGTATCCAGGGATGTCGTAAATGGGTTTCTGAGGATAAATTTCAGAAAGTTGCCCACCAATTTGTGGCAAGGCATCGATGAGGTGGCATCTCATTTTGAGTAATCCTGCCTCAAAAACTGCAAAAAGTCCTACCGGCCCGGCGCCGATGATACATAGATCGGTGTGTATTGTGGAGGTATTCATGTGTCCGTTTACTGGATAATTGTTGGTTTAGCTTGTGGAATCTTGGGAACTAACTCCCTGTTGACTCTTTATGTTTGATCGTCTAAGTTGTGGTAAATAGTGTTCAGGATGCGCTTGAACTCAAGGAAATCTTTTTCAGTCAAATTTTCCCAAGCCTTTTCTCGAAATTGAAGGACTTTCGGCCTCAATTCAGCAACTTTCGTAACCCCATCTGGAGTCAGGTGCAATTGAAAACTACGCCTATCTTGAGGGTGCTGGACCCGAATGATGTACCCTTTTTTGGTAAGTAAATCAAGAATGCGGGTAAGCGTGGGATGATCCTTGAAAACTAGGTTTGCCAATTCTGTCTGGCTCAATTCAGGATGTTCGGCTAAGTTTTTCAAGACCAACCATTGATCTACCGTTACGTCAAAGCCTCCTTGCTTAAATTGCTGCTGCGCATATTGCTTCACCTTTCGGGCCGTACGGTCCAGCAGAAAGGAATAGCTTGCAAAGAGTTCCTGTGTCATAGCAATTGTTAGTGTGACAAATATATGGATAAGTTTTTTTAATTACTAAACATGAATATCCGCTTTGTAACCGGCAGCCGAAGAAAAGTAAGTTTGAAGGTTAAAAAAATGTGCCGTCGACGGTGGAATGTTGGCATTCAGCGGTCAACAATTATCCACCACTATCAAAATATGTTTTTGAGTACCTGGTATCCCATTCAAAAAATAGAGTAAAAACTAGGCCTTTTTGCCTAGTTTTTCTCCAAAGGATGCATTTTCAACAATTCTTGCGGGCTCCAAAATCCTTTCTTGCCTTTGACTTCTTCCCTGACTTTCTTGACAAGATTAGCAGAGATCGATGAAGATTTGTTGCCAAAGGCGTTGCGGACGTAGGTAAGTACGGCAGCTACTTCTGTGTCGTCAAGCATGCCTTCGTGCGGCGTCATTGGAACCTGTCCCGAATAGCTTTTTCCTGCTACTTCCATGGGACCCATCAAACCTTTCAGTACCAACTTAATGAGACGCTCGGGGCTCCCGGTGACCCATGGGGTGCCTCGTAGTGGAGGGAATTCAGAGGCAGTCAAGCCTCCACCATCTGGCTGGTGGCAGGTGCTACACAATCCTTCCCGAGCATAGATTTCCTTTCCGAGCACAAATAGTTCCCGATCCGAACCGGTCAGAGAAGACTTGACGTCTTCCTCTTTTTTCTGGGCTACAGAAAGCCCATTGAGGTGGGCAATGGCAGTTTCTAGGGTGCCAGGAATCCAAATTGCATCCTTGGCTTGTTTTTCAGCTTGTGCCAAAATAGGAATTCCTTGAGCAGCTGGCAGCCAGGAGGCCGCAGCTATGCCTTCCATCCGTACGCGTCCATGGGGATCTTGTACGGAGGCGGTCAGCAGTTGGGCTTGGTCTGGCACCTGGTGTCCGGAATAGCGGAGCACACGGGTGGCGGCAGCACGCACTTTGTAATCTTTGGAGGCAAGTAGCTCCTTGAGGAGCGAAGTATTTACCTTGTTGGCACCCCAGGTGACCCATAGCGCTTCGAGTCGCTGGTGCTCGTAGTTTGGATCCTTTTTATCTAACCCTTTGACCCATTTTTCAAGGGTAGCTGTGACGGCAGTGGCATCTCTTCCCCTCAGTTCACGACGGGTACGGTATCGGGTACGGTATTCGGGAAGTTTCAAATTTTCCAAAAGTGCAGGTATGGATTCTCCATCGATTTTGGCAGGTGTGACTAAAGGTCGGGAAGGGTAGGTCACCCGGTAGATTCGTCCGTGCACATGGTCGCGCAAAGGATCTCGCGCGTTGTGCTGCATGTGTCCGATAAGGATATTGTGCCAATCCACGATGTATAGGGATCCATCAGGTGCTATTTCCATGTCTACAGGCCGGAAGTTACGGTCCGAGGAAACGACCAAATCTTGTCGCCACTTGGTGGTAAATCCAACCGTGTCGTCTAGCATTTGGTGCTGCTTGGTGCCCAAAAATCCAATGGTATTGTTGATGATCAAATCGCCCTGAACCTCATCTGGAAAATGTCGGCTGGAGATAAACTCCAGCCCTGAGGTTGGGCGAACCATGTGGTCTTTTTCAATGAGGTTGGGTCCTTTGAAATTCCCATTTCCATAGCGAGGTAGGGTTGATCCGGGTAGCATCCAGTTGACATTGGGACCGGAGGTTTCTGCGTAGAAGTTCTGTCCCCAGCGGTCAAAGGCAATGCCCCAAGGATTGGGAATGCTGACCTGGTTGACTCGCTCCAACTTGTGGCGCTTGGGTTCGTAACGGTAAAATCCCCCATTGGTTCCTCTTACAGGACCATAGGAAGTTTCCACGTTGGTGTGGAGGAATACCCCTTCGGCCATGTAGATCGCCCCACTTTCATCTGCTGCAAAGGCTGAGATGGCATGGTGGGTGTCGTGGTCATCAAATCCAGAAAGAAGGATGGTTTTTTTGTCGGCCTTTTCGTCGCCGTTGGTATCCTCAAGGAGAATTAGGTTTGGGCCTTGGGAGACATAGACGCCTTCGGCAGCAATCTCAAATCCAACAGGGATGTGCAAATTATCGGCAAATGTGGTTTGCTTATCTGCTTTCCCGTCCTGGTTGGTATCTTCTAAAATAATTAACTTGTCTTGCGGTCTTTTATCTCCAGGCTTGTAGTGTGGGTAGCTAGGCATGGTGGCCACCCAAAGTCTTCCTTTGTTGTCAAAGGAGAGTTGAACCGGGTTGGCCAGATCTGGAAACTCTTTTTCGGAGGCAAATAAGTCTATTTTATATCCCTCAGGAACCTTCAGGGAATTCAGGGCATCTTCACCGTACAAATAGGACAGGCTGCCATTGGCTTCTGGGTTGTAGTTGGTGGTCACTTCTGGCAGGGCCTTGGTTTTTGCATCCGCAGCTTGCAGGTCTTTTACTTTTCCTTGACCAGCTTCCCAGATTGCCGTGTCGCGAATGGCGGTCATCTGTCGGATTTTCTCCAATTCAAAAGGATAGTTGTCCGGCCCAAATGGATCGTACCTTCTTCCAAAGACATGGACTCCATTCGGGATTTTGTAGTCGTTGTGCCAAAACCAGTTTTTCTCCATCACTGCTTCTTGGATCATGTCACGTTGGGTGATTGCTTTTTGCTCCGCCTTCCCGAATACCTTGTCTGCAAGGAGTACGGCTAATTTTTCGTAGCCCGCTTCATTGAGTTGGCTGCCATCGAGGGTCAGGGGTTCTTCACTGGCGGCGTACCAACTTTTGCTAGGGGTGAAGGCATCCACAAAAACGATTTGATTCTTTTTTGCCACCTCTTCCATGGCTTCGGTGTAGCGCTGTAAGTTTTCGTTTTCAAGTTTCCCATTGGGGACATCCTTGATTTCGGATAGGTCTTCAAAGGCAATGGGAGACACCAGGGCAAGCTGTGGAGCTCCTTTTCCATTGTAGCGCTGGGCTTTGGAATGAAGGATCCAGGCTTCCAGTTCGTCCTTGAAATTTTGAAGTTTGGCTTCTCCTTGGAAGGATTCATTGAATCCAAAAAATCCGATGAC
>CAMBMU010000110.1 GCA_945868725.1 Spirosoma fluviale
TTGATAACCCCGCCTGAACAGCGTTATCGATACTTCAGCCCTTAACTTTTGGCCTGTATCATCTCATTTACAGCATATCTTAGTCCTTCAGTTGACTAAGATTTCACGGCACAAGCAAAGACGCAGAGCCGCAAAGAAATTGTGGTCCAATCCTATCCACCGCTGCGGACAATGTCTCTTGCTTCTTGGCTCTTGTGTCTAATCTCTTGCTTCTTATCTCTCGTTTCTTGCTACTCTAACCTTACCTGAAAATGATATTAAAAAATATGATTTAAAGTAATAAGGGTAACAATTAATAAATATAAAATTAAAGAAACTATAAATAATAAAAAATCAAATTTAATCGAATCTTTAAATTCTCTTCTTTGCTCCATGATTACAAATAGAATAAATAATAAAATGAATAAAATAGTAGTGAAGTGAATTTGATCTGAAAGGCCAAAATCATTTGAAATAGGAATTATAGATTCCGTGATATACTTATTACCAATTGCCGCAAACAAAGCGCCCACTACAATCGCCACCTGTTCCCCACTTTTTTCATTGGGCAGAAAGAAAGACAAGGAAGCTAATATAAAAGATAAGAATAAAATAGAAAATAATTTAAAGTAAATAGGCCACGAATTTCTACTTAATTCTAAAGTTGATCTAATGGAATCACCTTCCGAGAGATTTTTTAAACTTCCAAGTTCAGAGCCCCATTGAATTTTTTGATGCTTAATTGGAAATATTTTTATTTTCCATTGTTTATGCAATTCAGGATTAATATTAGAATTATTTTGATCTAAATTTATTTTAATGTCTCCTACATTATGAGCGACTAATTCAACATCTAAATTAATTAAATTTTTATCAAAAGGAAAATCACTATAATTTAAGCTTGTTGAATTTTTTGTTTTAATTTTTATGAGTTCATTAAATTTTTGCCCACCATTATAATCTATAGAATCTATTTGATGATATAATATTTCACTATTCCAAGAATTGGCCAAGTCAAAGTAATTTTTAAAGTCATAAATTGAATCCGTTGAATTAATCCAAAGATAAAAAATAACTTCATATGTATTATTACTATAATCGATATTACCTATTTGATCAATCCATAAGCCAACACTGATTTCAGGTTTAGGCTTTGAATCATCATTCGATTTGTTAGAAGATTGGCCATTTGACGTCCCCAAAAACGTGAATAGTAGCAAAATTAATAGTATATATTTCATTCTCATTATAATTAAACTTCGCCCATGATACTTAAACAACAACCTACAGCTGTTCGTGAAGTTTTACCGTAGTAAGTTGATGTACCGCTATCATTATTTCTTGTAGAAAGTTTTCCAGCTATCAACGTTTAAGTCAAAATCTTGATATTTTTTTTTTAATTCCCTTGTCGATGCTGCTGTCATGTTAAAGGCAAACGCTTCTTTCACCTCTACTTCATCCACTACCAGCCAGAATTTAAATTCCATAGCGCCTTTTGTTGCATGGATGTTAACCGGCTCAGATCATTCATTGGAATAAAAGATGAGTCTCCAGCCAAAGATATACAAACGGTAGGCAAAGTCCGTTAAAGATAAGGATTTGAATAGAAATGTCAATGGTTTTGAAATTCCATCCGAATTTGGACAGTATGCAAATTTCTGAAAGTTGTTTGTTTTTTACAACCCGATGAATCTAATCTCTTGTTTCTTGCCAGCTTACTGGAGGCCTACCTGTCCGCCGCACCAAATACTTTTTTCTTTTTTTTCTCGCAAAGGCGCAGAGACCTGCCCGCCGAGTTGGGCGCAAAGAAATTGTGGTCGACCTACCGCAGGCAGGCTGACGGAAAAGGAAAAATACCCCTTCTTTGCGCCTTCCCTGCTTTGCGAGACTTATTCTTTTTTGTTCTCGCAAAGACGCAAAGACCTGCCCGCCGAGGTGGGCGCAAAGAAATTGTGGTCAATTCCTATCTGCAATAGGTCTAATTTCTTGCCTGCCTTCAGCAGGCAGGGCTCTCGGCTCTTGCTTCTTGGTACTTAATACTTTGTACTTCGTACAACCTCTTGCTACTTGATACTTTCCTCAAAAATGCTTTTGTATCAAAACCCAATTTTTCCTAGTTTTATACATCTAATTTTTAAATTCCTAAACCTAAAAGTTTTATGAAAACTCTTTTTTCAATTATTTTCTTAACGCTAACAAGTGCTTTCGCTTTTGCCCAAACCACGACACTTGGAACTCAGGTTTGGAGTACCAAAAATTTAGAAGTGACCACCTTCAGAAATGGGGATCCAATATTCTACGCGCAGACGGATGAAGACTGGGAAAAAGCAGGAGCAAATGGGCAACCCGCTTGGTCTTATTTTGAACATGATTCCAAGAACGAAGAAACCTATGGTAAGCTTTACAACTGGTATGCCGTGAACGATCCAAGAGGCTTGGCACCTGAAGGATGGAAAATTCCCTCCGATGGAGATTGGACCAAGTTAATCGAGTTTCTTGGAGGCAAAACCAATGCGAGCCAAAAAATGAAATCAACTGATTTATGGGAAGCCAATTCCACAATTAGCGGTGCCGGAGATAATTCAAGTGGATTTTCAGGGTTTCCTGGTGGATATCGATACGGCCATGGGGGTTTTGTCAATATCGGAAAAGTAGGCTATTGGTGGAGCAGCACTGAAAGCGATCAGGATACTGCCTGGTCTAGAAGTCTTCAAAACTACAACCAATCTGTTTTTCGTGGAAATTACGACAAGGGAATGGGGCTGTCCGTTCGTTGTTTGAGAAATTAGATCTTGCCTGCCTTCCGCCGCGGCGTACTTGGCGTCTTGGCGACTTTGCAGCCTGCCCCGCAGAAATACGGGGCGCCAAATATTTTTTTTTTCTCTCGCAAAGACGCAGAGACCTGCCCGCCGAGGTGGGCGCAAAGAAATTGTGGTCTAATCTCTTTTGGACACAAATCTCCTATCACTACGAAATGAGTCTAACCTGCCTGCCGCAGGCAGGTCTCTTGCTTCTCGGCTTTCCCTTCTTGCCTGCCTGCCGGAGGCCTTGGCGTCTTGGCGTCTTTTAGCGCCATATTTTTTTCTTCTCGCAAAGGCGCAGAGCCGCAAAGAAATTGTGGTCTGAAAAGAAATAACCCCACTATCCGCCGCGGCGGACACCACAAAGGGGAAGGAGATTTTAGGAGAAAAAAACTAATTATCGAATCTTCAAGGTTTGCCCAATCCGGATCAGGTCGCTTCTAAGGTTATTCAATCTTTTTAGAGTTGAAACTCTCACACCAAACTTGGCTGCAATCCCGGAGAGCGTGTCTCCATACTTTACTTTGTAGCTGCTTCTGCCAGATGTGCTGACTTGGGCCGCTTGACTAGCCTGACGAAGCTGCTCCTTTACTGCATCGTAGTTTTTGAGCGGTAGCTGCAGACTTTCTTGGCTTGGATGATCGGCATGAAACTTTAGCGTATTCAGGATGGAAGCATTCCACCAATAGCCCTTCAATCGGTAGCCCTTGCTGGTCAGGTGGATGTAGTCATTTTTAGCGTAACCAGCCTGCTCCCAGTTTTTGATCTGCCCATAGCCCCCGGAGAGGTCGTAGTAGTTCCAGTACAACACCTCGTTGGCCCTGGCCAACGAATCCATCACTCGCGCAAATTCGATCCCTGCATCAATATGCCTCCCCTTGTAAAAGAGGTCCTGTGTGGCCGTCAACACAATCAGGATCTCTGGATTGATCGCTCGAAAGGTGGAAATGGCCTTGGATACGTTTTTGGGAAGATTCTCCGCCACCTTATTTTCGTACAAGATATTGTTTGTACCATAATCCAAAATCACCAGATCTGGCTGCAAGACCTCGTACTGCTCCCGCAATTTTTCTAGATTTAATACCGCCTCAAATGGCGACCCTCCCACCCCCAACGAATGGTAGAGCACCCCACTTTTATCCTTTTTCTCCAAGCTCATCCCATAAAATCGAAACAGCATGCCCGACTTCTCACTGGGCAACAACTGGACCTGAATCCTTGCGATCTCCTGCGTGATGGGGATCCGCAAGTAGTTTTTGCCGGCATAGGCGGACCGGAAGGTCTCATCTACCACGCAGTCTATCTCCCCCACGGTTAATTTGAAATCGGGAGTTTGGGCGTTATTGTCAAAAAACAAGAGCAGCTCGTACTCCTCTTTGGGAACTGGGCTGGGAAAGGTAAGGGTAAAGCTGGCCTCGGGATCTCGGGTTTCGACCGTCATCCCCCGTACGCCCAAGGGGATTTTGGGGTTAGGCTGGAAACTCTTGGCCGAGGTCCAAGTGCCCGTATGGCTTGTTTTGTAGTTGATGCTGCCGTAGGTTTTGGCAGCAGAAAAAGGGAATAGAAACCCTGGACCCGCATCTCCAAAATTTTCATGGAGGTAGGCCTTCGCTTCCGTAGTGACTACCTCCGACTGGATGTGGCTCGCCCCAAAGTGGAAAATCACTAGGCGATTTTCATTTGCTTGGCTGAATAGCTCCGTCAGCTTTTGCGCAGTGGCCAGGCTGGGGTATTGGAGAAAGGCATAGCTGGTATCGATTTTTAGGCGCTCGATGACTGAAATGGAATCTTGACCATAGCTCGCCTGCGCCGAAAACAGCCCTACCAAAAACAGCGACACTAAAATCAATCCAATTCGACGCTTCATATCCAGCTTTACAGGTTAAAAATTAAAAAATCAGTTTTGATTTTGAACCACCGCCACCGTGTCCTGAACTCCATTGATAGAATCCAAAATCCGTTGGGCTTCCTCTTTTTTTAAGACTTCATCGTAGTCTTGGTCCTTCTGATACGCTAGGTTTCGCATCATCCCAATCGTCCCTCGAGATACCGCAGCATACAAGCCGACGGCAAAAACCAAGTCATTCACTTGCGCCTCTTTCATGATCTTCAGCAGGTTGTGCTTGGAATATCGAAAGTCCACCACATAGATTTGTTCGTAGTGACTAATTAAATACACGACAAACGCATTTCCCATTGAATTTTTGACGACGGCGATTTTTTTACCATTTTTTACATTGGTGGTAATTTTCATCAGCGGCGTATCCCCACAGATAAAGCTGGAGTAGCTAGGTGAATTGCAAAACACCTTACTCAACTGGGGGTATTTGAAATCATAGGCATTGTAAAATATTGCTTTGGTTTCGATTCCAGGGGGAATATAGGTTTCCACACGATCTGGATTGTCCCGGACGGATTGATCGCGCGTGAGTTCGTAGAGTGTTCCCAAAAACCCTTTACGCTCCTTCTTTTCCATGCTACTCAGCGGCACAGGCGTGATCCCTGCCGCCTTGCAAAAGGCCACATAGCCGTAATAGGCGCCCAAACCTGTCCAATGGTGGTCACTGCCGTACCAAAGGTATTCGTTGTAATGCTGGTTCATCTCCCCCATCACATCCGCAAAATAGACCCCAGGGTTTAAGTTAGTTTGGATGGCTTGGAGCGTAGCCTCATTTCGCTTGGCATAGCGCTCGTAGGACTTCAAGGGAATATAGGCAGAGGACAAGGGAGCCACAGCGGAGAAAACCCGCGCTTTTCCCCGCAAGGAGTCTGCATACACATTCAGCATCTTGGCAAAATACGGGGAGATGGCCGGGTCCCCGGAATTTGTGGTGTAGATCTTCCCATTCAAAATCAAGACGCTGCTGGCATCAAATTCTTCAAATCCCTCCAAATAGGCCTTTTGGACAGCCGAATCCAAGTTGCTGTCTTCTGGGGCTTGGACCTTTTTAGGGTTACCTACGACCACAATCTTTTCTTGGTTTTGGAGTTGGAAGCCCAAGTTGTACCGAAAGGCTTCGGTCAGGCGTACGGCTTCTGCCCGAAAGGGAAAATGATCGTTGATGTACACGTTGATGCCTTTGCTGAAGGCACCAGAAATATAGGTATCCCAGGTCACGGCAGGCAGGGTGGCGAGGGTTCGCTTTTCCGAAAGGGATATTTTTTCCTTGGGGCCAAACACAAACAGCAGGCTGATCACCACCATGCATCCAAATACCAATCCTATTTCTAACTTCTTTCGCATCTTAGAATCTAAAGTAAATGAATGGATTGTAGGTATCGTCGACGATCAAGGCCGTGGCAAGGAGGAGAAACAATAGGTTTATGCAAAGCGAAAACCCGCGGTAGTACCTGCTCGCAACTTCGTTTGTTCTGCTGCTTTTTGGATAGATCTCATCCCAAGGAATGCAGAATAGGATCACTACGACATACAAGAAGGCATAGGAACTGAGGTCAGTACCCCAGCCCGCCCCTATGGAATTGGGGGAATAAAAGAGTTTCCCCAAGAAAATACCCAGCTTCTCAAAATCATCAAAGTAAAAGAAGGATCGGCTGAAGTTGACCACCAGCAAGGCATAGGCATAGAGCGCAAACCGTGGCAGGAGATCAAAGTATTTCTTGAGTACTTTTTCGATCACCATAAATACCCCCAGAAAGAGGCCCCAGAGCACAAAATTCCAGCTCGCACCGTGCCAGAGTCCGGTAAGAAACCAGACCACGAGGATGTTGCGGATCTGGTATTTTTTATTGCCCCCTAGCGGGATGTACACGTAATCTCTCAGGAATCGCCCGAGGGTCATGTGCCAGCGCTGGTAAAAATTGGCTACAGAAGTAGCGGCGTAGGGATGGCGGAAGTTTTCGGGAAAGGTAAAGCCAAAGATTCTTCCTAGGCCGATCGCCATATCGGAATAGCCCGAAAAGTCAAAATAGAGTTGCAGGGAGTACAGCACGATGCCAAACCAGGCTTCGGGGGTAGATAGATCATTGAATTGGACCTGCAAGTATTTCTCCACTAAAACACCCACACTATTCGCTAAAACCACCTTTTTGAATAAACCCAGGCAAAAGCGGTTGACTCCAGTGGCTACAGATGGCCAGTCCAAAGGACGCAGGCGCGTTTGTGCTGCCACCTCTGCATAGCGGACGATGGGGCCGGCGACTAGCTGAGGAAATAAGCTGACAAACATCAAAAAATCAATGGGGTCTTTTTCTGCTTTCACCTCCCCTTTGTACACATCGATGGTGTAGGAGAGTGTTTGGAAGGTGTAGAAAGAAATCCCTACTGGGAGGAGGATATTGGGTTCTGTAAAGGAGGTGCCAAGTAGGAAATTGGTGTTTTGAATGATAAAATCAGCATACTTGAAGGTGGCGAGTAGGCCGAGGTTGATGAGAATGGAGTTGAGTAATGCCGCCAGTCGAATCGTTTTATTTTCTCGGAATTTATCGATGAGTAGGCCATTGAAGTAATCCAAGAGACCGGAGAATAGGAGCAGAATGATCCAAACCGGTTCGCCCCAAGCATAAAAAATAAAAGAGAATAGGAGCAGTATAAAATTCTGAACGCGTACGTTCTTGAATACAAAATAGAATACAATGGAAAGCGGTAAAAAGAAATAAAGGAAAGTGAGACTGGAGAAAACCACTGGTGTAGAGGGGGAAGTCAGGAATTTAGCTTTGTAAAGTTAATTGAAAAAGTGATTCAATTTGTCAACTGCTGACGGTCAACGGTTGACAGCCAATTGCGATTTGTCAACGGTTCACGGTTGACGGACGACAGCCAATTGTAATCATTAAAACAAATCGTAGTCATACCACAATTGACGGTGGACCGTGGACCGTTAGCAGTTTGTCAACAGTTGACAGCCAAATGTAATTATTGAGACAAATCATTGTCATACCACAATCGGCAGTGGACCGTGGACCGTTAGCCGTTGACCGATTACCATTTGCTGTGGACCGTTAGCCGTTGACCACAATTTCTATTAAAAAACAACAAAATTTTATTCGGTTGCCAGCGGGGAAATAGTATCTTTATACTCGGAAGT
>CAMBMU010000111.1 GCA_945868725.1 Spirosoma fluviale
GCGTTCGGCACTAGGAACAGAGAGTTCTTTCTCCGTCTTTAGGGAAGAGGATGCAAATACTACGGAGACTGCAACCATCAAAGCAACTAGGAAAAGGGAGGTCTTTTTCATTTGAATTCTGTTTTGGTGAAAAATCAATTGCACGTTAAACTATAAAATCTGGGTGAATAACTCAAGAAAATTCAAGTTGAAATTGCAACATGAAAATAGGCCTCCCATTTCGGATTTCTCAAGTTTAGAAATCAAATCATTCGAAAAGGAACTCTCTTTGGTCTATTCAACCCTTTAGCTGTTCTTGTTCCAAGCCAATTCTTAGCCGAAAAAGCATTCAACTATTTTGTCGTTTCTGCCAATTTTCTTGCTGCCTGGTAGAACCAATCAAAGCGCTCTTACGCGAATATTTTTAAAATATACTTTTTGCCCATGGTGTTGAAACATGAGGTGCCCCTCTTTATCTGAGTGAAAATTGGGGTTTTCTTTAAACTTGCTTCCAGACAACAGGGAATCCATTGCTGGGCTGCCAATCGTGAATTCCAACACTTTAACTCCATTGAGCCAATGCACTACATGACCTGATTTGTGCGAAAGAACGGCCTTATTAAATTCGCCTATTGGATTAAGCTTTTTATTTTTTGGAATGATTAAGTCATACAAGGAACCTGCGGACCGGATGGCTGTGGTATCGTAAAAGTAGGTATCCTCCAAAATCTGAATTTCAAAATTATCCATCCAATTTGGGCTATTCCCGTTACCTGCCTCCATGGAAAGGTTCTCCTGCATGTGAAAGAAAACTCCAGAATTCGCTGCCGTATCTACTGCCCACTCATATTCAAGTTCAAAATCCTTGTACCTTTTTTTGGTAATCAAATCCCTATTCGCGGTGTCCGGGTTGGTCATCAACATTCCGTTTGCTACAATCCAAACCCCCTCGGGAAAATCATTTATTCCATAGCCTCGAAATGCATCAGTAGGTGAGCCATCAAACAGTACTTCCCAATCCTTGTCAGCTAGCAAATTCTCCTCTTTTTTGGATGGATTGCAGGCAAATACTAAAACTGGAACCAAAGCAACCACAAGGAATTTGGAAGTAATTGAATATGACGGGGACCAGAGATTCGCTTTCATTCTTCGATATGGTTTTTTTAAATTGATTTAAAGGTTGTTTGAGTTACTTACCGCAATACAGCTAAGATTTATTGCAGTCATTGGAGAAGCTGGATTGAGGAAAGCATAAAAGAAGTTTGGGATGCTATTTTCTTTAAGTATAGGTAGGCCTCCGCAAAGGGTAAGTAGAATTGTTCCCAGTTCGTAAATCAAAAGGATAGGAGGATTAAATTAAGGATTGGCGATGAGTCATTCACCAGATCATTTAAACAAGGGATACCTCCGATACTAAATCAGTGGATTTTAGCCTTCAGGTAAACCTCAATTTTTTGCTCCATTTTTGTACGAAGTCCGTTGAGAATCTCTTGATGCAAAGGATCAGCAGCAAGATTATTACTTTCCAAGGGGTCTAGCACCAAGTCATAAAGTTCTTCCTGCTGAGGGTCATTGATGTAGCGTAAATACTTCCATCTCTCCGTTCGAATCGCTTCACTTGGAGCAATGATGTCCACCTGCCAAAGGTGTTCGGATAGAAAATCTTTTCGCTTGGCCAGTTCGTTGGATCGAAGGCTAGTTCCCTGCCAGGATTCGGGGGCTGTTACTCCAGCAAGATCTAGAATGGTGGATGGGATGTCTATATTCAGCGCAAAATCAGAATTTCTTTCTCCTCCAATTTGTCGCGGATCATACAGGATAAGTGGCACTCTTAAGGAGTTATCATACATCAGCCATTTCCCCGCAAGTTGCCTTTCTCCTAGAAAATACCCATTGTCTCCCATCAAAATGATGACTGTATTTTCAGCAAGTCCTTTTGATTCCAAGGCTTTTCGGATCTTCCCGATTTCAGTATCTACTTCAGAAATCATTCTAAAATACCCTTTTACGCTACGCTGGTACTTTTCTGGAGTATCAAAGCGCCAGTACCATCGGGTCCGATTTTCACCAGTTTGGATGTATTCCGGTAGCGTTTGAAAGTACTTATCCTCTTTTAGCAATGGATCAGGGACTACCAGATTTTGGTACAGGGTATCGTATGCTGAAGACCAGAAATACTGCAATTCCGCTCCGTCATGCGCATGTGGAGCTGAGAAACTTAAGGATAACATAAAAGGCTTCTCAGCAGGCGTATTCGCTATAAAATCGATTGCTTGTTGACTGGTATATCGGCTGAGGTGTACCGTGTCATCTTTGATTTTTTTGAAAAAATACCCCCTCCGATCCGTAAACAAATTGTTACGGTCATACTCCTCCCCTACATCAAATAGCTTCGCAAATTCAGGGTAATTGATGCCAAATTTCCCAAAAAACCCCGTCGTATATCCTGCATCCCTGAGTTTTACTGGGTAGGATTGTGCTACATAGACCTCTTGAATATCTCCTTGGCCAAAAGTATAGCCATGGGTTCGCTCATACAGTCCAGTGAGAATGCTCGCCCTGCTCGCGGCACAGATCGGTGTCGTGACGAAAGCATTTTCATAGTAAATCCCCTCTTTCGCCATTCGGTCCATTTCTGGAGTTCGAATCATGGTGTTTCCTGCAAAACCTAGTGCATCCCAACGGTGATCGTCCGTAAGTATAAAGATGATATTCGGCTTTTTATCCTGCGAGAAAGCTGAAAACGTCAGGTTAAAAAAAAGAAGTGAAAGGAGAATTTTACCCATTAAATTTTGATGTAGCTGCCTTATTTGTGGGTTGTAAAATTCATTCCAACCCCATTTGAACTAAACTAAGTATAACTATTGATTTTGCAAAGAATCATTAGCAGTAGTGTGGGTACCAGCACCGAAAAAAAAGGTTAGGGTTTAAGAAAGAGGGCTGCATCTTGTCCGTCTACGAGTTACCTGAATTTTTATACTGCTAGAATTAGCTAGAAATACGATATTTTGTATCTTAACTTAGATTTTAACTAGATGAATTCTAAGGTCAGTTCTCCAAACAAACTATTCTACCTCTTGAAGTGGACGATGGCCACTCTTGGAGTAATGGTGCCTGTCATTTCTGCTAGCGCAGAGGCTATAGGATCCGACACTGCTACAGATTTCTGGTTAGGACAATTTTTTGGCCGTTTGCATCCCATGGTAGTTCATTTCCCGATTTCCCTTCCCGATATCATAAATGACCTCAAAAATTATGGCATGCACCGCCATTTCACTGACGGTTGCTCCATCCTACTATTTGGCGGAGGCATCAAGCGTGGCCATGTTTTTGGAAAAACAGCCGATGAACGCCCCTGCAAAACCATCGAAAATCCAATCAAAATCGCAAGCATTCACCAAACGGTGTACCATGCTTTAGGGATTACTTCGAACAAAAATTATGAAATTGAAAAAAGGCTATTTTACACCACCCCAGATGGACATTGTAAGCTGGAATATGGATTATTAGCAAAAAGTTGATTACACCTTACCGGCAGCCCCACCACCCAAAAAAACCACCCCATGGAAATGTATAGGATTCGACTAGGAGTTTATTTTCTGCTTGCAGCACTTCTGAATTTTAGCTGCAAACCCAGTTCAACTGATTCCGAATTGGCCACTCCTGGCTCCTTTATTCTTCAAGAATCAGAATTGCCAGACTACGAAAAAGACCTTGATCACAAGGGGCTATTGACTGCTCTAGACGACCGATACGATGAATCCATCCGCACAGGCGAACATATTTACAACAATGTCTGCTTCAATTGCCATGGAAATCCGGATCAACTTGGATCCATTCCCACTGCCTTCAAATTCTGGGAAGACACCTTTAACCTTGGGAAAGACCCCTATTCGATCTATCAAGTGCTTACCAGAGGCTACGGATCCATGCCTCCACAAGTTCACCTCACTCCCGTGGAGAAGTATGATATCATTAATTACTTGAGAGAAACCTACCTCAAAGAAAAAAACCCGGGACAGTTTTTTGAAATCGATTCCACTTATCTGGCAGGATTGCCTTCCGGTAGCAACAAAGGGCCTGCCCCGAAAGAATTTAAGCCCTGGGCAGAAATGGATTATGGCAACTTTCTGATCAACACCTACGAGCTGGTCGGTAAAGATGCCCCGGAACGGGAGCAATCCAAAGGTCCCTCTCCCCTTGCTGATGAAAATTTAGTCGATGCCAACTTTGCCTACAAAGGAATTGCGGTGAGGGTGGATCAGGGTGTCGGTGGAGTGGCAGCGGGCAAAGCCTGGATGATGTTTGACCATGACCTGATGCGGGTGGCAGGAGCCTGGACCGGGGAAGGATTTATTGATTGGGAAGCGATTCTTTTTAATGGGAAACACAATATTTCACCTCGCATAATAGGTAATCTTCATTTTGAGAATCCTGTTGCGCCAGGTTGGGCAAATCCGGCCAATGGGAAATTTGAGGACCCACGATTCCAGGCTCGTGACAAGCGGAAGTTTGGCCCACTTCCCCGCAGCTGGGCACAGTACCAAGGACTCTATCAATTTAAAGATCAGGTAATTCTTTCCTACACGGTGGGAAGTACCAAAGTGCTCGAATCTTTTGGTATGGAATCCTGGCAGGATCAACCGGTTTTTACCAGAACCCTAAACCTCAGTCCTACAGCTAAACCCTTGAAAATGCGGATTGCCCAAGATAAAACTGCGGTAGCGCTGATTGGAAAAGGGGCAATATTGAAAAAGGAAAACGGCTTTATGGTCATGGAAACAATGCCTTCAGCTCCAGTGCAAGTCAAAATTCTAATTGGAAGCGCCGGTACGAAGGGACTTACAGATTACGCCAAAAGTTCAGCTCCCCCCGCATCCTTGGCGGTCTTGACTATAGGAGGACCATCACGGTTTCCTAAAAAATTAAGTTCCCAGGTCACCATGGGCACACAGGAAGGGCCTTTCCAGGTAGACCTGATGAACCCACCTTTTGATAGCCCTTGGAAAAATCAATTTAGGCTCAGTGGTTTGGATTTTTTCAAAGATCCCAACAAAGGGGTCATCTGCTCCACAGATGGGGATGTTTGGTTGGTGGAAGGATTTACCCAAAATACTGGGAAACTCACCTGGCAGCGAATTGCTTCGGGGCTTTTCCAACCCTTGGGCATCAAGGTGGTGAATGAACAAATTTTCGTCACCTGCCGAGACCAGCTGGTCAAATTACATGATTTGAATGGGGATCGGGAGACGGATTTCTATGAAGCCTACAACTCTGACCATCAGGTGACCGACCATTTTCACGAGTTTGCCATGGGTCTGCAGGTAGATAAAGAAGGGAATTTCTACTATGCCAAAAGCGCTCGACATGCTCGAGAAGCCCTAGTGCCGCAGCATGGTACCTTGATCAAAGTCAGCAAAGACGGTCAGAAAACTGAGATTATTGCCACAGGATTCAGGGCTGCAAACGGGGTCTGCATCAATCCTGATGGCACCTTTATCGTAACCGATCAGGAAGGTCACTGGAATCCTATGAATCGCATCAATTGGGTGAAAAAAGGCGAGTTTTATGGAAATATGTTCAGCTTTAACCCTCCAAAAGATAGTACTGAAGCAGGAATGGAGCAGCCACTGGTATGGGTGGAGCGGGATCGAGATCAATCTCCCTCTGAGCTGCTCTGGGTGGAGAGTAAGAAATGGGGCGCGCTCAATGGAAAACTCCTAAATCTGTCTTATGGCTATGGAAAAGTGTTTGTGGTTCCTTTCGAAAAAATTGGGGATCAAGTTCAGGGAGGGATTTTTGAGTTGCCCATCCCAAGATTCTCCACCGGTGTGATGCGAGGCAGGTTCAATCCTAGAGATGGACAATTGTACCTAGCAGGCCTGTCGGCATGGGGGTCTACCCAACCTCAACTGGGGGGGCTGTATCGAATCAGAAAGGTGGATCAGCCGATGGTGATTCCGGTGGGAATCGCAGCCACCACCACGGGTATGAAGCTAACTTTTACAGACAAGCTGGATTCAAAAGCTGTACAGAAGATTTCCAGCTACAGTGTTAAGACCTGGGATCTGATTCGATCCAGAAAGTACGGTTCCAAGCATCACAACGAGCAAACTCTTCAAGTCACCAAAGCGGAGCTGGATGCTTCAGGCAAAACAATCAACCTGACTATCCCATCGATTCAACCCACCTGGGGAATGGAAATTACCTACAAGGTCAAAGATAGCCGTGGCATCGAACGAGAAGGGTTGGTACAGAATACGATCCATCAGTTGGGAAGCAAAACCCCTTGATTGGAAATTGAATAAAACCTACCTAGTTGAATGATGACTGTTACCTTTCTACTATTCCTTCTGTTAATCCTTTGGAGCATTCCAAGCACGCATTATCGAAGTAAGTTTCGAAAAATTGTATACCAAACTGAGGATTGGAAAATAAACATTAGGCCCCTATTCAAAAAGGAGATCCTCGCTTTATTTGGCAATATGTATCCTGAGAATGATACTTACCTCAAAACAAGAAATTTCTACCGCATCTATTTAGCGGTTTATCTGGTTTTATTTCTCATTTACCAAATAGTAAAAAGCAGAAGTTAGCAGTCACCTCTGATAGCCATTTATAAATTCTGATTATCTGCTTTGTCACCAGTAACCAAAGAAAAATAAGGTTTGAAGTTCATTTAGATGAGCTGTGGACTGTCGTCTGTCGACGATTATCCGCAATAATTCAAACAGATTTTAAGCTACTGGTAAGATTGCGGATAATCAAATTAGAAATTCTTAAACTCCCATGAAGCAAGCAGTACTTAATCTATTTTTTGCCTTAATCGCCTTTATCCTGGTGTATGGCATTGCACTATTGACTGGGCTGACAGTGATACAGGAAGCTGTATTAATTGCCTTTCTGATTCAATGGATTTGTTTTGTTCCTGCTTATTTTTTTCAAACCGAAAAATTTTATGACCTCGCGGGAAGTTGCACCTACTTATTTATGGTGGGTTATGTAAGCTATCAAAGTTATTCTTCACTCAATCTCAATACAGCGAGCATGCTGTTGGCCTCCTGCATATCACTTTGGGCCATCCGATTAGGCACCTTCTTATTCTTAAGGATTCATCGAGCTAAAGAAGATAAAAGATTTAGAGACATTAAGCCCGCTGCCACTCGGTTTTTTATGGCTTGGACTTTACAAGGGATGTGGGTTTGTTTATGTTCTATGTGCGCCCTAACAGCCATTGCAAGCCAAAATGGGGTGCTTCAAAATGGCTTTTTTTATGGTGGATTGCTGGTATTTGGACTCGGTTTCAGTGTAGAGATAAGTGCCGACTGGCAAAAATCGAACTTTCGAAAAAACCCTGAAAATAAGGAGTCGTTTATTACGTCTGGCCTTTGGAAGTACGCTAAGCACCCAAACTACTTTGGGGAAATCGTCTTGTGGACCGGGATTTCTATCATGTCTTTTTCCTCCTTGTCCAATTGGCAGTATGTCACCTTAATCTCTCCACTTTTCACATACTTCCTACTAGTTTACATCAGTGGCGTACGGATTTTGGAAGCTTCAGGAATGGAAAAATGGGGGCATTTGGAAAGCTATCAACAGTACATCCGTTCCACCCCTTCCCTAGTTCCGTTTTCTAAGCTGTTAAAAAACAAAAAACATTCGGAGAGTTGAAGACGAGTTTCATCTTGAACTATCAAAAGATTCAAAACCTAAGCCTAGCTAATCCCGAGAATTTCTCCTGATAAAAGAGGGATTATAGCTTCAGTTAACGCACTAGATTCCCGAGTTTGACAGCTTTGAAT
>CAMBMU010000112.1 GCA_945868725.1 Spirosoma fluviale
GGTTCAATGCTGGGTTTCCAGGTATTGAGCAAGGCCATGTCGCGGTGGTAGGTATCCGTATACTGCTGGGCTACTTCCATTGGCTCGAGCTGCTCGAGTTTGGCTTTTTTGGCAATTTTATCTTCGCCCTCGTCTGCATCCCCAGTGAGGTGCCCCACATCGGTAATGTTGCGCACATAGCGCACGCGGTATCCCAAGTGTGTCAGGTAGCGGTTGACTGTATCAAAGGTGATGGCCGGCCGACCATGACCCAAATGCGCATCCCCATAGACGGTTGGTCCGCACACATACATGCCCACAAAAGGAGGGCTGATGGGTGCAAAATCTTCCTTCTGTCGGGATAGCGTGTTGTAGAGCTTGAGTTGATGTGCTTTCATAAAAGTACAATGTACAACGTACCAAGTACGAAGTATAACAATTTTCTGAGTTTGAATTCGAACTTGACCTTTGAGGTTTTCAAAACCTCGAAGGTCTTGACTTTAAAAACCACAAAGGTTCGAAAAAAACCTTCGAGGTTTTTGGTTTTCAAAACCTCGAAGGTCTTGACTCTATAAACCTCAAAGGTTAGAAAAAAACCTTCGAGGTTTTTGGTTTTCACAACCTCAAAGGTCTTGACTTTATAAACCTCAAAGGTTAGAAAAAAACCTTCGAGGTTAGAAAAAACCTCAAAGGTCTTGGTTTTTAATGTTTGAAGTGACGGACACCCGTCAACACCATACTCATGCCCTGGGCATTGCAGTAATCAATGCTGTCCTGGTCCTTGATTGAGCCCCCAGGTTGTACCACCGCGGTGATGCCTGCTTCATGGGCTATGGCTACGCAATCCGGGAATGGGAAGAAGGCGTCGGAGGCCATGACAGCAGCTTTCAAGTTGAAGCCAAACTCATTTGCTTTGGTAATGGCCTGTCTTAGGGCATCTACTCGGGAGGTTTGTCCTACTCCAGAAGCGAATAGTTGCGAATCGTTGCTTAGAATGATGGTGTTGGACTTGGTATGCTTGCACACTTTCGCTGCGAATACCAAGGCATCTAGTTCCTTTTCGCTAGGGGCCAGGGTGGTGGCTACCTTGAAATCTCCTTTGCCTTCTGTGGACATATCCTTGTCCTGTTCGATGATTCCGTTCAAGAGGGTTTTGATCATTTTCGTTCCTGGTACGGCCATTTTCTGAAGCAACAGAATTCGATTCTTTTTGGTCGTCAGTACTGCCAAAGCCTCTGGGCTGAAGGAAGGAGCGATGAGTACCTCGAAGAAGAGGGTATTCATTTCTTCAGCGGCTTCTTGATCTACCGGTTTATTGGTTACTAACACACCTCCAAAGGCGGAGGTAGTATCTGCCGCAAAAGCCTTTTGGTAGGCTTCTTTTACGGAAGCCGCAGTCGCGCAACCGCAGGCATTCGTATGCTTGAGGATGGCAAAAGCTGTTTGATCAGGAAACTCGGCAATCAGGTTTACCGCTGCGTCCACATCAACCAGGTTGTTGTAGGAAAGTTCCTTCCCGTGAAGCTGCTCAAACAACTCCTCCAAATTCCCATAGAAATGAGCCGCTTGGTGAGGATTTTCTCCGTAACGAAGCGCCTTGGCGCTAGTTTCGGATACTTTTAGTGCAGGGATTCCTTCTTGCTGATTGAAGTAGTTGAAGATATGCGTATCGTAGTTGGAAGACACCTGGAAGGCCTGGGCTGCAAAGTAGCGTCTGTCTTCTAGGGTAGTGGCTCCGTCTTGAGCTGAAAGTCTGACTTCCAATTCCGCGTACTGGTTTTTGGAAGCGATGATGGTTACGTCCTTGAAATTTTTGGCTGCAGCGCGAATGAGCGAGATGCCGCCAATGTCAATTTTTTCGATGATATCAACTTCCGATGCGCCGGAGGCCACTGTTTCTTCGAAGGGATACAAATCCACAATCACCAAGTCAATGGCCGGAATGTCGTAAGTAGCCGCCTGCGCCACATCGCCTTCGTGGTCTCTGCGGTGGAGGATGCCTCCAAAAATCTTCGGGTGGAGGGTTTTTACACGTCCGCCAAAAATGGAAGGGTAACTGGTGAGTTCTTCTACCGGCACCACTTGTGCTCCTTGGGCTTCAATAAATTCTTGGGTGCCGCCAGTGGAATAGATGGTCACGCCCTGCTGCTTGAGCAAAGCGATGATGGGTTCCAAGTGGTCCTTGTAGTAAACGGAGATGAGGGCAGACTGAATTTTTTTGAGTGCCATGGGAGTGAATGGGATGAGTTTCAGGAAGCGTCAAAGGTAGAAAAAATGTATGGAAGGGCTTGGAGAAAAGGTTGATAAATTTCTCAAGAAAAGTGCTTAGGAATTTCGATTGTTAGCCGGAGGACAGCCCTGTCGGGGACGAGAAAAAATCGATTTCTGAACTAATTTAAGGGTGGGGCTTACCCTCAATTTGTATCCAACTGAATCACAAATGGTTTTTCAAATCCATCATTCCGTGTAAAATCCGAATCACTTCAATTTCTTGTGGGGATACTATCCTATAAAAAATGAGGTGTTCTCCAGTTTTAAAGCCAAAGACATTTTTTTCAACTACTTCATAGGATCTACCAAGCGTTGGTTCAGCAGCTAATTTTTGACAAGTATCGATAAGTAGCGAATAATAAATTTCCGCTTGATTCTCAGACCACGTTGTCACAGTATACTTCCAAATAGCTTCCAAATCTTCAATGGCTTTGTTTGTGAAGTACAACTTAGCCATTGCTTTTGGTAGACTTTAGGGTTTCTAGATGGTGTTTTGGGTCGAAATCAACCGCGCGACCGCTTTCGACACCTTCATGGATGGCTTTACGCAAAACTTGGATACGGTTTTCTTCTTCTTCTAAAAGTCGAAGTCCGGCACGAACTACCTCAGAGGCGTTATTGAAACGACCATTTGAAACTGTTGATTCAATAAAACTCTCGAAATGATCACCTATCGAGATGGATGTGTTTCTCCCCATGATTTTTTTACTTTCGTTCAAGTTACCAAATTTTGGTAATCTGTTAAATAAGATTTAAAAAAATCTTGGCAATACCACTTCTACCGCTTTTAGGCTTCTGAAAGTGATTTGATTTAGATCATTAAAACCCAAAAAAAATCCGTCTAGCTGATGAAGGCAAAAGGGCCTATTAATTCTGTTTTACTTCCGAAGTTGTGGCGATTGTTCGCTCAGATACCTTGCATTTACCTCTCCAATTTTCTCAGAAATTGAGCTGATGATTTTAAAACGCTGGGGGTAATAGCATAGGTAGGCTTCAATGATACTATCATTTGATATTATCGAGGATGAGCTACTTTGTGAGATTACCGAAAAATAAGAGGTTAGCAATCGGTTTGACGCTAGAGTTAGTAGGCATTGTGTCGATATAGTAAAGTTTAAAAAAAGCAAAAACTGTCTCCAGTGTGCCAAACCAAGACAAACTATTCCGTATTAAAACAAGGTTTCGTTAATAGCTTTGAGTACTGAGATAAAGGGTATCAATGGGGTTTCGGTAAATTTTATTTAAGAAACTACAATTTCAAGTACTTCCCACTATTTTTTTGATTGGCTTGCGCTAGTTGGTACCCATTTATCGCGATGGTTTGTTATTCCACATAATCCAGATCCTTGTTGAAGGTTTCCTCAGAACTGTAAGCCGAATAAATCGCCAGAAGTAGGACAGGTATCCCAACTAATGCTAGGCTAAAGGCAATCCCAAAATCGGGTTTGAGCGCTTGAAAAAACACAGTCATCGGAATCAGCAGCCCTCGAATAAAGTTTGGAACGGTAGTGGTTACCATCGCCCGAATGTTCGTTCCAAATTGCTCGGTTGCATTGGACATCATCACCGCCCAGAAACCAATTCCCGTGCCTAGGATGGCAAAGAATAGGTAAACTTGGGTAAGATTGGTAATGGGGAAGAAAAGGATGAGAAGCGTACCGATGAAGGAAATGCACAAGAAGATGAGTAAGGGGATGCGTCTCGATTGGAGTTTTTGGCTCAGCCAACTGCAGCCCAAATCGGCAATGGCAATCGCGGTGTAGGTGACAATCACCAATTTGGCAACCAAGGTAGGCTCCACCTCAAGTTTAAAGACAGTTTGAACCAATTCGGGTGCACCAGTTAACACCAGACCAACTACAAAATAGGTGGGCAGACCAATCAGGATGCATTTCAGGTATTTTACAAATCGGGCAGGGTTGCTAAACAGGTAAAAGAAATTCCCTTTGGACACTTTGGGTTGCTGTTTCATCTGCTGATACATGCCGCTTTCTGCAACGCCGAAGCGTAAGGCGAGCAGGGCAAAGCCGAGTATGCCCCCTATTTTATAGGCGGTCTGCCAGGGGAGATTTAGCCCGACTATGGCTGCCACCACTGCGCCCAACATGCCCACCGAAGAGATGATCATGGTTCCATAGCCTCGTTTTTGTTTGGACATGATTTCGGACACGATCGTAATTC
Source organism: Spirosoma fluviale (assembly GCA_945868725.1). Taxonomy (GTDB): domain Bacteria; phylum Bacteroidota; class Bacteroidia; order Cytophagales; family Cyclobacteriaceae; genus Algoriphagus. The sequence goes on from CAMBMU010000112.1 coordinate 4,432, forward strand.
CTGCACCCAGTTCTCCAGCGAGTCCAATTCCTGCGATGAATCTACACCATTTGTATTGCTCCACGGAGACGATGTACCCGTTCAGAAAATTGGCTACAGAATAGATTAAAATTGAAAAAAAGAGCACGGAAAGTCTTCCTTTCTTATCTCCAATGGCTCCCCAGAGTATTCCACCAAGGATGAGTCCTCCGACCTGCCAATTTAAGATGGACAGGCCGACTGCTAAGGATTCTTCGGACCCTACCCCGAGCGCGGCCAAACTACTTTGTCGTACGATGCTAAAAAGTAGAATGTCGTAGATGTCCACAAAGTAGCCCAAAGCGGAGACGAGGATGGTCAGTGGAACTAGGTATTTCGGATTGATTTTCATTGGGGTACTCGATGCTGTTTTAGATTCGTTCGAGTAGTAGCTCAATTCCAATTCATGGGGAATCCACTGGGCATCGAAATATTTTTTAGTGGATTCTAACCCACTCCACTAAGTCAGCCCAAAATTTGTCAGGTTCGTTCATCATGGGCGAATGACCAGATGTTGCATAAATAATTTTTTTAACATCAGAACTTCCAATGTTTTTTTCAATGTCTTCTGCTAGTTCGGCAGGACAAACAAAATCATATTTTCCCCATAACAATAGCGTCGGCAATTTAACTTTGAAAAGTTGGTCAGAATTTGGGTTTTGAAAAGTAGGACCATCAATCTTTTTACTCCCAGATGTAATTTCATTTGACCATTTTGAAAGACGTGCATCGGCTAGGATTTTTTTAAAGTCTGGACTGCTTTCAGGTACAGTAATATCCTCAAATAGCTCCTCCGCACTATGTGCAAATTGGTTAAGCTTTGAGGAGTTTTCAGCCCCTTGGAAACCATTTTCTTTACACCAATCTACTATTTCATTCCAATCTGTTGCGTTATTACCTGCTGCTAATTCGGCCTCTCCGTAGTAAATCAACATTTCACGAGTCAGCGAATCATTCAAATTATAATTATGTGCACCTCCAACCTGTATCCAACCAGTAACCATTTTTTGATTATCACCATCTACTAAAAAGTATGGGGCTAAAAATCCTCCCCAACTATGCCCTAACAAATAGATTTCAATATCTGATCCATATTTATTGCTAAGAAGTAACAACAGATTTTTAATGTCTTTACGGAATTCAGTAATGTCAACATTTCCTCCGTTGCCTTGCGTGTTTCCAGCAAATCGTTGATCCCAATAAACAACCACAAATTCTTTTTCAACTAAATCTTTTATTTGAGCGTCTCTATAGTCCAAACCATTACCTCCTGGCCCTCCATGAATAATGAATATAAATTTTTTAGAATCAACATTACCTGCCACAGTAATCGGCATATGCTGATTGCCACTCTTTAAGAAAAAATGATCCTCTGCCATTCCTGAAAGAGTAAAAGGATCTTTCTCACATCCCCAAAAAATCAAGGATATTACAGTAACGAGTACATGCTTAACAAACTTTTTCATGGTCAATTGATTCTGGGTTTTCTAAAATTTTCAACGCCGCTTCACTTTGTATTTTAATCGAGGGGATGCTTCCCCAAGACCTGAAAAATTATAATTGTATCCAATTCCTATCGTTGGTCTAGGGGTTACAAACGTATTATATGGATACATCACCATTAAATGGAGTTTTAAATAAACTGAATAAGGTCTTTGATTTTTAAGGTAAGCATTGTACCCAATTCCTCCTCCAATTGATGCAAGGCCATACCAATTGCCAGACAGTGGTTGTTCCACGATCTTTCCATCATCAGAAACAGAAAAGGTCGATGAGTTCACAAAAGTTCTGCTAAATCCCAAACCAAGCGATCGTTCATAGTAAAATCCTTTACTTTTCTGCCTTCTCGCAATCAACTCTGCCTGCGGGAAAACATTGGTATGGTAGTTGTCTTGATAATACATACCCATGCTATAGGACAAATACCGCTCTTTGTATAACCTTTTTATTTTGTTTCTTCGGAACTTCTCAATTTGAGTGTAACTGAATGGTTTTTCCATCCCAATTTTGAAACCTGGAAAAATAAGTGAACCGAGAAACTCAAATCTTAAACCGTTTTTTGGGATATAAATTGAAGATTTTTCATCGGAGTTATACTCGGTAGATGCAGTTTCAGTTGCTTGTTCGGTTGTTACATAGCCGCCGAATTCTTGAGCTTGAATCTGATTTTGAAAAAGCAAAATTACTAGCAGTACCGTGATCTGTAGGATTCTATTGATCATCATTTATCCATTTATGTTTACCTTAAATTTATTGATTGGGATTATCATTGAATCCCAACGATTTAGGTACTTTGAAAGGTAGTGATTTTTCAGAAATTGTCAACTGAGCAATTCTGCCCCCCATTTAGCCAAACTACTTTTATCGCCAACTTAGATTTATTTGATCAAAAACTTGCTTAATTATTATCAACATCTTTTGATTTGTCTCCTTGTCTTTAACCGAAATTCTAATTGTGTGATTATAAAATTACGGTCCATCTCGCTATTCTTGGGTTATTTTTCTTTCATTACATGCAATTTATGGTTATAAAGTATGGCTTTGGTTAATAAGAAGTAGGTCTACTTTATGCTGACGATCTACAACTTAGTTTTAGTTAAAAATTTGCCCAAATGGATTTGATATTTTACTCTCCGAGTTTTCTGATTTTAAAGATTGAATCTGATTTTACAAATCATACCTACACCACAGGATAGTATCTTTGTCTTAAAAGTTTATCTTTCGTTTTATCAGTGTAAGTGTTTTATAATGTGTGATAAGACCCATTTTCGCCAGATAATCAACTGAAAATCCAGATTTTCCTATGCAAAGAAGAGCTCTTCTTCCTTCCAAAACCCAAAAATTCCTTTTAGCAGTGCTAGTAGTGTGCATGACTTTTGTGGTATCAAATTCACCTGCAATTGCACAAGAAGTGATCTCCCAGGACGGGGAAACTACTTTTTGGCTTTGGCATTTTCTAGGAAGACTTCACCCGATGGTTGTACATTTTCCTATTGCCTTTTTGATTTTTGCTGCGATTTTAGAAATTTTCACTTTCAAAAATTTTGATTCCAAATTCCGCCCGGCGATAAAACTTCTTGTTTGGATTGGAGCGATCAGTGCAGTGATTGCAGCGGTTTTCGGCTGGCTGCTGGCAGATTCAGATGGCATTGAGGGAGAACTTCTAGACTTGCATCAGCAGGTAGGAATCGCGACTGCAGTTCTGAGTTCGTTG
>CAMBMU010000113.1 GCA_945868725.1 Spirosoma fluviale
GTGCTCTTAGCAACGGTATTGCCTAGGGTCGCCTGCCCATCGGCACCGATAACAACCTCTCCATTGTGCCGAATGGCTACTACGGTGGTGGATTTAATTCTTTCCATGGAAAATTTATTTTCTAGTGTTCCAGTTTAGAACCTAGGTCAATATTCATTTCAAAAACCATACAAAAGCAAAAAGTCCTCGTTGAACAGGACTTTTTGACAGTTTAATTCTTAGATCAGGATTCGAACCGGATCTTCCAGGAGCCCTTTCAAGGTTTGAAGGAAGGCCGATCCCACTACTCCATCGACTACGCGGTGGTCACAAGAGAGGGTTACCTTCATCACATTGCCGATTTTCATTTGCCCATCCTTAACGATGACCGTTTCCTTGATCCCGCCTACTGCCAAGATACAGGCATCTGGGGGATTGATGATGGCGGTAAACTCATCGATGCCAAACATGCCCAAATTGGAGATCGTGAAGGTATTGCCTTCCCAATCCTTGGGTTGCAGCTCTTTATTTTTTGCCTTTTGGCCCAATGACTTGGCTTGATTCGAAATTTGGGATAGCGACAACTGATCTGCAAAGCGGATCACTGGAACCAATAGCCCCTCCTCTACTGCTACCGCCATACCGATATGGATGTGGTCGTTGTAGCGAATTTTATCTCCCAGCCAGCTGGAATTTGCTTTTGGGTTCTGACGCAATGCTGCTGCTGATGCCTTAATGATTAAATCATTGAAAGAAATCTTTGCAGTACCAAACTCGTTCATGCTCTTTCTCGCCTCAATCGCCTTGTCCATGTTGATCTCCATGGTCAAGTAGAAGTGCGGTGCAGAATACTTGCTCTCTGCCAATCGCTTGGCAATGGTTTTGCGCATCTGAGAAACCTTCTCTTCGGTGAAACTCTCTTGACCAAGTGCTGGAGTACCTCCTGCTTGGCTTGAAGCTGCCTGCGGGCTAGCTGAAACTGCAGCTGGCACAAAGGTTTCAATATCTCTTTTGACAATACGCCCACCTTCACCGCTACCGGCTACTTGACGAATGTCTACTCCAGTTTCACTGGCTATCTTTTTTGCTAATGGAGAGGCCTTTACACGCTCATTTCCAGCTATACTAGCAACTACTGCTGCAACTGGCGCTTGAACTACTACTGGAGCAGTTGCCGCAGCAGCTACAGGCGCTGCAGGACTTGCTACTTCCACAGGGGCAGCGATTGATGCACCACCCTGATGGGCAGCCAAAAGACTTTGGTAATCGGCTCCTTTTTCTCCAATCACGGCGATGACTCCATCTACCGGAACACTTCCTCCAGCTTCTACCCCGATGTAGAGCAACACGCCATCTTCGTAAGATTCCAACTCCATGGTGGCTTTGTCAGTCTCAACCTCCGCGATGATTTCTCCCGTCTTCACGACATCACCCACTTTCTTCAACCAAGCGGAAATAGTTCCTTCCTGCATGGTATCACTCATTTTTGGCATGGTCACTACGATCGCTGGAATAGAAGAAGTTGCGACCGCCGCAGCTGGGGGGTTTACTTCAGCAACAGCAGGCGCTGGGGCCGCAGCTGGAAGGATCGGTTCTGCTTTTGGTGCTGCTGAAGGAGCTCCAGACAATAAATGTTCAAATGCCTCTCCCTTTTCTCCAATTATTGCGATGATCCCATTGACAGGAACCGAATCTTTCTCTTTTACGCCTACATACAAGAGTACTCCTTCTTCATAAGATTCCAGTTCCATAGTGGCTTTATCGGTCTCCACCTCTGCAAGAATATCTCCTGGCTTTACAGTGTCTCCTACTTTCTTCAACCAGGATGCAATCACACCTTCTTCCATGGTGTCACTCATTTTTGGCATTCTTATAATTTCGGCCATGTTCTAGTAGCTCTTGTAGTTAATTTAAGTGCCCAAAAATAGTTTTTAAAAACGCTTTATTCAAATTATATGCTGTATTTTCCAATCTGTTTTTGACCGCTTGCCTCCATGCCCTTACTTCCACCCCGCAACTTCCAAAGACCTAAATATCTTTTTAACGGTCACTTAGAAACTGTTTTTCCTACCTTATTTCGAAAAGTAATGCTTCCTCCTACACAGCAGGATCTTGTAGAAACTCACGATGGTGATGTATTAGAAGTGGATTGGCACCGAAGAGGAAACACCAAATTAGTGATCATCAGCCATGGTTTGGAAGGCAATAGCAGCAGGTCCTATATCTTGGGAATGGCAAAAGAAGCCTTAAACAATGGATTCGATGTCTTGGCCTGGAATTACCGAGGCTGTGGTGCAGAACTCAACCGGAAGGCGATTTTTTACCATAGTGGGGCTACCTACGATTTAGAAACCATCGTCCATTATGCCTCCCCTGGCTACACGGAGATTGCATTGGTTGGCTTTAGTCTAGGAGGAAATCTAACCCTCAAGTACCTAGGGGAAAAGCGCGATCGAGATCCAAAAATAAAAAGGGGTGTTGCGATATCCGTGCCCTTGGATCTTGGAGGATCTTGCGATAAAATTTCCACCTCAGCCTTTGGACTCTATACTCGGCGATTTCTGAAGAGTCTCCAATTGAAGATTAAAAAAAAATCTACCTTTTTCCCAGAAGAATTTCCATTGGAAAAATTTGCTTCCATTCGTAGTCTTCGGGATTTTGACAACACCTTTACCGGACCCTTGCATGGATTTCAGGATGCTGGAGAATACTACCGAATAAACTCTGCCTTACAGTTTCTGCCAGGTATTGAAGTGCCTACCCTGGTTCTAAACGCTCAAAACGATCCATTCCTCAGTCCATCTTGCTACCCCAGTCAGCTGGCACAGGAGCTGGATCAGGTACATTTTGAATTTCCCATCCAGGGAGGACATGTGGGATTTATGCAATCTGATTCAAGCCAACCCTTTTATTCTGAGACCCGAGCAGTTGAATTTATTTGCCAGGATTCCTAACTTCGAAAAATAATAGCTGAACCTGCGACCATGTGTGGAAGATATTCACTTGCAAAAAGTAAAATTGAACTAGAAGAACGCTTTCAAGCAGAAATGCTAGCGGATTTCTCGCCACGGTACAACATTGCTCCTACCCAATTGGTCCCCGTGATCACCTCGGATAGTCCCAAAGGGTTTTCCTTTTTTTACTGGGGCATCACCCCTGATTTCGGTCAAAATAAGCCCGTATCGGCCAAACTGATCAATGCAAGAGCGGAGTCGGTACACGAAAAAGTAACCTTTAAATCCTCCTTCCTCAAAAGAAGGTGCCTCATCCCGGCAGATGGATTTTATGAATGGAAAAAAGTAGGCAAGAAAACCAAAATCCCACACCGCTTCACCTTGCGTGAGGAGGAACCCTTTGCTTTTGCTGGCATTTGGGAAGAATACGAAACGGTCTCCGGAGAGTCTCAACACACCTTTTTGATTCTCACCACCAGCCCAAATGACTTGGTGTCTGAAGTCCACGATCGCATGCCCGTAATTTTGAGGCCTGGGCAAGAAAAAAAATGGTTGGACAGTTACAGTTCTGAATCCGAACTTATAGAACTATTGAAGCCCTACCCAACTGAATTGATGAGTAGCTATACGGTATCTCCCTTGGTCAATTCCGTACAAAATGATTCCCAAAGTCTCGTTCGGAAGACCTCTCCTATGGATCAATTTGGGAATTACACCCTGTTTGGATAACCCAAACAAGCCCACCTTTTGTTGTTGAACTAATTTGCAGTACCGATATTGCATTGCTATATACCCAAACACCCCTACTACTTTACGCTACGCCCATGTATACTTCACGAATTCTAGCAGCGGGACATTATGTGCCTGAACGAATCGTCACCAATGCCGAACTTTCTCAGCTCATGAATACCACCAACGAGTGGATTGTGGAGCGCACCGGAATTCAGGAGAGACGTTGGTATACGCCTGGAGTGGATACGGTAACGAACATGGCTGCTAAAGCGAGTAAAATGGCTATGGAGCGAGCGGGTGTAGAAAAAGATGAAATTGACTTCATTATTTTTGCGACCATCACCCCCGACTACTTTTTACCGGGCAATGGCGTGCTACTGCAGCGGGAACTGGGATTCAAAACCATCGGTGCCTTGGACATTCGAAATGCTTGTTCAGGCTTCATCTATGCCCTATCCATTGCCGATCAGTTTATCAAAACTGGCATGTACCAAAAAATACTCGTTGTCGGTGCCGAAATCCAATCTTCAGCCTTGGATAAAAGCGATGAAGGCAGATCCAGTGCAGTGATATTTGCAGATGGCGCCGGCGCGGTAGTAGTAGGACGAGCAGCACCTGGACAAGCAGGGATTATCAGTACCCACCTGCATTCTGAAGGGGCCCACGCCGAGGAACTCTATTGCATCGCCCCGAGTTCCAGTGGAAAAGAGCGAATCTCCAAAGAACTGATTGAGCGAGGGGACTTTTTCCTGAAAATGAATGGAAATGCCGTATTTAAGCATGCTATAGTTCGCTTTTTGGAGGTCATCCAGGAAGCCTTGGCATTTAATCAGTTGACTAAAGATGATATCGACCTTCTCGTACCCCATCAGGCCAATTTGAGAATTTCACAATACATCCAACAGAAATTGGAGTTGCCCGACGAGAAGGTATTTAACAACATCATGCACCTGGGCAATACCACAGCAGGAACCATCCCTATTGCACTATCCCAAGCTTGGGAACAGGGGCGATTGAAAGAAAATGAGCTGATTTGTCTTGCAGCTTTTGGCTCTGGTTTTTCTTGGGCTTCTGCACTTTTGAAATGGTAAAGGGGTGAAGTCGGACCTAGACCTTGATCTCTGGCTAGATAAAACGTTAGTTCAACGGCAAAATCAACTCAAAGCAGATTTTTTGGACCTTTTTGAGCAACTAGGAAACTCCGTTACAAATGAGGAGTTGACCCATTTCTTCTCAAAATCAAAGGGTAAAAAAATCTCGAAAGGAAACCAGCTGCTCGGCTTCCCCTACCTAGTTCTCGATTTTATTCGTGATTTTGATTTGGACTATGGTTGTAACTTTCGGTTCGTAAGCTGGTTTGGCCATGGGCTTTATTGCTGCATTTATCTGGGCAAACAAATGCCACAACCTGACCAATTATTTTTTGATAATGGATTCCTGTTGGGACGAAATGACCTCCCTTGGGATTTGGCAGCACAAGTGGACTGGATAAAGGCTGGCACTGCTACCCCCGACTCCCCCCAAAACCAAGGTGAAGCTAGGCTATGGATTAAGGAGATTGCATTGCTTGGGGATCACAAAAATTGTCTCCAGATTTTAAGGGATGAAGTGAGGAAAATTCTCCAAGCAAATCCGGCTCAGTGATCAAAAAATTTAAGGATTTCATGTACTTTTAAACAGGAAATGATTTTCTACGTAGGTATAGGAAAATCTTCCGATTACGCATTCAAAAAACTAGTTCTAACCTACCCTTAAGAATCTGATTTACCATGAAGTATGTACTAATCGCAGCATTCTCTCTTCTTCATTTTTCGCTTTTTGCACAGACTTCAAAAATCGCAGTGCGGTACACCAATGATTCTTCAATTGTTGGAACAGGTGTAGTTGAAAATCAGCGTCAAACTGGACTATGGAAGTTTTACAATGCAAAAACCAACAGCCCAATTACAGAAGGAATCTTTAAAAATGGTCTTCGTGATGGGCAATGGACAAGTTTTCACGTCAATGGCAAGCGAAAAGAGCTAGCGGATTACCGGGATGGAAAACTTTTTGGTCCAGCGCGATTTTTTGATTCAAATGGCTACCTAGTGAAAGAAATGATCTTTCAGGATAGCATTTTGGTGGGTAAATACACAGAATATTATGGAAGTACTGAAAAGGACTTCTACGTGGATCCTAGCCAAGTCAAGTTAGAAGGCAATTATGCAGGCGGTAAAAAAACTGGGCAATGGCTCAGTTATTTCCCAGAGGGTGAACTCGCTGTACGCGAATTTTATGTGGATGGATTGCGAGAAGGACCCTATTTCGAATTTGATGCAGCGGGAAATATCATGGCCGAAGCCACTGCAACCAAAGGGCAATTTGAAGGTGTTTACAAGACCTTTTCTATACCTAATGTAGTCTATCAGTCTGGGACCTACAAAAATGGGAAGAAAATTGGCGCATGGAAAAGCTTTTTTCCGGGAACAAAAATCCCTGAAGCAGAGGAAAACTACGATGATTTTGGCAATCGCATTGGAGAATGGAGTTATTTCTATGAATCAGGGCGCTTGGCTCGAAAAGAAAGGTATGAAAACAACATAGCCGTTGGAGTTTGGGAAGAGTATTTCCCAGATAAAACGGTCTCAAAAAGAAAAACCTATGTTCTTGGAGTTCCAGAAGGGGACTATGTGGAATACCACAGTTCAGGAAAGCTATCCGTTCAAGGCCAATACGAAGGAGGGGCAAAAAAAGGAGTTTGGAAAACCTTCTACCCTGACGGACAATTGTATACAATTGGAGAATATCGGAACGATCTTAAAACTGGACTCTGGAAATTTTTTAACAAAATAGGGGTCCTTATCGCTGAAGGCGAATACCTTCTCGGAATGGAGAATGGCCAATGGGTCTATTACTACGATGGAGCACAACTAAAGTCTGTGGGAAGCTTCAATTTAGGTTTTGAGGATGGGATTTGGGGATTATTCTACGACAACAAGCAGCTAACCCAGGAAGAGTTTTGGGACAATGGTAGGCTCCTCAACGTAGGTGAGTATTACACCCTTGACGGTAAAGAAACTCGGGATAAAGGCACTTTGAAAGATGGAAATGGCACCCGAATCACTTACTATGTTACCGGACAAAGAGAATCCGAAGGAAGCTATCGTGGAGGTAAATCAGAAGGACTTTGGATATATTACCACGAATCAGGGCGAAAAGCCTCTGAAGGCAATATGAAGGATGGTAAAAAACAAGGCCCTTGGAAGTTTTACAATTCAGCTGGAAGGCTGGAAGACCTCCTTCAGTTTAAGGATGATGAAATCCAGTATCCAAAAGGAATTACCGACGGGCAATAGCCTACCTTCGGCAGGTAATCCTGCCGAAGGTAGGCCTGCCGCAGACAGGCCTGCCTGCCGAAGGATGGCCTGCCTGCCGAAGGCAGGAAAACATTCCACGGTAAACTCGGTTAGAAAGTAAAACCAATACCCATGTTTGGATTATTTAAAAAGAAAAGCGAGAAGGAAAAGCTCCAAGAAACTTATGCCAAGATGA
>CAMBMU010000114.1 GCA_945868725.1 Spirosoma fluviale
TTAGAGGTACTGTTGGAAGTACACAATCTGGAGGAGTTGGAACAATCGTTTTGTGACTCCCTAGATGTGGTGGGCGTGAACAATCGAAATCTAAAAACCTTTGAAGTGTCTTTGGAAACTTCTTTAGCCCTGGTGGATCGCATCCCAAAACAAGTGGTAAAAATTTCGGAAAGTGGAATTTCGGATCCGGCTACCCTAGTTGCTTTCCGAAAGGCAGGCTTCGATGGCTTCTTGATTGGAGAAAACTTCATGAAAACCTCCAGTCCAGAGCAGGCAGCGGCAGACTTTATCCAGGAGTTTAGACGCTTGGTGGGAGATCAACAAAAGGGTACGTTAGGGTATGGAAATTAAAGTTTGCGGCATGCGGGAACGGGACAATTGTCATCAATTGGTCCAAGAAGTCAATCCAGATTGGATGGGGTTGATTTTCTATCCCAAATCCCCTCGACTAGTTCCTTTTGAAAGTGCCGATTGGTTGGTTGACCTGCCTTTAAAAAAAGTGGGAGTTTTCGTAGGAGAGGACCAGTCGGAAATACGTCGTAAAACCACCTTGTTTGGTCTATCCGCGCTACAGCTGCATGGAGGAGAATCTGTGGAGGAGGTAAAGCAACTGAAGGAGGATACCGGATTGGAAATTTGGAAGGTTTTTGGCGTTGGGGAGAATCTAGACTGGAAGATGATGGAAGAATTTATTCCCTATGTAGACCGATTTCTATTTGATACGGCTACTGCAAGCAGGGGAGGGTCGGGAAAAACATTTGATTGGGGACTCCTGAAAGGGTATCCTTTTGAAAAAGGGTTTTTTCTTAGTGGAGGATTGAGATTGGAGCATGCAGCTGAAATTTTAGAGTTAGGCAAAGACATTCCTCAGCTGCTGGGAGTGGATGTCAACTCCGGTTTTGAAGTTTCCCCAGGACTAAAGAATGTTCCTGATTTGAAGGAGTTTAAACAAAAGTTGAACAGATAATGTCTACCAGTTGGAGACGATAACTAGCGAGATAATGATACAAGTTGACGAAAAAGGATTTTATGGAAATTTTGGTGGTGCCTACATTCCAGAGATGCTCTATCCCAATGTGGAGGAGCTCCGGGAAAACTGGGAAGCAATTGTGGCTAGCCCTACGTATCAGGAAGAATTTCAAAGTCTTCTAAAGGACTTTGTTGGACGTCCTACACCCCTTTACTTTGCCAATAGGCTTTCCGAAACCTTTGGCGCAAGGATTTACTTGAAGCGCGAGGACCTATGCCATACTGGGGCACACAAGATCAACAATACGGTTGGGCAGATTATTCTAGCGAAGAAGCTGGGCAAAAAACGCATCATCGCTGAGACCGGAGCGGGACAGCACGGTGTGGCTACAGCTACTGTCTGTGCGCTGATGGGTATGGATTGTACGATCTATATGGGTGAGCTGGATATCAAGCGTCAGCGTCCCAATGTGGAGCGAATGCGGATTCTTGGAGCCAAGATTGTTCCTGCCACCTCAGGTTCAAAGACCTTAAAAGACGCCACCAATGAAGCCATGCGTGCCTGGATCGCGGATCCAGTGGGTACGCATTACATCATCGGTTCGGTGGTGGGACCTCATCCTTACCCAGAGATGGTAGCTCGGTTTCAATCTGTCATCTCGGAAGAGATCAAATGGCAGTTGAAGGTAAAGGAAGGCAGGGAAAACCCTGACCTCGTCATTGCTTGTGTGGGAGGAGGATCCAATGCAGCCGGAGCATTTTACCACTATTACAATGAGCCTAAGGTGAGACTGATTGCTGTGGAGGCTGCGGGGCATGGGATTCATTCTGGAAAGTCTGCCGCAACTTCGGTGCTCGGCACTCCCGGGATTTTACATGGATCAAAAACTTTGTTGATGCAAACCGAGGATGGACAAGTGATTGAACCCCATTCCATTTCTGCAGGCTTGGATTATCCTGGAATAGGGCCAGTCCATGCGCACTTGCATGAAATTGGACGAGCTGAGTTTGTGGCCGTTGAAGATGAGGATGCGATGAAGGCAGGTATTTTTCTCAGTAGAACAGAAGGGATTATTCCTGCTATCGAAACCGCCCATGCCATCCATGCACTGCATCAAATTAAATTTGATGCGGATGAATTGATTGTGATCAACCTTTCAGGTAGGGGGGATAAAGATTTGGAAACCTACATCCACTGGGGTAATTATTGAACCTATGGCAATACAATTTTACGCCCATTTATCCCAGTGTTCACAAAATTCACTTTCTCACAACACCCCTAGTTCATGAATCGACTCACCTATTTATTTCAAACTAAAAAAGAGCGCGTACTCTCCATTTATGTTACGGCAGGTTTTCCAAAACTCGAAGACACCTTGCCTGTCATGGAGGCCATCCAGGCATCAGGAGCCGATATTATTGAAATAGGCTTACCCTACTCAGACCCTATTGCGGATGGACCAACCATCCAAGAGAGCAATACCATCGCCTTAGAGAATGGAATGAGCATCAAAAAACTATTTTCTCAATTGCTAGGCTTCAGAGCTAAAATCCATCTTCCCGTAGTGCTGATGGGGTATCTCAACCCAATCATCCAATATGGAGTAGAGGAGTTTTGTAAAAAGTGTAAGGAAGTAGGTGTCGATGGGCTTATTCTTCCGGACCTTCCTGTACAACAGTATGTAGAGGAATACCAAGAGATTTTTGTGAAATACGGTTTATTTAACACCTTCTTAATATCTCCTCAAACTTCTGAAAAGCGCATCCGAGAAATAGATCAACAAAGCAGTGGCTTTATCTACATGGTCTCTTCCCATGCCATTACGGGTGCCAAGGCGGAGATTTCACCAGAGCAGGAGCAGTATTTTGAGCGAGTAGCAGCGATGAATCTTTCCAATCCACGCCTAATTGGATTTGGAATTTCGGATGCGGCCACCTTCCAACTCGCCTCGCGCTACAGTCAAGGAGCGATCATTGGATCCGCATTTATTAAGAATATTAAAAATTCAAATGATCTGAACCGGGACATCAATTCCTTCATTCAAGGAGTTATTGGTTAATTCGTTCCTAGGAGCGCGCGTGGATTTGAAATTTGGTTGTGCCGACTCTAATCCCTGCGTAACTTAGTTTCAGTTATACAAATGGCCCGCAGGCTAGTCCATCCATTTTTAAAAGAAAAAGGGTAGGAAAAATTAAGTTGTGGATTAGTGCAACAGCCATAGCTTATCCAGAGTTAAAACTAGTGTCTAGGACAGTTGGCTTTCGCCTTCATTCTTATCCAGCGAGAAGTACCGAGTGAATAAAACCCAAATACAATGATTGAAAAACCCAAAGAGTGGGTCTTTTCGGACCCGAGATTAAAGGACATGCGTCAGGATTATGCCGCTTATTCGGAAGAGGATTTCCAGGTTTGGAAGATTCTTTTCGAGCGGCAGGTTCCTCAGCTTCCTAAAGCAGCTTCAAAAGCTTATTTGGAAGGCATGAAAGCGGTAAATTTTACTGCAGATCGTATTGCAAATTTTGAGGAGCTAAACGAGATCCTCCGCCAGACCACAGGATGGCAAGTCCAGGTAGTGCCAGGATTGATAGACGATGATTTGTTTTTCGGCTTATTGAGCAACAAGCGTTTTCCATCTTCTACCTGGCTTCGAAAAATGGAGCAGCTAGACTATTTGGAAGAACCTGACATGTTTCACGATGCCTTTGCGCACCTTCCACTTCTGATCAATCAACCCTATGTTGATTTTCTAGAAAGACTCAGTGCGATGGCTTTAATACATATTCAGAATCCCTGGGCCATCCAATTGCTGAGCAGAATTTATTGGTTTACCATCGAATTTGGATTGATTCGTGAGCAAGGTGAGCTCCGCGTGTATGGAGCTGGAATTCTGAGTTCCGCCGGGGAAACTACCTATGCGCTCTCGGATAAGCCAAGTCACTTTCCATACGATGTGCGTCAGATCATGATGACCTCTTACTGGAAAGACCACTTTCAAGACAAGTACTGGGTGATTGATAGTTATGAGCAACTTTTCGAGTCCTTGCCAGAAATTGAGCAAGTACTTGAAGTGCTGCTGACAGCAGAAAATAAAAATTAAACTTAATTAGGCAGGTTTGGGAGCAAACTGGACTGCAAACGCCCAGTTGGCAGTCCAGATCCTTCCTACTCGCAAAAAGTCCATGAAAGTAGCTTTAATCAAGTACAATGCCGGTAATGTCCAATCCGTGATCTATGCGCTAGAGCGACTAGGGGTGGAGGCTGAACTCACGGATGATCCCGGAAAAATCCGATCTGCTGACCGGGTGATTTTTCCAGGTCAGGGTGAAGCCAGTTCTGCAATGGCTTACTTGAAGGAGCGAAATCTAGACCAGGTGATTCGAGAAGTGAAGCAGCCTTTTTTGGGAGTTTGCTTAGGTTTGCAGCTACTTTGCTCCCATTCGGAGGAAAACAACACCCCCTGTTTGGGTATCTTTCCTCAGCTTGTCAAACGTTTTGTTCCAAGTGCTAGCGGTCAAGAAAAAGTGCCTCATGTGGGTTGGAATTCCCTTGAAAATCTTGTTGAAAATCCATTATTCAAAGATCTTCCCGACGCTAAGTACCTGTACTATGTGCATAGCTACTATGCAACCCTTGGTGAAGGTACCCTCGCGACTACCCACTACATTCAGGACTTTACGGCCATTCTACATCGAGCCAACTATTGGGCGATTCAAGCCCACCCCGAGAAAAGCAGTACTTTAGGAGAAAAGCTCTTGGAAAATTTTCTAGCGCTGCCTTCAACTTAACTAAGTTTAAACAAGGAATTCAAGGTTGTATAAACCCTTCCTTAGCCCTAAAACCATGCATGTAATTCCCGCTATTGATTTGATTGGAGGTAAATGTGTTCGCCTCAGCCAAGGCGACTACCAGCGGAAGACCGAATACCACGATGATCCACTGGAGATGGCCAAGCGCTTTGAAGGAGCAGGACTCACTCGCCTTCATTTGGTAGATTTGGATGGAGCCAAAGCCAAAAAAATTATGAATGGAGAAGTGCTGCAGCGTATTTGTTCTGGAACTCGTTTGGCGGTAGATTTTGGGGGAGGCATTCAATCGCAGGAAGAAATCGAGAAGGCTTTTGACCTAGGTGCCCGACAAGTGACGGGAGGAAGTATTGCCGTACGAAATCCAAGTTTAGTTGAGGCTTGGCTAGCGAAATTTGGTTCAGATCGAATTATTCTGGGTGCCGATGCCAAGGATAAAAAAATTGCGGTAGGAGGCTGGGAGGAGACCACTTCTCTGGAATTGATTCCCTTCATTCAAGGGTATTACCAAAAGGGCATTCGTGAGGTGATCTGTACCGATGTAGCGAAGGATGGATTGCTTCAAGGACCTTCTTTTGACTTGTATGCAGAAATTTTACAGGAATTGCCCGATTTAAAGCTCATCGCCAGTGGAGGAGTATCTTGCTTAAAGGACCTGGAGGACTTGCAAAAACTTGGAGTCTATGGAACCATTGTTGGGAAAGCTTACTACGAGGGGAAGCTGAGTTTGGAAGAACTAGCCCATTTTGAAGAGAATTAATTTCAGCACTACATCACTCCATTCAACATCCACTTAACTTACCTGTTTCTAACGTACCAATGCTAACCAAACGAATTATCCCTTGTCTTGACATCAAAGATGGCCGCACGGTTAAAGGGGTGAATTTTGTGGAACTTCGAGATGCGGGGGACCCTGTGTCTTTAGCCAAGTTGTATTCCGAGCAGGGGGCTGATGAACTCGTGTTTTTGGATATTACAGCGACGGTTGACAAGCGAAAAACGCTAGTAGATTTGGTGACGCAGGTGGCCAAGGAAGTTCGAATTCCATTTACGGTAGGCGGTGGCATCGCTTCAATTCAAGATGTCTATGCCTTATTGGCTGCAGGTGCAGATAAGATTTCCATCAACTCGGCAGCCGTACAAAACCCTCAACTTATAGATCAGCTTGCGAAAGAATTTGGTTCGCAGTGCGTCGTGGTAGCCATTGACTCCAGGTGTACAGCGGGTGTGGATTGGGTACATACGCATGGAGGAAGAAAAGTGACTGCTTTGCAGACTAAAGCTTGGGCGAAGGAATTGGCGGATCGGGGCGCTGGGGAGATTCTACTGACCTCCATGGACCATGATGGCACGAAAGCTGGTTTTGCATTGGAGTTAACTGCTGCGATTTCAGGAGCATTGCCTATTCCAGTCATTGCTTCTGGGGGTGCGGGAAGCATGCTCCATTTTAAGGAAGTATTTAGCTCTGGCAAAGCGGATGCAGCACTTGCAGCAAGCATTTTCCACTTCAAGGAAATTGGAATTCCTGAATTGAAATTGTATTTGGATAAGGAAGGGGTAGTGGTACGAAATTGAAATACGATAGAAATACAATTGAAATAGACTCCGCTTCGCTTCGCGAAATAGTATTCGAATCAAATCTATTTCACCGAGCTTGGCTCGGTTTATTTCCATTGCATTTCCATTGTATTTCATTTTTAAAAGTAAAAAAATAGTTAAAATGAACATAAATTTCAAAAAGATGGAGGGCCTGATACCTGTAGTAGTACAGGATGTATTTACCGGGAAGGTATTGATGTTGGGCTACATGAATGAAGCCGCATTGGCACAAACGGTAGCGTCTGGCAGAGTTACTTTTTTCTCGCGCAGCAAAAATAGGTTGTGGACCAAAGGAGAGACTTCAGGCAATTTTTTGGAACTGGTAAGCATGCAGGAAGATTGTGATGGGGATGCGATCTTAGTCAAAGCCAAGCCGCTCGGACCAGTTTGCCATACGGGAGCAGATACCTGTTTTGCAGAAGATAACAACTCTCAAACTGCATTTATTGACCAACTTCGCGGGATTATTAAAGAGCGAAAATCAAATCCAACGGAAGCATCCTATACCTCCAGTCTCTTTACAAAGGGAATCAATAAGCTGGCTCAAAAAGTAGGGGAGGAAGCAGTGGAGTTGGTGATTGAGGCCAAGGATGACAATAAAGAACTTTTTTTAGGGGAGGCGGCAGATTTGCTATTCCACTACCTAGTGCTTCTCGAGGCCAAAGGCTATGAATTGGACGAGGTAGT
>CAMBMU010000115.1 GCA_945868725.1 Spirosoma fluviale
TTATGGTCAATAGGGTTTGGGGGCGCTTTTCGTAGGAGCGACCTGTCTCCTCAAATTTAACTCGATCTGAAGCGGCAGCAACGGCCTTCATGTACATGACCAACTGATCGTGGGTCACGTGCCATTCGCCTACTTCATAGCCGAGTACCTGCTTGGGAGTAGGAACTTTCGGGTTGTAGGTATAGCCTTTGGGCAGGTAGTAGCTCAGGTCTTGGGCTACGGTAAATTGACTGATTAGTGCTAGCAATAGCACTGCGATGATTTTTTTCATACTACAGGTGTAAAACTTTCCCTAAAGTCCTTATTCCTGAGGTTAAAAAAAACAATTTGGGACTGATGGTCAAAAAAATCCCAAGCAGCACCAATGTGTGAATGGTTGATTTGAAAATTCAATTCGAAAAAATATCCCTCAGCGCCTTCTTCAACTCTGGAAATTCAAATTCAAAGCCTGCCTTTTGAATTTTTTGGCTAGAAACGCGATTGCCTCCTAGGACCATGGCGGCCATTTCTCCCAAGACCAACTTCAGTGTAAATCCAGGTACTCCTAGGCCGATATAGGTTTTTCCTTTGGCCAAGGCTGCATCATGAGTGAGCTGCTGATTGGTAGCGGGATTAGGCCCCACGGCATTGTAAATTCCCTGAAGTGTGGTTTTTTCAAGTGCAAAAACAAATAGGCGCACCAAGTCTTCTACATGGATCCAACTCATCCACTGCGCACCCGAACCCAAAGGGGCAGCTACGGGGGGCTTGAGCATTTCGGCTAAGGCTCCTCCCTGCGCATCCAAGACGATGCCAATCCGAAGGATCACACATCGAAGAGGCAAAGCTTCTATCTTTTTAACCTCTTTTTCCCAGGCGAGCACCACTTCTGCCAAAAAATCATTCCCGGAAGAACTGCCCTCATCCACAAGTGCAGCACCGGTATCCAATCCATAATAGCCCACTGCTGAGGCAGAAATAAAGGTGCTCGGCTTATGAGTTGCCTGCTGTATGGCTTGGTGCAATAAGGCGGTACTTTCTGTTCGTGAGCGAAGGATGGCCTGCTTTCGTTCCGCAGTCCAGCGCTTTTCTGCTACTCCTTCACCCGCCAAGTGCACCACTGCATCTGCCCATTCAAGGGCTTGCGGATCTATTTCCTGACGCGCTACATCCCAGAGAAAATGGGTCTGCGGCTGTGGTTTTCTGCTAAGCCAAGCCACGGCATAGCCTTTTTGCTCCAGCAAGGAGGTAAGTTGCTTGCCCACAAGACCCGAGCCACCCGTAATCAAAATGTTTTTCATGAACGCCTATTTTGTGGATAATCTAACTCACTTACTCCGCAATTGGTTGCTTAGCGGGATAGATATGTCCTAAAATTAGGTTTCTTATCCTTGAATTCTACCAAATCCCCTTTTCTTTGTAACTAAAGGGATCTTAAACTTCGATTATCTTGCTGAAAAACCTTCTTTTTTGGGTAGCAATGGGCGCATGCGTCGGAACCTTGTCGGGCTCTGCCTCCGCCTTTTTTTTGCTTTCCTTGGATTGGGTAGGCCAGGTTCGTGATGCCCAACTTTGGCTTTTGGGAGGCTTACCCTTTGCAGGATTTGCCATTGGCTACTGCTACCACCGCTACGGGTCTGGTGTTGAAAAAGGGAACAATCTGATCTTAGATGGAATCTATACTCCCCAGCCGGCCCTGCCCTTGCGGATGGCACCTTTCGTTTTGTTTGGCACCTTGATCACCCATCTTTTTGGGGGCTCGGCGGGTCGAGAAGGCACGGCCCTACAGATGGGTGCGGCATTGGCGGCCCAACTAGGCAAGCGCTGGTCTTTGGATGCCGCCACCGTCCGGATACTTTTGATTTGTGGAGTTGCAGGAGGCTTTGCCTCGGTATTTGGCACGCCGCTGGCAGGAGCGGTATTTTCTCTGGAGTGGTTATTTCGACGTAAAGTAGATCCCAACTCCATTTTTCCGGCTTTCTGGTCTGCGTTTATGGCCTATTGGGTTTGCGATTGGGTCTGGGGCATTGGACATACGGCCTACGTTATTCCTGAGGTTGCTCCCCATACCCTGATCAACTTGGCATGGATGATTCCAGCGGGGATTGCCTTTGGCCTAGCCGCCCGCCTCTTTATTGAAACAGGACATTTGGTGACTACTGTTTTTAATCGCATTCCGTATCCCCCGCTTCGTCCGCTGATCGGCGGAGTTTTGGTAGCTGGAATCGTATACTTGACAGGAGCATATACCTATGTGGGCTTGGGTATCCCACGGATTGTGGAGGCCTTCGAGACGCCAGTTCCCTGGTATGATTTTTTAGCGAAAACAGGCCTTACGGGATTGACCTTGGGCTCTGGATTTAAGGGCGGGGAAGTCACGCCGCTTTTCTTCACAGGGGCCACTTTGGGAAATACGCTCGCAGCCTATATTCCGCTTCCTTTAGCGCTTTTGGCTGGCTGTGGTTTCGTAGGTCTGTTTGCTGGCGCTACGAATACCCCTTTGGCCTGTACGCTGATGGGTATGGAATTGTTTGGCCTGGAGGCAGGAGTCTACTTGGGAATTTCCTGTTTGCTTGCCTTTATTTTTAGTGGAAAGGGGAGCATCTACACCTCCCAAGACCTGGGCTGGAAAAAATCATTGCCCTAAGGAGAACTCCATCAGTCCAGATAATATACCCGCTTGACGCGCGTACTGATATTGGTGAGCAGCTCGTAGGGGATGGTGCCAATACGATCGGCAAGTTCCTTTAAGGAAATCTGCTCTCCATACACGATGGCTTCGTCTCCTGCCTTGGCTTCGGGAATAGCACTGACATCCACCATCACCATGTCCATGCAGACATTGCCGATCACGGGAGCCTTTTTGCCATGAATGAGGACATAGCCCTTGCCTTGCGAAAATCTGCGGTCGTAGCCATCTGCATAGCCAATGGCCAAGGTGGCGATTCGACCCCCTTCGGGCAAACTCCCTTTTCTGGAATACCCTACGGTGGTTCCGGGAGCAAGGGTTTTGACCTGGGAAATGGTTGTTTTCAAGTTGCTCACTGCCTTCAAAGAGCTGTCGTGCTTGCCGGTGACTTCTACGCCATACAAGCCGATACCTAGGCGCACCATGTCTAGCTGAAAGTCTGGATAACGAACAATCCCTGCAGAGTTGAGTGCATGACGAAGGGGCTGGTATCCCAACTTGGAGCCAATTGCTTCGCTCATTTTCATAAAAAGCTGGAGCTGCTGTACCGAAAAGTCATGATGTGCTTCTTCATCTGCACCTACGAGGTGAGTGTAAAGGCTGGCAACTTTCAGTTCTGGGAAGGCAAGGAGAAGATCATTTAGTTCCTCCACCTGTGCCTGCTCAAAGCCCAAGCGATTCATCCCGGTGTCCAGATCCAAATGGATGGAGAGGGGAAGTCCTTGATTTCTTGCAAAATTGCCCAACTTCCTAAAAAATTCAGGACTGAATACGACCGGTTCCAACTGGTACTGGTACAGCAAGTCGAAGGATTCTTCTACAGGATTGAGCACCATGATCGGAAGCTGAATTCCCTGTTTCCGCAGGCTCACGCCCTCATCCGAATAGGCTACCGCCAGGTAATCGGCCCCCAGGGTCTGCAGGTGGTTAGCGATTTCTGCGGCACCTCCTCCGTAGGCAAAGGCCTTGACCATCACCATGACCCGCGTGCTTGGATCGAGTTGTCGTTTGTAAAAGTTAAAATTATGCGTCAGCGCATTCAAGTTGATCTCCAAGGTGGTGCCGTGGATGCGCTGCTGTAGCCGGTTGACAATCTTTTCAAAGGCAAAGGAGCGGGCGCCCGTGAGCAAGATAAGGTCGTTTTGAAACTGATCGGGATCGAGTTTTTGAAGCAGCAGCTCGGTACTCCCATAGGTGGAAGTGGGGATATCCACAAGCTTTTCTAGGCGCTGGATTTCCGTTCCCACCCCAATGATTCGATCGATCCCATAGGATCGGATCAATTCGGCCACTTCAGTATATATTTTTTCTGGCAAGCCCTGCTGCAAGAGGTCTGAGAGGATTAAAATTTTGGATCGTTTGGGTCGTTGCTGACTCAAAAACTCCAAGGCCACTCGAAGTCCCGCAAGGTCGTTGTTGTAGGTGTCGTCAATCAAAAGGGACTCGTTGATGCCTGGCTTAAGGGTCAATCGCATGTCCACGGGCTTGAGGTGACTCAAGCCTTCTTGGATGGCTGGGGCCTCCTGCCCTAGGCTTAGTGCGGCCAGGATCACGTGGGTGACATTTTCCAAGGAAGCCTGGTCCGTAAAGGGCACTTGGAAGGTGTGGGTTTGTAGGTCCTGCTTCATCACTACAATCCTGGAACTACTCTCGAGGCTTTTCCAGGAAACGCTAAAGTCTGCTCCTGGATTTTTGGACCAGGAAATGAGATTTTCTTCTGGCACCTGTTGCTCGATGGTGTGGGCGAGCAGGTCCTGATCCTTGCAATACAGCAGTAATTTAGTGCCTGCAAAAAGCTTGAGTTTCTCGGCAATCTTCTCATTGATCCCCGCAAATCCTTCTTCATGGGCCGAGCCGATGTTGGTAAATATGCCCAAATCTGGGCGAATCATGCCTGCCAAAGTATCCATATCTCCTTTTTTGGAGACACCGGCCTCGAGGATGGCTACCTGATGGTAGGGCTGGATGCCAAAAATCGAAAGTGGTACCCCTACCTGTGAGTTGTAGCTCTTGGGGCTTTTTGCCACCGCAAATTGCTGACTCAATACTTGCCCCAGCCATTCTTTGACGATGGTTTTGGCATTGCTGCCCGTGATGCCTACGATGGGCTTGGTAAATCCCCCCCTTTGGAAGGAGGCCAAGGATTGAAGCGCAGCGCGGGTATCGCTGACTGGGATGAAACAGGCTTTTTCCAACCAAGAAGCATGGAGTACTGCATTTTTATCTACCAAAAAGCAGCGAACGCCCGCCTCGATCAGGGAATCTACGAAGGTAATCCCATCCGCCTTTGCTCCTTTTAGCGCCACAAACAAGGTTTGCCCGGGATGCAGGACTTGCCTTGAGTCAATGCTGATTTGTGCTATTCCTTGACTCGGCGACTTCCCTAGGCCCTTGCTGCCAAGAATTTGTTCTAAAAGAGGGAGTGTAAGGGTGGCCAACATTTAGCTCAGGTCCGTTTTCTTGTTGAAAAATACCTGGCGAATCCATCGTGGGAGGAAAAAGGCTCCCAAAATTAGGTAAGGATAGTAGGACAGCAGCCTCCAGACGATGCTGGTCACAAAGGTATATTTACCTAAAAACTGCTCGAAAAACTGCCCATAGAAAAACTCTGCGGTACCACTGCTTCCTGGTGTAGGGGAGATCATCATGACAATCCACATAATCACTTGACGGGCAAATACGATCACGTGATCAAAGAAATCTAGGGGCACAAAAGCAGACATTAAGGTATTGAGCATCAAGTATCTGGCAGACCAAACTACTAGTGTGGCGATGATTATCTTGAGCCAATAGCGGTAATTTTTCCCACTCAAAAGCTTGGAAGCGTCAATGATTTGATCTCCAAATTCTTGTGCACTGGGTTTCCATTTTTGTAGAAAGCGGATGGAAAAAATCTTGATCAACAGCCATTTGAATACGCGAGGTCTATAAAATAAGCCAAGAGCCATCAATAGGCTGTAGGAGGCATACAAGGCATAGCTAATCCAAAAAAGCGCCTGAAGGCTACTCCCAACCTGAGATTCCAATAATTTACTTTCAGGAAAGATATTTCCTTGAGCAAAATAAAGGATGATGGGCGCCCCAATGACAAAAAATAGGTTGTCAAAAATGGCGGTCACCATCACAAATGCAATGGCTTTACCCATCTTGATGCCTTCCTTGTTCAGAATAAACATGGCTACAGCCGACCCTCCCACCACGGAGGGGGTGACTGCTGAGGCAAATTCCCAGAGCATGATCACATAGAAAGCTCGGGTCCAGGTCAGGTGCCGGTCGGTGATCTCTCGGATTCGGTAGACATAGCCAAAGTCTCGTAAGAAAATCACCAAAATGGCAAGGAAAATAAATAATGGGGAAGCATCAACGACCACATGTAGATTTTCCATGGTCAAGTTGGGATCGAAATAAAACATGGCAACTATAATTGCCAAGCCAATTAGGATGGGTACCCACACCTTATTCGGGTTGAGGGTCTGAAAAATCTTTTTGTTGTCTAGTTTCATGCGTCTGCGGTAACAGGTTCGATTTTTTCAACCCAAAAATTATTTAAGCCTTCCCCTAGAATTAGGGTTAATTCAGAAAGCTGAAGCAATTCCAGAATGGCAAGAAAGGTATAGATCACAAATATTTTGTCGGGATTGTAAGAAATTAATTCCGTAAAGGGGACTTGCTTTTTGAAGCTAATTTTTTCAAGCACAAATGCTTTTTGTTGTTCAATGGTGTAGGGATATTGAATGATGGTATGGGTAGGTTCATCCGCTCGAGCAGCCAGTCTTGACATGCATTTTTGGAATACATGGAGCAGCTTGTATAAGTCTAGGTGCTGCAATTCCGCTTCCACATCTTCTACCTTACTCAGTTCTTGAAGTTCTCTCACTAGATTTCCCCGCTTTTCCTTGGACATGCGGTCTTGTTCCAATGCGGAAAGCTCCTCCACTACCGATTTGTATTTTTTGTACTCGAGCAAGTTGCGCACCAGCTCCTCCCGTGGATCTACCAATTCTCCCTGCTCGTTTAATACAGGTCTAGGAAGCAGCATCCGGGATTTAATCTTCATCAGCGTGGCAGCAAAAAGAATAAAATCACTGGCAACTTCAATTTCTAAGGTTTCCATTTGATGGACATAGTCCAGAAAATCGTTCGTAATCTTTGAAATGGGAATATCATAAATATCCAGTTCGTCCCGCTCTATGAAAAAGAGCATGAGATCGAAGGGGCCTTCGAACAAGGGTAATTTGATTTCGAAACTCACGGGATATTTAATTATTTGGATTAATTTTGGGTACTCTTAGCCAAAGATATTCAATTCAGCGAAATCTTGAGGCTAGAAATTGGAAAGACTCATTTTGAATGCGA
>CAMBMU010000116.1 GCA_945868725.1 Spirosoma fluviale
TGCTCTAAAGAAAATGAGGTAGACCTCCTCATCCACAATGCACTGATCTATGATGGCACTGGCGCAGCCCCTTTTCTTGGGCAAGTGGGAGTCAAGGAGGGTAAAATCGTGTATGTAGGCGAGGAAAAGTCCCTCTCTGCCGACAAGACTCTGGATGCCGAAGGAAAAGCACTCACGCCGGGATTCATCAACATGCTCTCTTGGGGCTACGACAACTTGCTCAAAGATGGGCGCTCACTCTCTGACCTCAAGCAAGGGGTAACCTTGGAGGTGTTTGGCGAGGGCACATCCCCGGGCCCATCTGGAAAAAAGGACAGCACCAACTACGAGACCTTCAGGGAGGCGATGAACAAGCTCGCCACCCAAGGAGTAACTCCCAACATTGCCTCCTACCTGGGCGCTACCACGGTACGTATTCAAACGGTGGGCTACGACAATCGCCCTGCTACACCTGAGGAACTGGAAGCCATGAAGCAGCTGGTCATCCAATCCATGAAAGAGGGTGCCTTGGGCATCGGCTCTTCCTTGATCTATGCCCCTGCCGATTATGCGCCTACGGAGGAACTCATCGCCCTCTGTGCGGCATCCGCCCCCTACGGCGGGCGCTACATCTCGCATATCCGCAACGAGGACCAGCGACTCCTGGAGTCGGTCAATGAGTTGATCTACATCGCCAAAACAGCCGGCGTGCCGGCAGAGATCTACCACCTGAAAGCCTCACGCCCGGCCAATTTTCACAAGTTGGATCAGGTAATCGCCAAGGTGGACTCGGCCCGTGCCGCTGGACTTGCGATCACGGCAGATATCTATACTTACAATGCCTCCTCCACCGGCTTGACCGGTGTGGTCCCTACTTGGGTACAAGAGGGAGGGCATGAGGCCTGGATGAACCGAATGCGTGATCCAGCAGCTAGAAAGCGCCTGCTGGAGGATCTGCGCGAGGAACTCAGTCAACAGCCTCCAAAAGACATCTTGATGGTGGGATTTAAAAATGATTCCTTGGGACAAATTTACCAAGGAAAGACCATCGCCGAAGCGGCAGTCATGCGTGGGCAATCCCCCGAAGAAACCGTCATCGACTTGATTTTAGAGGACGACAGCCGCATCCAGTGCATTTACTTCAGCATGTCGGAGGAGAACCTCCGCAAAAAAATGCAAATCCCCTGGGTATCTTTTTGCTCCGATGCAGGCAGCTACTCCAGCTGGGAACCCGAGTTCCGAACCCACCCGCGTGCATTTGGGAGTTTTATCCGAGTACTGAGCGAATTCTCAATCAAGGAAGGCTTGCTCACCCTGGAGTCTGCGATCCACCGCTTGAGTGGATTGCCCGCTGCAAATTTGGGCCTAACCGACCGAGGACTGATCAAAGAAGGGTACTGGGCAGACTTGGTGCTCTTCGATCCCAAAGCATTGAAGGACAAAGCCACCTTTGACAACCCCCTGCAGTTTGCCGAGGGAATCGATCAGGTATGGGTCAATGGCACCCAGGTCCTTCTTGGTGGGGAGCATACCGGCGCATTTCCAGGGCAGTTTGTCAAGGGCGCTGGCGCAAAAAAATAGTTAAAATGTCAATTTGGGGTACCGAGTTTTTAAGGCCTCTTGAGATGATTTTTCCAAAGTTTCGCTTTGGGGGTATTGGGATTATTGCTAGGTTTAACGAATACATACCCATTCTCATGTTTCGGAATTTAGCCAACTTGCTTTCTCAAAAAAATCTCCTCCAAATTCTTCTGTGGGGGACCTTTAATCTAGGCATAGGCTTTCTAATAGTTGGTTGCCAGTCCAAAGCTCCTACGGAAAACGTTACCGAGGCTGAAGTAACTCCATTCTCCATGTCTGATGCACGATTTCAGCGGATCGATGGAAGTGAATTTGGGGTAGCACCCGAACAGAAAACCTATACCGTTTTACATTTTTGGGCCACCTGGTGCAAGCCCTGCCTGGCAGAATTCCCAGTATTAAAAGCAGCCCTGCCCCGCCTGCAAAGCGATAGCGTAGCATTTTTCCTCGCCACCGAAGAGGACCTCGATCAAATCCGAGCTTTTGAAGAGAAACGCAACTTCGGTTTGGAGTTTCTTCATTTGAAAGAAGCCACACTTGCCGATTTTGAGGTGCATGCTCTTCCCACTACCCTAGTCATTGACCGCCAAGGAAAGGTGGTGTACCGGCATATGGGACAGTTAAACTGGCAGGACGTCACTTCCATTGAAGACCTAATCTCCCAAAAGCCATGAACCGTATCCTACTCACTTTACTTGCCTTTTTAGGGCTTTACCTCGCCTCCTGCACTTCGGCTACTCCACCTCCCGTAGCTGTCCAAGACATTTCCTTTTCAAGTGGGGAGGGAACATCCCTGCCTTCCCTTTCTTCAGATGGCAAGACACTCATTCTTTCCTGGGTAGCCACACCCACGGATAGCCTGGCACAGTTCCACTTTGCTCGCCTTGGAGAAGATGGGAACTGGTCTACTCCAGAACAGATAGCCGAGGGCAGCAACTGGTTTGTCAACTGGGCGGACTACCCTGCGCTCGTTCAGAACAAAGGTTCGCTACTCGCCTACCACCTGCAAAAATCGTCTCAAGGGAAATACTCCTACGACATTCTCTTACATGCATTACCCAAGGGACAGACAACCTGGGTCGGTGGTCTTCCTTTGCACCGCGATTCCACGCAGACCGAACATGGATTTGTGTCCGCAACAGCATACAGTGATTCGAGCTTTTTGGTATCCTGGTTGGATGGGCGTAATACGGGCGGGGGAGGCCACGAAGGCCATGACGGACATTCAGGAGCCATGAGCATCCGTGCGGCAGAAGTAACCCTCCAGGGAAAGGTCCTTTGGGACAGCCAACTGGATGACAAAACCTGTGATTGCTGCCAGACCAGCACGGCCATTACTTCCCAAGGACCGGTAGTGGTCTACCGCAACCGATCTGACCAAGAAATCCGGGACATTGCCATTAGCCGCCTAGTAGACGGAAACTGGACGGAGCCATCCATCATTCATGCCGACAACTGGGAAATTTCGGGTTGCCCAGTCAACGGTCCCAAGGTCGTCGCACAAGGAGAAAGTGTGCTTGTGGGCTGGTTTACCGCCGCCAAGGGTGAAGCGAAGGTGAATTTTTCTTTCTCCTCGGATGCTGGGGTCACCTTTGCTGCGCCGATCACTGTCGAGGGTCAGGGCATCATCGGTCGCGTAGAGGTTGCCTTGCTCGATGAGCAGTCAGGCATTGCTGCTTGGATGGAAACCAACAAGACGGGCACCTATTTGATGGCCGCTCGAATTGACAGCGGGGGCAAGATGGGTAAACGCTGGGAGGTTGGAGCGATGGATTCGGGTCGAAAAAGTGGGTTCCCTCAACTGGAGGTGCTTGGGGATAACGTTTACTTTGCCTGGACGGAGGTCAAAGGAGAAGCCAACCAGCTGCGAACTGCCTATTTGCCGAAGGCAGCTTTTTAGAGAAACAAGACATCCCAAGAACAGTGTACCAAGTACCAAGTACAATGTACCAAGTAGGGGGTACGAAGTAAATGGTGCCAAGTACAAGAAGCAAGAGCCAAAGAGCGATTAGATTCCTTTGCGGCTTGGCGCCTTTGCGAGCAAAAAGAAAAAAGAAGCGAGAGGCAAGAGACAAGAAGCAAGATCCGATTGCGGTTAGATTTCTTTGCGTTTCTGCGCCTTTGCGAGCAAAAAGAAGAAAGAGCCGAGAGGCAAGAAGCAAAGTTCAATTCAATGATTCCCTACTTCAACATTCTGCACTCGGCGTTCGACATTCGACATTAAATAAGTATCAAGAAATACAGTGGAAATAAACCGAGCCCGGTGAAATATCTTCAAATACGTATTAACTATTTCACGAAGCGAAGCGCAGTGTATGTCTACCCTATTTCCATCGTATTTCTACTTTGTACTTCGTACTTGGTACTTTTTCAGTCCGTATTTCGTAGCTCGCCTACCCGCCGCGGCGGGTACTTCCTATTTCCCCTACTTTTACCAATCTAAAGGTCTACCTTTATTCTATGCTCGACTGGATTGATTTTTTTTTCAAAGCAAGTATCCTTTGTGGTCTATTGACCATCTACCTGCTGCTGTTTAAGAAAAATGCGCTCCGCTCCTTCTCGGATTACCTCCTCTCCACATTTATTCTGTGCCAGTGCTGGACTATCCTGCTATTTATCTTGGTGTATTCGGGGAGTATTTTGAATTACCCACACCTCTACAAGTCGGCCGCACCACTCACGTTTTTGATCGGCCCCCTAGGCTACTTCTATGTACGTTCTGTGTTATTTAATGAGGTGGCCTTTAAAAAAATTGACCTGCTCCATGCACTCCCCTTCCTGTTTGTTACGCTTAATTACCTTCCTTTTTTCGCAAGTTCTACCATAGACAAGTTAGGCGTCCTCACAGCAACCATTGAAGAAGCTAAAAACATTGCTGTCACCACCCAACTCGGGCTACTTCCAGAGACTGTGTTTTATATAGCTCTAACGATACAGGCCTTTATTTACCTCTTGTTTCAATGGGCTTTACTGCTGCAGTTCAACAAGGCCTTCAAAGTAAAAGAGGTGGAACAGCAGATTACTGTGGTTACACGCTGGCTCAAGGTATTTACCCTAGCCAATTCAGCTATCCTATTTAGCCTTATTTTTGTGATTATTCTTTATTATTCGAATCAAGGCCTCATTGAAGAAGGTCAAATGAGCCTAGTTTCCAACTACTTGCTTTCCTTCTCCTTCTTTGTGATCTGCACCTATCTTTTGGTTAATCCACAGGTTTTAAATGGCCTTCCTTTTGTAAAATATACCAAGAAAAAATCTGAACTACTCAGCGATGAGCTGGTGAAGGAGCCCTTTATCCAGAAGAACTACACGAAAGAAATTGCGCAGTTAGAAGCCTATTTTACTACTCCCAACTACATCCAGCCCAATCTTACCATCAGCGAGGTGGCGGTTGCCACGCAAATACCAATCCGAGAACTCTCCTTTCTGATCAATAGCTTCTACAAACAACGCTTCAGCGACTACCTCAACGACATGCGCCTGGCCCATTTTTTGACGAAGATGGATCTCGCTACTTTAGACATCTTTACCATTGAAACCATCGCATTGGCTTCGGGGTTTTCTTCAAAAAGTTCCTTTTATCGGGCTTTCAAAAAACGATACAAAAAAACTCCTACCACCTACCTTCAGGCCCTCCATCCAAATTAAAATCTGGGAAAAACGAATAATAACGTCCCAAGTTCAGAAGATGGGATATCTTCAACAGCCAACCAAGGCGGTTTTTTAAAGATTCAGGATACCTTTTAATGTGTTTTACATTCAACGTCCTAGCTGTTCGGTGACCAGCGTCCTATGTATTTGTTTTCTCCTAGTGTCAACTAGCCTTGACGCCCAAAGTCTAAGTACCACAACAATCAATGTGGCAGGAGGACAGGCCAAGACCAGTACCTTCTCGCTAGACTATAGCATCGGAGAGCAGAGCGCCATTGCCCTATATAAATCTCCGGCCTCGGGAAGCATCGCTGCAGGGCTACTCCAAGCGCTCACCTCCTTGATCACCGGCATCCTTCCCACTCCCAATTCGGAAGGGGAAGCCTTGGTGCTTTTTCCGAATCCTGCTGCTGACTACAGCACCCTCAAAGGAGCGCTAAGCAAGCCTGGCTACCTCAGCTTCCAACTGGTCGATATGCAAGGACGTATCCTGCAGTCCGTAACGCCAACCTTTTACAGCCGGCAAATCGAGAAGGAATTCTCCCTGTCCGAGCTCTCCGCTGGCATGTACTTCATTCGCGTCACCTACTCCGCAGAGGGGCTGACCCAAACTCGCACCCTCAAGTTAATCAAAGCCTACCAATGAGAAGAATCGTCTACTCCACCCTCCTTTTCCTTTTGCTTTCTCTTTCCGCATTTGCACAAAATGAGGGCATCAACTTTCAAGGCATGGCCCGCACTGCTGCCGGGGAACCGGTGGCCAACCAAAAAATAAGCTTACGCCTTTCGGTGTTGCTCTATTCAGAGTCGGGTACGGTGGAGTATTCAGAAACCAAGGAGTCCACCACCTCTGGACAGGGTGTTTTCTCGGTGGTTATCGGAGATGGAAGTATACTCACCAAAACGGGTAATTTCTCCGACATCAACTGGAAAAGCAAGCCTAAATTTCTAAAAGTAGAGCTAGATCCAATAGGAGGAACCAACTTTGCGTTGATGGGCACTTCCAGGTTACAGGCCGTTCCTTTTGCCTACTATGCCAATGGTGTAGATGCAAATAATATCCAAGGCACCCTCCCTATAGCCAAGGGAGGCACGGGAGTGGGGAGCATCACTGCGCTCAAGACTAGTTTGGGTATCGACCAAGTCACCAACACCTCCGATGCGAACAAGCCCCTCAGTACCGATGCACAGGCAGCTCTAGGTACCAAAGTAGACAAAGTCACCGGCAAGGAGCTCTCCTCCAACGACTATAGCGCTGCTGAGAAAACCAAGCTCGCTGCCATCATCGGTACCAATACGGGAGATCAGGATTTAAGTTTATATGCAACTACTTCATCAGTTTTAATAAAAGAAAATCAATCAAATAAATCAACCGATGCATTACTTGGAGGAGTGAATCCGAGCAATATTTTATTTCCTACACAAAAAGCAGTAAAAGAGTATGTAGCTGCCAATGCAACAAGCGGTGGAGTGGCAGATGGAGGTATTACCAATATTAAACTAGGCGACTTATCGGTAACCGATTCAAAAATTTTAGATGTCGCTGCTTCAAAAATAACTGGTACAGTAGGCGTTGCCAATGGAGGAACAGGTGTTACTACCTTGACTGGAATAGTAAAAGCAAATGGAACCAGTCCATTTACTGCAGCTACAGCAGGCACTGATTACTTAGCGCCCAATGGAAGTGCTGCTAATCTAACTTCTTTTCCAACGCTCAATCAAAACAC
>CAMBMU010000117.1 GCA_945868725.1 Spirosoma fluviale
TTGATTTAAGGGACTGTGACTGAATTATCTGATTACAATCATGCCGCTATCCTGCGCTTTTTTCAAAACTGCAGTGATGCCATTCTTGTTGATTGTCTTCAATGCCTTAGAGCACACTTTCAATGTAATCCATGCGTCTTCTTCAGGAACGTAAAAATTCTTCTTGTGAAGGTTCGGGTAGAACTTACGTTTCGTCTTGTTGTTTGCATGGGAAACATTGTTACCTACTCGAGGTCTTTTGCCGGTAATGTCACAAACTTTTGCCATGATAATATCTACTTTGTGGTATGCGTTTCCGTATTGGGTCTGCAAATATCGGAACTTTTCGGATAGTAGCAACAACTATTTTTAAAAATATTCCTTGATTTTTAGGATTTCGGATAGGGGCAATGCTTACAGCCACTTCCGCAACAGTGGCCGCGCTTTAAATGGTATTTTTCCGTAAAAACCAGTAATCCTTGTGCATTGATGTAGTAATCTTCTTCTGGATTCAAGGGAGGCACTGGCTTCTTTTCCTGTTTCATGGTTTAGCCCAAGGGCATTTCCTATATTTGTATGCAGTCAATAGCCTGACCGCCTACAAAATTAAGCAAATCATGGAGACCATCACCTCAAGTAGTCAAGCAATCGCTTTGGAAGAAAAGTATGGAGCGCATAATTACCATCCTTTGCCTGTGGTTTTAACCCGAGGAGAAGGGGTTTTTGTGTGGGATGTGGAAGGAAAGCGCTACTACGATTTTTTGTCTGCCTACTCTGCTGTCAACCAGGGTCACTGCCATCCACGAATTAAAGATGCCATGATTGAGCAGCTGGGAACGCTTACCCTTACTTCCCGAGCATTCCATAACGATCAGTTGGGGCCATTTGAACAATATATTACGGAATACTTTGGCTATGACAAGGTGCTCCCTATGAATACGGGTGCAGAAGGGGTGGAGACGGCCATTAAACTAGCCCGAAAGTGGGGCCATGAAGTAAAAGGCGTTCCCGAAAATGAGGCAAAAATCATCGTAGCATCAGGAAATTTTCATGGACGAACGACCACCATTGTTTCTTTCTCCACGGACGATTCGGCCAAAAAGAATTTTGGTCCCTTTACACCAGGATTTATCACCGTACCCTATGACGATATCCCGGCACTAGAAAGAGCGCTAGAAATCGAAGGCGTGGTTGGGTTTTTGATTGAACCCATTCAAGGAGAAGCAGGGGTGTACACGCCCGCAGCCGACTATTTGCAACTTGCAAAAAAAGCATGCAGCCAAAAAAACGTGCTACTCATCGCAGATGAAATTCAAACAGGCATCGCTCGCACAGGTTCCTTACTTGCCGTTTGTGGCAACTGTACCTGCCAAGGGCACTGTGAAAAACAGGAGACCTATACCCAACCCGATATTTTGATTTTAGGGAAAGCCTTGTCAGGTGGATTTTATCCAGTTTCTGCCGTTTTGGCCAATGACACCATCATGAATGTGATCAAGCCAGGGCAGCATGGGTCTACCTTTGGGGGCAATCCAGTAGCTGCACGCGTGGCGATGACCGCCTTGGAGGTGGTTCGTGATGAAAAATTGGCGCAAAATGCCCGATACTTGGGGGATTTGTTCCGCTTCCGCATGCAGGTCTTGGTAGATAAATACGCCATACTAAGCCTAGTGCGCGGCAAGGGTTTGCTCAACGCCATAGTCATCAACGATAGCCCCGAGGGCAGTACGGCTTGGGATATTTGTGTGAAACTTGCCGAAGCAGGGTTACTTGCCAAGCCCACTCATGGTAATATCATTCGCTTTGCACCTCCCTTGGTACTCACCGAGGAGCAGTTGCATGACTGTGTAGACATCATCGAGTCGGTGGTCGCCACTTACGGTTAATTTCAACAAAAACTTCTGCCTACAGTTTTCCTTTAAATAATCCATCTGATGTCTAAAGCAGTGATTTTTGATATGGATGGGGTGATTTGCCATACCAACCCCTACCATGCCCAAGCCTTTACCCGTTTCTTTGAGAAGAGGAACCTCTCTCCAACTGAGGAGGAGTATTTTCAGCACATGTATGGAAAAAATAACGGCTACATCTTGAGTCATTTCCTGGGGAGAAAAATTGAAGGGCAGGAGCTCCTTGACTTGGAATTTGAAAAGGAAAGTTTGTTTCGAGAGATCTACCAACACCATGTGGATCCCATCTCTGGATTTTTAGATTTTTTTCATGGACTGAAGCAAGCGGGTCTGAAAACAGGAATCGCGACCTCTGCGCCTTTTGCCAACATGGAACTGATCGCAGGAAAGCTGGATCTTTTTCCGCACCTGGAATCTGCGCTGGCCAGTGAGCAAGTAAGTAAGCACAAACCCGACCCTGAGGTGTATCTGAAGTCTGCTGCCAACCTCTCCCTGCCGCCCGACCGCTGCCTGGTATTTGAAGATTCCTTTTCCGGTGTCAGTGCTGCAAAGAATGCAGGAATGAAAGTAGTGGCCGTGCTCTCTTCCCATCAAAAATCCGATTTGCCTCCTTGCGACTGGTATATCGAGGATTATTCCGAAATTGGCCCCGATTTGATCCACCAACTGATACCCTGATGAATTCCCGTAGACCCCGTCGAAATCGTAAATCTGAAGCTGTCCGCAACTTGGTGGAAGAAACGCAGGTGTCCGTCAAGGACTTGATCTTTCCGTTATTCCTAGTAGAAGGCCGCGATCAGGAAAGTGAAGTTGCCTCTATGCCAGGTATCTATAGGCGATCTTTGGATGGGATGCTTCGGGAAATTGAGTCCTGCATGAAGTTGGGGATTAGTGCTGTGGATGTATTTCCGGCCTATCCCGAGTCCTTGAAGGATGCCGTGGCCTCGGAGAGTTACAATCCCAAAACTTTTTACCTGAAGGCTTTGCGGCAGATCAAAAAAGAGTTTCCGGAACTCTGTCTGATGTCCGACGTCGCTATGGATCCTTACAGCAGCGATGGGCACGATGGCTTGGTGAGAAATGGCAAAATCCTAAATGACGAAACTTTGGTGATTTTAGGAAAGATGGCATTGGCTCAGGCCGAGGCCGGAGTAGATATTTTGGGACCTTCCGACATGATGGATGGTCGCGTGGGATTTATTCGGAATCTTCTGGATGAAAATGGGTTTATCGATACCTCGATCATGTCCTATACCGCCAAGTATGCGAGTGCCTTTTATGGACCGTTTCGGGATGCTTTGGATTCAGCACCTAAGTTTGGCGATAAGAAAACCTATCAGATGAATCCTGCCAACAGCAAGGAGGCCCTGATCGAGGCGGCCTTAGATGTGGCTGAAGGAGCCGATTTTTTGATGGTGAAGCCAGCCTTGAGCTACCTAGACATTATTAAGTCCCTAAGTGAGGCGCACTCCCTTCCTATTGCTGCTTACAACGTGTCTGGAGAATACAGCATGGTGAAGGCTGCGGCAGAGCGAGGTTGGCTAGACTACGATCGGAGCATGAATGAGATGCTGCTTTCGATCAAGCGAGCGGGGGCAAAGGTGATCTTGACCTATTTTGCGAAGGATTTTGCGAAGCAGAAATTCTGAATTGATTTCAGACCGAAAAAAAAGCCCTGATAAATTCAGGGCTTTTTTTTGGTTAAAATCAAAAAGAATTGCTTTCAATTTTGGCTCATAAATAAATTTATGGGCTAAAAATGAATCATTAAAATCAAAAAATGATATTAAAATCAAAATAGTGATTTAAAAAATGCACCAAAAATGAATAAAAAGTAAAAAAAATTGAAAAATAGGTTTGTTTTTTAACCAATAAAATAATTACATTCGAAAAACTTCTGGATAAGCTTACAGAAGTAACTATCTCAAACACCTATTTCCACTCCGACCTATGATCTACGAACAATTTTTAAGGGAAGAATCAGGTTAAGCCTGGTACGCATACCACCTGGGTCTATCCTTTAGAAATGGGTTGGTTTTGGGGTATCCCAGATGCTTTCTGATACCCCTTTGAAGGGATTTGGCAATTTCTACTTTCGTGGATGAAGCATTTTCCCAAATTAAAAAAAAGAAGAACCCCGTCCGGAGAAAAAAATGCGACTCTCTTTCGACCGGATCGGGGCTCTATTGGTCAACTCTATCATTCACCAACACTCAATATTAAAATGAAAAATCAATTCCTACTAGCTATAGGGCTTCAAATATCAATTGCACAGGTAACTTTTGGACAAGTAGACGATAAAAGGAAAGAAAGTCAGTTGATTTCTTCCCTTGGGACAGAAAAAAATCAGATTCATGTATTGGCATCAAAAAAGTATGACGAGGAAGTCAAAAGAGGAGCAACATCTGAGGACGCCTCGCCTATAGATTTGCCTCAAACTTCAGCTGAATTAGGAGTTATTTCTGCCGTTGATACGCTCTCTCCGCTAGAAGATTCTCAAGAAGTAGCGGAAAAAGGAAAGCTATCTATTTCAGGATACATCGACAGTTACTACTTCACCAATTTTAATAATCCTGCATCTAGGGACAACATGGGAGTATCGGGTGTAGGTAGGGGCTTCGACAGGAAAGTGGATCAATTTGCGCTGGGCATGGTTCAAACCCTATTTACCTATACAACTAAAAAATCGGAGATGGTAGCGGATTTGGCTTTTGGTCCAAATGCGCAATATGGGAATTATGGGAATGTCCCTACCGCTTTTCCTGCTTATGGCTACCAATTTGGAAAGGAGGATCTATTCTCCGCTATGATCATCAAGCAGGCCTATTTCAACTATCACGTATCCGATAAATTGACCTTTACCTTGGGTCAATTTGGGACACACCTAGGTTATGAATACATCGATGCTCCATTAAACTTTTTTTATACGATCAATCATACCTTTAACAGCGGCATCCCATTTTATCATACAGGACTGAAGTCAACCTACAAATTCAGTGATGGTGTTTCCCTTATGCTTGGAGTCGTGAATGGGTTTGATTATGTACAAGACAATAACCGAGCAAAAGGCTTGATTGGGCAGCTTTTCCTTAAGCCTGCAGACAACCTGAGTATTTACCTCAACTACATCAACACCAATGAGTCCAGTGCGGATGCGTTGGGAAAAACTCCCGAAGGGAAGTTCTTAGTTTATGATTTAAATGGAGCGTACCAGCCCACCGAAAAATTCACTATTGGGTATTGGTTTATGTGGGGTGCACAAAAGGGAACTTTAGGATCACCTGGAACTTTTATCCCAGCCGACGGGGATGTAAGCAATACCAAATCTTGGTATGGGGCAAATCTTTACCTCATCTACGCTTTGACCGATTTTCTTGACCTGGGGCTAAGAGCAGAACATTTCAACAATGAAGATGGGGCAAGAGGATTGAGGAATTTCGATAATTTGAGTAAAACCTACCTTGGTACTTCTGTCAATACGCTGACATTTACCACAAACATCAAACTAATTGGCGACAACCTTCTTTTGAAACCCGAATTTAGAATCGATCATTTTAAAAAATTGGATGATAGCGGTTATGAAGAAAGATCTCAGCAATTCATGGATTCGAAGGGTTCATTTTCAAAAAATAGTCAAGCAACATTGGGAGTTGCAGCTATTTATAAATTTTAAAAACTCCCCTTTTTCCAGTAATTGTCCTGAAAGCAAAAAAAATCGTGGCAGCCCTTCTTGAAAAAATTCGAGAGTGGCTGCCATTATTTCTAATTCCTAATCCAGAAGAAGCACTTTTTTTACAAATCCTGTTCTCGTTCGAGCATCAAAATCGCGCCTTGGGACACGATAAAGTACTTTTCGCCTTCGTAGACCACTTCATGTGCTCCGTTGAGTAAAAAGATAGCCAAATCCCCTTCTTTCGCTTGAAGTGGGACATACCGCGTTTTTTCTTCTGTCTCCATCCAGGGTTCCTGGTCTTCCATTGGCATGGGAATGGGATATCCTGGGCCTGCCTTGATGATATACCCTTGCTGCACCTTTTCTTTTTCCTGCACTCCTGGAGGCAGGTATAGCCCAGAGCCGGTTTTCTCATGCGGTTTTTTCAATCGGATCAAGACCCGATCTCCCACAATGATTAGCTTTTTCAGTTTATTGTCGGCAGTCAATTGCATGCGCTTTTGGTTGAATGAAAGAAAAGGCCAAGAGTCACGACGAAAAGATCTTGATTCTTGGCCCTTAAACTAAAGCAGCACCTATCTCGAATAGCTGCTGCTTTAGGTAATTATTTTTTGTCTTCGCTGACTTCCTCGTAGTCCACATCAGACACCCCTTCACCGGTAGTGCTATTGCTTTCTCCGGCTTCTGGTCCTGCTGACGCACCGTCACCTTGGCTTGCAGCATACATCTCAGTAGAAGCTGCTTCCCAGGCACTGTTTAGGTTGGCCATGGCCGCGTCAACTCCCTCCAGATTTTTGGATCCATGGGCTGACTTTAGGGCATCTACAGCAGCGGTGATGTTCGCTTTGTTTCCTTCGGAAAGCTTGTCGCCGTATTCTTTCAGCTGCTTTTCGGTTTGGAAAATTAAGCTGTCCGCCTGGTTCAATTTTTCGATGGTCTCTTTTTCAGCTTTATCAGCAGTAGCATTCACTTCTGCCTCACGCTTCATGCGCTCGATATCCTCTGCTGATAGGCCTGAAGAAGCTTCGATTTTGATCTTCTGCTCCTTGCCGGTGCCCTTGTCCTTGGCAGATACATTCAAGATTCCGTTTGCATCAATGTCGAAGGTTACTTCGATTTGAGGTACACCGCGTTGTGCAGGTGGAATATCGGAAAGCTGGAATCTCCCAATGGAACGGTTGTCCTTTGCCATTGGGCGCTCGCCCTGAAGGATATGTAAGTCTACGGCTGGCTGGTTGTCCGCTGCGGTAGAGAATACTTCCGACTTCTTAGTAGGAATGGTGGTGTTGGATTCGATCAACTTGGTGAATAC
>CAMBMU010000118.1 GCA_945868725.1 Spirosoma fluviale
ATCTTCAAGAGCGGATTGGAGGGGGATTCTACCCAAAAAAGCGCCGTATTGGGACGGATAGCGTTTTTGACAGACTCAAGATTGCTCATGTCCACAAAGGTCACTTCGTGAATGCCCGCAAAGAGCTGCACCATGGAATTGTGGAGCCCGTGGTACATGTCGTCTGGAGCCACAATATGGGATCCTGGAGCAAGGGCCTGGTAAACGGCTGTGCCGGCGGCATTGCCCGAAGAAAAGGCCGCTGCATCTTCTCCTTTTTCCATAGCTGCCAAAACCTGTTCCAAGGAATGTCGGTTGGGATTGTTGGCGCGAGTATAAAGCATTCCCCCATCGTTGCCATGTTCAAACGTGGTACTCAAGGTGATGGGCTGCACCACCGCGCCGTGACTCTCGTGAGTCCCGTTGCTTAGGTGAATGGTCATGGTTTCGAATTTCATAAATATGTGTTCAACTGCAACAAGTTAGAAAAGTCTAGGTAAGGAGGAAAGCCGTTCCTACAAAAAAGCCCTGCTTAATTGACAGGGCTTCCATGTTATCGAATTCGATCCACTGACCTTACCAGTGCTTCGTCCTTTTTGATAAAGCGATTGGCGAGCATATTCATGACCATGGACACCAAGATAGCCCAAAATCCCAGGCCGTATTCACCCCCATCTTCGCCTTGAATGGCTTCGTTTATTCCATTGGTCGTCAAGAAGGTGGCGGCAACCAGGGAGACCATCACCAGAGAGTTGATCATGTTGAGCAGGAGCTGACGGGAACGAAGGCGGTACTGGAAGATGGAAACCAAGGCCAAAATTGCAGCCAGAGCCGCTAGCGCCGCAAGATACCATTTGGAAGAAGATTGGATCACCTGACCGCCCTCGTCCAAATTGGTCATCACAAAGGCTGACAGGGTCCAATAATCCCCATCTACATCACCTTGGAACCAAAGTTGAGTACTCAAGGTCACACCCATTCCTACCGCGATAAGAAAAAGAAAAATAGTTTGTACACGCTGAATCATAGCAATCTTTTTTTGACAAAGAAAACCCGTTCAGATGGGATTATCAAGAAAACAATTCTTGTCCGTGGATTTCGTGGGGAATAGTATCTTTGCGCTGCAATGAATGACAAGACCCAACGGTATTTTCTAGAGCTGAGCTACAAAGGCAGTCCATTTCACGGTTGGCAGGTGCAGCAAAATGCATTTACCGTTCAGGAATGTCTTGAAAAAGCGCTAAGTACCTACTTCAGAACACCCATTACAATCCTAGGCAGCGGACGCACCGACACGGGCGTGCATGCCACCCAGCAAGTGTGTCACTTTGACTTAACTGGTGAAGAGTTAGGAGAAAATTTTATCAAAGCCATTAACGCCATTCTACCCAAGGAAATTGCCATTCTTGGGATTCGCAAAGTAATTCCAGAAGCACATGCACGCTTTAATGCGATCAAGCGCTCTTATTTTTACCGCATCGTCTTTTCAAAAAATCCTTTTTTGCAGGACCTTTCTTGGCAACTTTTTCAGCAGCCGGATGTTGATGCAATGAATGAAGCGGCCAAAATATTGCTTGAATACGAGGATTTTGAATGCTTTAGCAAGGTACATACCGAAGTGAAGCATTTCCGCTGCACTATTTATACAGCCTATTGGGAACTAAAAGAGGAGCAGCTGCTCTTTCATATTACAGCCAACCGATTTTTGCGGGGCATGGTGCGTTCTATTGTAGGTACCTTGCTTGAAGTGGGTATGGGTCATCGACCAATAGACGATCTTCACCACATCATTGCCTCTAAAGACAGAACACAAGCTGGAAAAGCAGCACCCGCAAAAGGCTTGTTTTTGAGCCAAATTGAATACCGAACACCTATTTACCTAGACTAACCAGGAATTGAGCTTAGAAAAAGAGAAAGAATCGGCTGGAGAAATCCTAGACATGAAGGTTTTGCGCCAGCTGTACACCTATGTAAAGCCCTACCAAAAGCAATTTTACTTCCTGGTGTTTCTCACGCTAGCACTGGCGATATTAGCGCCTACCCGACCCTACCTCATCCAAATCGCCATCGACGAGCACGTGGCCCTAGGGGATGCTGCAGGCCTACTGAAAATCATCTACGTGCTGGTTGTTTTGATGGTCATCCAAGCCATCGCCCAGTGGGCACATACCTACTACTCGGGTTGGATCGGGCAGGTGATCATCAAAGACATTCGCGTACGTCTGTACAAGCACTTACTCAAACTTCGTCTCCAGTTTTTTGACAATACCCCGATAGGAAGGCTGGTTACACGCAACGTATCCGATATTGAAACCCTCGCAGATGTCTTTAGCGAAGGGCTTGCTGCCATCATCGGGGACCTGCTCCAAATCGTCACCATCTTGGGCGTGATGTTTTACATTGACTGGAAACTCACCCTCGTCTCCCTAAGCACCCTACCTCTATTGGTGATTTCCACCTATGTGTTTAAAGAAAAAA
This sequence comes from Spirosoma fluviale, assembly GCA_945868725.1. Lineage (GTDB taxonomy): Bacteria > Bacteroidota > Bacteroidia > Cytophagales > Cyclobacteriaceae > Algoriphagus. The sequence goes on from CAMBMU010000118.1 coordinate 2,458, forward strand.
TCAAGGTGACCTTCAACGATGTCCGCAACGCCGTGGCCAACTTGAATTCCTTCCTCCAAGAACAAATTACGGGCATGACCATCGTGCAGCTCTTTAACCGTGAGCAGCGCGAGTTTGACAAGTTTAAAGAGATCAACCGAGAGCACCGCACAGCACACATCCGCTCGGTACTGTATTATTCAGTCTATTTCCCTGTTGCCGAGATTATACAGGCCATCGGAATAGGCCTAGTCGTCTGGTACGGAGCAGTAGGCGTCTTAGGCATGGACTTGAAAATCGGTATTTTGATCTCCTTTATCATGTATTTGCAATTGTTCTTTCGACCCATCCGAATGATTGCAGACCGGTTCAACACGCTACAAATGGGCGTAGTAAGCTCCTCCAGAATCTTCAAGCTCCTAGCCTCCACCGAGCATATCGCCAATGAAGGTAGCTTTAGCCCTGAAAAAATTCGAGGAAATGTCCGCTTAGACCAAGTCTGGTTTGCTTACAAAGAAGAAGATTATGTCTTAAAAAACATCTCCTTTGAAGCCAAAAAGGGCCAAACCATTGCCCTAGTCGGGGCTACAGGGGCTGGCAAATCCTCCATCATCAACTTGATTTCACGATTTTATGAAATCAACAAAGGAAGCATTACCATCGATGGCACCAACATTCAAGACTATGAGTTGAGCGCACTTCGAAAACATATAGGAGTAGTGCTCCAAGATGTATTCCTTTTCTCCAGTAGCATCTACCAAAATATTACGCTAGGCAATCCAAGCATCACCAAAGAGCAGGTGTTGGAAGCTGCCGAACTAGTTGGAGCGGCAAAATTCATCGAAAAGCTACCGGGTGGATTGGACTACAATGTAATGGAACGCGGTGCCACCCTTTCGGTAGGACAACGACAACTGATTTCATTTGTGCGGGCCATGGTCTACAACCCGGAAATTCTCATCCTAGATGAAGCTACTTCTTCGGTGGACAGCGAAACAGAGCAACTTATTCAAGAGTCCATCGAAAAAATGATGCAAGGGCGGACCTCCATCGTCATCGCCCACCGCCTCTCCACCATACAGAAGGCTGACCAAATCCTAGTGCTCAACAAAGGCGAAATTGTGGAAACAGGTACCCACCAATCTCTGTTGGAAAAGGGAGGCTACTACACCCAGTTACACCAAATGCAGTTAAAAATGACTGCGCATTAAGCCTCCATTCGGTAATGAAGAAACTACTCATCGCTGCTATCTTACTCCTAATTCTTGGGCTTGGAGGCTATTTGGCCTACGATCAATTGGGTGGCAATAGTCCCATTACCCTTAGTTTGGTCACTACTCCCCCTGAAACACTCGCAGGAAAAACATTTAAAGGTACTCCTTTGGACAAAGGTTTGGAACAAGCGTTTCGCTCCATCGAGTCTCTGAAATCCCTTCACCCAGGCAGCTTCCTCCACACGCTGTACTATGTGGAGCCTGCCGGAAAGCGCGACACACTGGAAGTTTTTGTAGGGATCAACCTCCCTTTTGGAGCACCTGAAATGGAGTCAAAAAAATTTACCGAAACCAGATATATTCTAGCGCAGGTAAGCAGTAATAAATGGGTAATGCCTGGACCAAATACCATCAAGGAAAAGATTCAAGAATATGCTGAGGCAAATAACCTAACCTTGAGCGGCTATTACATCGACAAGATTATTGGAGAAACAGAGGTTCATGTGATTGCCCCACTGCGCTAAATCGGTTGAGCATCTCAGTAATCTGAATTCGGCCCATTTCTTTCTTTCCAATTTCTAATTCAGTTCTCTTCCACTCGTATCTTTGCGTCATGATACTCCAAAACGACCTGCTGCTCCGTGCAGCTAGAGGTGAAAAAACAGAACGGACTCCTGTATGGTTGATGCGTCAAGCTGGCAGAATTCTTCCGGAATACCGAGCCGTTCGGGAATCTGTCTCTGGTTTTATTGAGCTTGCACAAACGCCTGAGCTTGCTGCTGAGGTGACTATTCAGCCTGTAGACCTGCTTGGAGTTGATGCAGCCATTATTTTTTCAGACATCCTGGTCATTCCAGAAGCCATGGGCTTGCCCTATGAGATGGTAGAGAAGCGAGGACCTTGGTTTCCCCAAACCGTGCGCTCCGCATCGGACCTTAAAAAATTACGCGTAGCCGAAGGCGACAACGACTTGCAATACGTGATGGATGCCATTCAGATCACCAAGAAAAACCTAAATGGCCGAGTGCCCTTGATCGGGTTTGCTGGAGCTCCCTGGACGATTTTTGCCTACATGGTCGAAGGCAGTGGCAGCAAAACCTTCTCCCTATCCCGAGAAAAGTTGTACCGTGACCCGGTATTTTCTCAGCAACTCTTGCAGCTCATTACCGATTCTACGATCAATTACCTCAAAGCACAGATCCGTGCTGGAGCTGATTTGGTTCAGATTTTTGACAGTTGGGCAGGGATTTTGGGTCCAAAGCAGTACGCCGAATTTTCACTACCCTACATCTCCCAAATATGCGATGCCATCACGGAAGTGCCGGTCACGGTATTTGCCAAAGGAGCCTTTTTTGCGCGTGAGTCGCTGGGCAAACTCTCCTGCGAAACCATTGGCTTGGACTGGAACATGGACATTGAAGAATCCAGTGCCCTCATTGGCCCCCACAAGACCTTGCAAGGCAACTTAGATCCTGCGGCATTGTATGGCAATCCAGATCAGGTGCGGCAGGCGACACAAGACATGATGGAGCAGTTCCGCGGGAAGCGTCACATTGCCAATTTAGGACACGGAGTCTACCCTGACATCGATCCCGAGATGGTCAAGGTATTTATTCAAACCGTAAAGGAGTTTTAAGATTATCCGCAATCATGACCGTACTTCAAAGTGCGTCTCATGTGTTGCGGATAATCGCTAACAGACCACAGTCCATTGTCGACAGCCCATTCGTTGTGGGACCAAATTTAGAATCCAAATTTTAATACCTTTTTCCTAACTGGAATTCAATTGACTGTGGTCTGTCGACCGTCAACTGTTGACAAAATTCTGATCTCAACTACTCGGTTACGACTGTTGAATGGGATCTCCTACTCGGACGATACCCGGAGTTAAGGCGACGGCATTTTGTCCAAAGTAGACCTTATTGTTCACCGTACGGTAGGTAGCCAAGGTAGCGAGCGGCTCTTTCCCTTGCTCCGCCGTCTGCTGGTTCACCGTGATCAGGACACAACGCCCACAGGGCTTAACCACCTGAAATCCTACCTCGCCAATTTGGAGTTGCTTAAACTGATCCTCTGCATAGGCCTCTCCTCCTGAAAATACTAGGTTGGGCCGAAACCGATCCATCCGTACAGGTTCATTCAATCTTTGATTCAAGTCATCAAGAGAAGATTGTCCAATTAGGACATAGGGCATCCCATCTGCAAAGCTCACAGACTCCCCCTGCACGGCATAGCGGGGATCCATCTTTCGTTCGGAACTTTCAGGCATCACGACGAGATCCAATGCCATGCCTAAAAAATCACTAAACCAACGACTCACCTCATCGGATACCAGCCTGGCGAGCACTTCATCTCCCCAGATTTGAACCGGCAGTTCTTGGGGTGAAATCAAATCCAAGTCAAAAGCAATTCGTTGAGAGGGGTCAATCTTGGAATAGACTTCCAATTGTGTATCTCCTATTGCCACTTGCAGGACTGCCAATTGAGGATAGGTCCTCTGGGTCACAAAATCCCCTGATTTATCCACCAGCATCCATCGCCGATCATACTTAAAGCCCCTTTCCTCCACCTCGGCTTGGCGGACAGAAATTCCCCCCAAGGATTTGATGGGATAGAGGTAAATTTCTTGAAGGACAAGGGCATTGCTCATGACTAAAATTACAGGAAAAATTGGAGCTGTGCCAATTCTTAACTACTTGAGGGAGGGCGGAAGAGCGAAGTATGACAAAAAAGACAGGCATCAGCTCCCAGTTCGTGACAAATTTTAGCCCTCCAAGGAACTGTCGCAGTCAAAATTATGACAAACTGACACCAAAAAGTAGAAAAGGCAAGATGGCATAACCCTTGAATAAGGTGCTTTGTCTTTCAAAAAGAAAACATACAAAACCAACATACTCATGGGAAAAATTATAGGCATTGATTTGGGTACTACCAATTCCTGCGTAGCTGTAATGGAAGGTAACGAGCCCGTAGTCATTCAAAACAGCGAAGGAAGAAGAACAACTCCTTCTATCGTTGCTTTTCTTGACAATGGAAATGGCGAGCGAAAAGTAGGTGATCCTGCCAAACGCCAGGCGATTACCAACCCTGCCAACACCATCTCCTCCGTAAAGCGATTTATGGGGAAAAAATTCTCAGAAGTTTCTGCAGATAAAAAACACGCCTCCTACAAAGTAGAGCAAGGCAC
>CAMBMU010000119.1 GCA_945868725.1 Spirosoma fluviale
AGTGGATTGCTCCGATTTCAGGTTTAATCTGTTAATTTTGACCCATCTATGGGTTCAATGCATCCAAATCCAATTTTAGGCGTACTCGGAGGAGGCCAACTTGGCCGCATGCTGATTCAGTCTGCCATCAACTACAATCAGGACATTCATATCCTCGATCCCGATCCCAATGCGCCTTGCAAGGACATTGCCCAGCAGTTTACGGTCGGCTCCCTAAAGGATTATGCTGCTGTCTATGCCTTTGGGCAGCACTGCGATGTGATCACAGTAGAGATTGAGGCGGTCAATACCGAGGCACTTCAAAAATTGGCTGATGAAGGCAAAAAAGTATACCCCCAGCCTCATTTGCTTGCCTTGATTCAAGACAAGCGCAGCCAAAAGCAGTTTTACTTGGAACATGGCGTTCCTACCGCTGAATTTATCCTAACGGAAAATAAGGCCGAGGTCTTCGCGAATGCTTCCTTTTTGCCAGCGGTCAACAAACTTGGAAAGGAAGGTTACGATGGTAGAGGGGTGCAAGTGTTGCGTACGGCAGCTGATCTAGACCTGGCGTTTGATGCGCCAGGGCTACTCGAAAAATTGATTGACTTTGAAAAGGAAATTGCCGTTACCGTTGCCCGCAACGAGCGAGGGGAGGTCATCGCCTATCCCGCAGTGGAATGCGCTTTTCATCCTACTGCCAACTTGGTGGAGTTTCTTTTTGCGCCAGCAGGCATTTCCCCAGAAATCGAAAAAAAGGCGCAAGCCATCGCCAAGGATCTCATCTTAAAGTTGGACTTGGTAGGGATTCTAGCCGTCGAACTTTTTGTAACCCGTACTGGCGAAATACTCGTCAATGAAATTGCTCCCCGCCCGCATAATAGCGGACACCATACCATTGAGGCCAATTTTACCTCCCAGTTTGAGCAGCACCTCCGCGCCGTGATGAACTGGCCCCTCGGCAATACTGCGCTGCGTTGCCCAGCGGCCATGATCAACCTGCTCGGCGAACCAGGATACGAAGGACCTGCAGTGGTGGAGGGATTGGCTGAGGCCATGTCCGAAAAAGGGGTGTATATCCACCTCTATGGGAAAAAACACACCAAACCTTTCCGGAAGATGGGCCACGTGACCCTTTTGGGGGAGGATATTCAGGAAGTAAAAGACAAAGCGCAACGAATCAAAGAACTCATCAAAATCAAATCGTAGCTATGAATCCACAGGTAGGAATTATCATGGGAAGTCAATCAGATCTTCCTGTAATGGCCGAAGCGGCTCAGTTTTTGGAAGACATGGGCATTGCCTTTGAACTCACCGTGGTCAGTGCGCACCGCACCCCCAAGCGGATGGTAGACTATGCCGAATCTGCTCGTGACCGGGGTATCAAGGTAATCATTGCCGGTGCTGGCGGAGCTGCTCACCTACCGGGGATGGTGGCTTCCTTGACGAGTCTTCCTGTGATTGGGGTTCCGGTCCATAGTTCTAATTCCATTGACGGTTGGGATAGCATCCTGTCCATTTTGCAGATGCCTTCGGGTATTCCTGTAGCTACGGTGGCCTTGAATGGAGGAAAAAATGCAGGGATCCTCGCGGCTTCCATCCTTGGTGCTTACGATGCCGAGGTTGGCCAAAAGATGGATACTTTTAAGAAAAGCCTTCGTGAGAAGGTGGAGGAATCTGCTGCTCAGCTTGAAAAATCAGGCTGGAAGAGCGCTTTAAAAAAATAAGTGTTCCTTCACGCGTTTTGTTGCTCAGATGAACTGGAATAAGCCTGTCAAATTTAAAATTGGAGACGTAGATTGGGAAATGCCCCTGTCTACCCTGGTCCTTGTTCTTGCGGTAACCCTTGTCTTGATGGTTGCTGGGGGATGGATGGGATACCAATTTGGAGCGGGGAAATAATTTTTGTCAACAGACGACGGTCCACGGTCGACAGCAGATTGTAAAGAACCTCAAGCCTAGTTCCTACTAGGGACAAAATCATTTAGAAAACACAAGAAAAAAAGAGGCTGTCTCGTTAGGGACAGCCTCTTTTAGTTAATAAACCAACCTAGATTAAATAATTAGCCTCATCTATCTTTGAGGGAAGAAAATAAAGCTTGAGGTTCAATTGAGTGAGCAGTGGACCGTGGACTGTGGACCGTTGACTACTTTTTACTTGCCTTCTTCATCGGATTGTCCCCTTGAGCGGCTCCTCGAACGGTGGAACCATCCTTGAACAATTCAAATCGGGTAGGCTGGTATTGTCTAGGCCAGTAGTTGCTGCTTTCGTCGATGTCGGCGGTTTCCCGCTTCGGATCGAGGACAAACTTGACCACTTCTTTTTCCTTGGCAAACACTTTGGTCACCTGAGATTCACTTTTTCTCCAGATTTCGGCAGGGATGTGTTCTGTTTCCTTGCTGCCATCGGCATAGTGAAACTCAATGATCAAAGGCATCACCAAGCCGCCCACATTTTTGAAGGTCATCTCGTAGAAGTTCATGTTGCTGTTCAACAAACTCTTTTCCTTCTCCGATAGGCTGGCAAGGAAGGTTTTGTAAGCTGCCTCATCTTCTGGAGTTACCGTGAATGGATTGTAACTGTTGTAGAAATCTCGAGTGGCTGGGTCTGCTTCCACAACGGTAGCGGGTACCCCCTTGACATTCGCATTTTTGGATACCGAAGCCTCTTCGCGGTCGAAATCAGCCTTGGCTTCCGCCTTTTTTTGTGCTGGAGCTCGGTTGTCCAACTTGTACCAAGCCACATTTTCAATGGAAATGTCAACCGGATCAGTTCCGTAGAACCATCCTCTCCAGTACCAATCCAAGTCGACTGCAGAAGCATCCTCAAGGGTACGGAACAAGTCATCCGGGGTAGGATGCTTAAACATCCATCGGTTGGAGTATTCTTGGAAGGCAAAGTCAAACAAGTCTCTGCCCATCACCGTCTCGCGGAGGATGTTCAAGGCAGTGGCTGGCTTGGCATAAGCATTAGGTCCAAACTGGATGATGTTTTCTGAATTGGTCATGATCGGCTCGAGCAAGTGCTTTTCACTTTTCATATAAGGCACAATTTTGTGCGCAGGGCCACGACGAGATGGATAGTTTCTATCCCACTCTTGCTCGGCCATAAACTGCATGAAGGTATTCAATCCCTCGTCCATCCAGGTCCACTGACGCTCGTCGGAGTTGACGATCATCGGGAAGTAGTTGTGTCCTACTTCGTGGATAATGACCGAAATCATGCCGTATTTGATGGCATCCGAATAGGTGCCGTCCGCATCTGGTCTTCCATAGTTGAAGCAGATCATCGGATACTCCATGCCGTTGCTGCCTTCTACGGAAATGGCGGTTGGGTAGGGATAGTCAAAGGTATGGGAGGAGTAAGACTTCAGCGTGTGGGCGACTACGCGGGTAGAGTACTGCTCCCAGAGGGGGTTGCCTTCCTTGCCATAGTAAGACATGGCCATTACATCTTTTCCACCTTGCTTTACAGCCATGGCATCCCAGATGAATTTACGGGAAGAGGTCCAAGCAAAGTCACGCACGTTTTCTGCCTTGAATATCCAGGTTTTCTTGCCGGGGGCTTTTTTCTTTTCTAGGGCTTCTGCCTCTGCTTGCGTACGGATGATGACTGGGGCATCGTAGGTCTGCTTGGCCTTGTTCCAACGCTGAAGTTCGGTGGCAGAAAGTACTTGCTCCGGATTCTGAAGCACGCCGGTAGCGCCTACCATGTGGTCTGCCGGTACCGTGATGCGTACTTCGTAGTCTCCAAAGGTGAGTGCAAATTCCCCTCTACCTAGGAACTGCTTGTTTTGCCATCCTTGAAAATCAGAATAGACAGCCATGCGTGGAAACCACTCGGCCATGGTGTAGAGGTAGTTGCCATCCTTCGGAAAATACTCGTAGCCTGGTCGTCCATTAATAAATCCTATGCGATCCGTGATGTTGAAACTCCAGTCGATGCTAAACTGGACAGTTTCTCCTGCCTTCAAAGGCTTGAGTAGGTCGATGCGCATCATGGTCTTATTGATGGCTACGTTGAGGGGCTTTCCGGAAGCATCCTGGATGGAGAGGATCTTCACGTCGTAGTCGTCCGAATGCCAGAGGATACCTTCCAAGGTGCGGAGTGTCATGTCGGGACCGATGCTAGATTCAGTCACTTTTGGAGTGTCGGAATCCTTGCCTCGGTTGTTCTGATCCAGTTGCAGCCAAAGGTAAGTCAGCACATCTGGGGAATTGTTGATGTAGGTGACCGTCTCCTTGCCCTTGATGGACTGGTTGGCATCGTCCAGTTCTACGTCAATGACATAGTTGGCTTGCTGCTGCCAGTACAAATGTCCTGGGGCACCTGATGCGGTGCGGTACACATTGGGTGTCCGCAGCATTGTGCCCAACTGCTCAAAGCGGACCCCGTGATTTTGCTCGGTATGCTGGGCTAGGGCTGGAAAAAAGCCAGTGAAAGCGAGAAGGGCGAGGGTAAGTATTTTTTTCATCTGTTGGTAAATTCTTAGTTATGAAAGGAAAGGTACTGATTTCTAAAAAAAAGAAAATGAGTCAAGCTACCAAAATTTGGTTTGGAGCATTAGCATGCAGGCTACGCCCAAAACAAATGCAGAAACAATCAAGGTCCACTCCTTGCGGTTCATTCCTACCAGATGCACCAAAGAGGTGAGCAGTAGAAATGCCGCTACGATGACTATTTGTCCTACTTCAAGTCCCACATTGAAGGCGAGGAGGGGCTGCCAAATGGAGGCTTCTTTACCCAAGAGTGTGCGGAGGTAATTCGCAAATCCCATTCCATGGATTAATCCAAATAAAAGTGCAAGCAGGTAGTTGAGCTGAATTCCCTTGTCGTTAGAGGGTTTGGGTTTTACTAGGGTTACCAAGGCGGTAAATGCGATGGTCACCGGGATTAGAAACTCGATAATTTCTGAGCGGATCTGTACCACTTCAAAGGTGGCGAGTGCCAAGGTGAGCGAGTGTCCTAGGGTAAATGCGGTGACCAGCAGTAGAATTTTCACCCAATCCCGAGCCACAAATACTGCGCAAAGTGCAAGGATAAACAGGATATGGTCAAACCCCTGGAGGTCTAAAATATGTTGTAATCCAAGCTTAAAGTAGAGTTCAAATGAAGTCATATTCGTAGAAATACTTCGAAAAGAAATAAATAACCCCCAATATTACAGCATAATTACCACAAACGGCACAAACCGCGTAGCAAATGCACCTTGGCATATTTTCACTGACCCTCTGGACCTGGATGACTTTTCTGCATCCCTTTTTTATCACACTCACTGAGGTAAGGTTCAACCCCAGCTCCAAAAAGATGGAGCTTGCCCAGAAAATTTTCTGGGACGATTTGGAAGTAGCCTTGAGTAAGGAAGCTGGAGGGTCCGTGGATTTTCTCAAGCCCAAAGACAAGGCCAAGTTGGAAAGCCAAGTAAAGGCCTACCTCCTCAAGCATACCCAAGTTTGGGTCAATGGGAAAATGGTTCCACTCAGCTACGTGGGCTATGAAGTAGAGGAAGATGCCGCCTGGTTTTATTTGGAATCAGGCATTACGGTAGTTCCAACTACCGTAGAGGTACAAAATACCCTGCTGCTGCGAGAATTTGCCGGACAGCAAAATATCGTCCATGTGTACCTGAATTCCAAGTCTCCCAAGAGCCTTTTGTTAGGGGAAGGGAAGGAGAAGGGTAGGATTGAGTTTTAGAAGCGAGATGCTACTCCACTGAAATACCATAGAAATATACTTCGCTACGCTTCGTGAAATAAAGTTGAAATAAGTATTTGAAACACGAATTGAAGTCAATATTTCTCCGAGCTTGCTCGGATTGTTTCTACCTTATTTCCATTGTATTTCCTAACCCATTTCTGGTACTTAGTACATTTCCTTACAGTTTCTCAAATATCCTCCTAAAGCTCGTTGCCTCGGCAATTCGGCCATGTAATTCGGAGATGGCGACGCGCTCCTGTTCGGTGCTGTCGCGGTGGCGGATGGTGACGGTATTGTCTTCCAAGGTCTGGTGATCCACGGCGATACAGAAAGGGGTACCAATCAGATCTTGGCGCGTGTAACGCTTGCCGATGGAGCCTGAGTCTTCGTAGATGATGTTGAAATCGTACCTAAGTAGCTCCAAGATCTCCTGTCCTTTTTCGGGTAAGCCATCTTTTTTGATGATGGGAAGAATCGCCGCTTTCACCGGAGCGATAGCTGGGTGTAGCTTCAAGTAGATTCTGCTCTTTTCCTCAGAGACTTCTTCGGTATAAGCATTGCAAAGTGTCAACAAGAACAAGCGATCTGCACCGATGGAAGTTTCGATCACGTAGGGGATGTAGTTCTGGTTGATCTCCGGATCAAAGTACTGCTGCTTCTTTTTCGAAAACTCCTGGTGTGATTTGAGGTCAAAGTCGGTACGCGAGTGGATGCCTTCCACCTCTTTGAATCCAAAGGAGAATTCATATTCGATGTCCATAGCGGCATTGGCATAGTGTGCCAACTTCTCATGGGGGTGCTTGCGGAGTTTGTCAGCAGGTGTACCCAAGGCCAAGTGCCAAGCCATTCGGCTGGCAGCCCACTTTTCGTACCATTCTAGTTCGGTGCCAGGGCGCACGAAAAACTGCATTTCCATCTGTTCAAACTCTCGCATACGGAAGATAAACTGACGGGCCACAATCTCGTTCCGGAAGGCTTTGCCGATCTGAGCGATGCCAAAAGGCACCTTCATGCGTGCGGTCTTCTGTACGTTTAGGAAATTGACAAATATCCCTTGGGCTGTCTCGGGGCGTAGGTAAATGGTAGTGGAATCCTCCGCTACAGAACCTACTTGGGTTGAAAACATCAGGTTGAACTGACG
>CAMBMU010000120.1 GCA_945868725.1 Spirosoma fluviale
GAGCCATCAAATAAATTAATCCGATTTGGTTCGATCGCATCCGAAATAAAGCAAGGAGGGGGTTGCGGGGGAGGGATACCCGTTCCTCTTAACCATGCCAAAGGCCATAAATAGGTTTCCTCAATCGTCCACCTCAGGTAAATTGGATCTTGGCTGTCAGGAAGCGTCGTCTTTGAAAAGACTTTAAACACGTATTCAGGCTTATCCGTTCTGAAAGGTTCGTTGTCAAAAGTAAAGCTGAGCACATCCTCTGCATTCAGTTCCGGTACTTTTTCATACTTAGAGAGGTATACTTTTCCATCCAATACTACTTCCAAAGCATAACTTTGTCCTTTAAGAGCCCTAAAGCCAACCAATTCATATTCCCCAGTCTTCAAACTGGTGTAGGGAAACCTTGCACCGGATGTACTCAATACTGAAACCTTGGCATTTGGAACACCTCTCGGGGCTAATCCTGATAGCGCAGTACGACTTACAGTCACTACCTGCCTTTCATCAACATCAGTGAATAAACCATAAATGACGAGCTGACCCTCCTTGGTTTCACCGAGAAAATCTAGCCGATCAATACAGGAAACAGTAAGCACTAGAAATAGGGCAAATACCAGGACAGAGCGGATTGATATTTTTTGATTCTTGCTCATTTTCAGAACTTTACTGTGTAGGTGAATGAAGGGAAAGCTGTTCCTAAAATCGAAATCTGATAAGGAACCAATCTTGGAACCCGGCCCTCTCTTTGGAAGAAAACAGAATAAGCATTTCTCCTTCCGGTAAGGTTGTAGATGCTAAAATTGACTTTATCATCCCATTTCCGTACGAAGCCATTTGTCAGGTAAGAAAAGTCAATTCTAAAATAATTTGGAATCCTAAACTCATTCCTATTCCCAAAATTGGGAACAGAAACCGCTCCAATGACATAGTTGGATGAAATTCCTGTCACCGGTCGGCCTGATGAAAAATTGACGTTGGTATTGAATGTTCTGCCCTTTTTCACATGGAAATTAGTCACCAAGGAAATGTTGTGGGGTTTGTCAAAATTGGTTGCAAACCAATTTCCTTGGTTGACTTGGATTTCGGGAAATTCTGAAGTGGTCCTGATAAAAGACCTGCTGAAGGTGTAAGCAAGCCAGCCTGTAATCCCTCCGCTGTTTTTTTGGATCATTAGTTCAGTGCCAAAGGCAAGGCCTTCTCCCTGTATCAATTCTGTTTCCAAATGTGGATTTAAGAATAAGTCCGCAAAATTTCGGTACTCTATTTGGTTGTCCGTACTTCGATAGAATCCTTCAAGGGAAGTCGACCATTCATCTTCTTTGAAATTTCGGAAGTAGCCCAAAGAAGCATTGTGGGACCGTTGAGGAAGAATGTAATTGGTGCTCAGCTGCCACAAATCAATGGGAGTCGGGCCTGTAGCATTGGAGATCGTCTGAAGGTATTGGTTCATCAAGGAATAGCCTCCTTTGATGGAATTGACTTTGTCAAAAGTCCATCTGAAGGAAAATCTAGGCTCAAGACCATGGTAGTTGACGATACTCCCACTTTCTACATAATCTACTCCATTGATGGTAAATCTCGATTTCGGAAGTCCTTCTTGATACCTGAAGATGGAGTCGGGCCCCAGTTGGGCATAATTAGAGTACCGGAGACCGCCCGAGAAGGAGAGATTTTCAGTTGGGTTCCAATCTGCAGAGATATAGGGAGCATATTCCAAGCCTCTTTGTTTTTGGATCGTTTCTGGCACTATCCCGGATTCCTGAGTCAAGGGGATTAAGGATTCCGATCGCATCTGGTACTGAATGGCTTCGGCTCCGAAGTTGAACTCCAATTTCTCCAAAGTCCATAATCCAGATATTTTTCCTTGGTAGTAATACAAGCCATTTTCGATTTTCGATGGATCGACCGAAGAAGGTTCAAAAAAACTATTGTTGAATGAACCATAAGCGACCATCCCGACTAGCGAAAGATTATCTGTTACTAGATTCCTACTTGTCAAAGAGCCAACAAGGTTGCTCCATTCAAATCCAAATTGATTGGAAAACTTGAAATAATCCCCGGTGTTTAGCAAGCTAAAGTCTAGGCTATTTTTTTTAGTTAGCTGATGGTTAATATCAAAATAGATGTCATGAAACCTAATATCACTGTTTTTGATATCTCCTTCATCGGCCAGGTTCAACAGCCAATTGGCATTGGACAATCTAGTCGCCAGAAGTAGGGAAGTTTTTTCAGGGACAATCGGCCCTTCTACCAACAGTTTGCTGACGGCTGTGCCCATTGAGGCACTGCCTTCCCATTTTTCTTTATTTCCATTACGCATTTCAATGTTGAGGGCAGAAGAACTCCTTCCTCCAAAATAGCTTGGAACAGCGCCTTTATATAAGGTGAAATTTTGTAAAGCATCGCCATTGAATGAGGATAAAAAACCCAGAGCATGGCTGTTGCTGAGTACAATCGTCTCATTCATCATGATCAGGTTTTGATCTGCCCGGCCCCCTCGGATATTCATACCGGCTGAACCTTCACCAACAGTCGTCACCCCCGGCATGGATTGCAGTACGTTAAAGACATCTGGCTCGCCAAGAAAAGCGGGTACAAGCTTGATGTCTTCGATCTTCATTTTGGTCACACCGGAAATTGGGCTACGAATATTTCTGTCTCGTTCCTCTGCTTCAACAGTGAATATGGCTAATTCAAAATCAAGGTTTACAAGTTCTACATCCAATAGTCCATCCCCATACAATTGGATCTGATAATGAAGGGGCGTTTTTCCAAACTGGCGGAAAACAATTCGGTGTCGTCCAGAATCTAGAGAAATAAAATAATACCCGTTTTGATCTGTGTTGTTTCCCTCAAAATAGCCATCAATATGTATGGCTACTCCAGAAAGGGCCTCCTTGGTTTCCAATTGGCTTACTTTTCCAGTCAAAAAATACTGGGCTTTCTTTGGAGCATCTTTTTGATCAAACCTCAGCTCAATGAATTCTGTCTGTGCTTGAAGATTGGTGATACAGAAGAACAACTGGACCAAAAGGAAGAAAGACCAAGAAGCGAGGCTTTTGAGAAGCCTTCCACTAAGCTGGTTTGCGATTTTGGAAATTGAAAAAATAAGTTGGTTTTTGACTGGCACAGTTTTTTTACTTGGTCTATTGGAATGTGAATTGATGGTTTTACTCCTCCGATCTGCTCCAAATCAGTAATCTTCGTTTTGGCACAAAGTTTTTACTTACCTATTCATAGCATTCCGAGAAGGAGTAAATGGATTCGGAAACACGGTACAAATCCCGAAAAAGGCCAACCTTGATTGGAATGTTTTAGGCCTGCTAAATATAGATGTTTTTAAAAATGGATGGCAGCGATTACACCAGAATAGAGATTTTCTTTGATAGACGGTTTAAAGACCAATGACCGAGGCCCGAAATTTTCATTGTCTCCACCCATTCGATTTAATTTTTGTGTCTTTAAGGAATACCTCCTACTTCTACTAACCAAGAATTGGGAACATCCAACTGGACCAAGTGCTATCGACCTTGGGAAGTGATTTACTCTGAAGGATAGGAAACAAAAAGACCGCCATGTAGCGGGAAAAGGAGTTGAAATCAGGAGTTAGCAGGGAGTCTATTCGGAAAAAAAATTAGAATAGGGTTTATTTAGCGAATTGAATTACCTGATAAGTTGGTATTTTTAGGGGCTTTTCAATTACCCCCAGCTATGGTTAAAATTTTCCTCCCCATCCTTGTTTCTATATTCCTAGTTTTAACTCCCATAGGGAATGGTAAGGCGATTCATCTTCTCGAACAGCCCAACTTTTGTTTATTCAAAAATCCGCTATGCTTCTACAATATGGATGTGCTGCGGTATTTGCAGGTGCTGCATCAAAAGCAGGAATACGGGCAGATGGCCAAGTTTTTTTATGGGCCAATGAAGCAGGCACTTGGGGAGAAGAAGCTGGCAGCAGAATTGTCGGATCAGGATTTTGGTTATGCACTCAAGCGGGTAGGAATCAAGGAGGTAGATGCCAAAAATTGGTCTCTGACCTACCAACGGATCCTATTGGGAACGCAAGAAAATTTTAAGATTGAAGCAGCGCTTGTGAACGATACCTGTCGGGTGTACTTGGATCAGAAAAAATGGAGCCAGCTTTTTAGCCCTCGATAGATTCGACTTAATTGCTATAATTTTTTATATGCTTTCAATTGGCAAAAAATGATAAAAAGATAAAACCCATTTTTTTATTTCGATGGTGTAAAACCTATCTTTAGTAAATACTCGTTTCACTGATTATTCATCTTTAAAACCCAATTTAAATTTATGAAAAAGCGATTTGTCTTAGCATTCTTACTAGTAATTGGCAGCATGGCTGTTCAAGCACAAGAAATGACCACCCAAACCTTCAATGAGTGGAAAATTGTCACCGTGGTGGAATCCATTGTCCCAATGGGCCTTGGAAGATCCCGAATGATCGAAAACATGACGGATGTGAATACGGAAGATTTTAGAACAACCCGAGTAGACGGGAAGAAATCTTCTCAACGTACCGTGAGTCGGAAAGAATTGAAAGTAGATAAGTTTGACGAAGCCAAGCTGCTCAACTTCTTCAGTGCTGCTGGAATCAACTTCCAGAATATTGCATCAAATGATGCGATGATTGCTGCACGAATTATGGAATTGGAGTCGGAAGGATATACAATGGCGTATGTGACTAGTGCAGTGGAAAGCTACGGAGGTAAGGATGACGATGGTGGAATCTTTATTTCTCGGATGTATTTTCGGAAGACTGTATCCTTGAAATAAATTGCTTGCTACACAGGGGAGGGGAAGTGTTTCGAAAGCCGAAAGCGCTTCCCTTCTTTGTTTTTTAAACTAGAGGTTTTTTAACTTTTCAGATGTTACTGCCCGGAATCCCATTCCTTTTTTGGAGGCAATCCCATTTAGTCCACGTTTTCTTTGTTGTGTTGCCCAGATGGTTTGACTTTGATCAATTCTTCACTAGACGGTAGTGGGGCAATTTTTGCCTTTTTTTAATACTTTTTAAAAATTTAATTATTTGAATAAAAAACTGAAAAAAAATAATCTTTAAAAATTAATAATTTAAAAAAAATAAGTAATTATGTAAAAAATAAGAATGGAGATAAATCGTCATACAATTTATCCCATTCCTGGATTTTCCTTTTTTAAATAAACTGGGTATGTGTCCAAAAACAAGAATCACCAGTTACATTTTTTTGGTATGGGGAAGCTTGGTTTCTCTCCCTATCCATGCACAATCCCTTCGCAACGAAAGCTGGGTGGCTATGGGTTCTACTGCACAGGCAATTCAAGGGCAAGGGGTAGTGGTCCAACAATCCATTGGTCAAAGTAGCGTGGCTGGAGTATTTGTGTCGTCAACGGCACGTATCAGCCAAGGGTTTTTGCGTGGAATCCGAGTAGTACCGAAAGAAATCAAACTTCCATTTGAGGTCATCGCCTTTCCAAATTCGTTTACCGACCGCATTTCGTTTCGATTCACAACCGAGAATCAGGAACTGACACAAGTGCGGATCTATGATGGGCTGGGAAAATTGGTCTATGAGGCATCGCATCAGCCTAAAAACAATGAAATTCAACTGAATCTACCCTATCTGGCAACAGGGGTATATGTCGCACACCTGAGATCAGGAAATAAGTTTGTTCAAAGCCGTCTAATCAAAAAACCATGAGAATCTTTTTTTTTACCTGCTTTCTTCTCTTTGCCTTTAGTCTACGGATGACCGCGCAAGAGATTTTTATCAAAACAGGAATTAATTCCACTACCTACGATTTTCGATCTTCGGATGGGACAAAGCTCCTTGATTTCACGTCAGGAATGGGGAATTCCATCGAAATGGGCATGGGTTTTCCCTTTGTTCCAAAAACAAAAAAGGAAGGAGCTCCAGAAAAAGAGCGCTCCTACTCTCCAAACTGGTTTAAAAATGAAGTATCCCTCAACCTAGACTCCTTCAATTCCTTCGGGGGGGACCAAAACAATAATTACAGTTGGGAAACGACCTACGGAGGGATTACCAATACCCTTTCATTTTTGGCGCATGTCGGAGAGGTGGAACTTGGGGTTCGGGGGCATTTAGGCCTTTCTGGAATGCTTTCAGGTACCCAGGCGATCAATAGTTCTCGCTTTCCTCTGAAAGGGAAAGAGGATTTTAAGGGAGTATTTGCGAAAACTGGTGTTGGGGCTTCTGCTTCTTATCCTGTATTCCAGCGTGCGTTTTTGAATCTTACCTATAGCTATTCAAAAAGCGCTCGATTGGGAGGCCCAGAGGAGGAGCAAGTGCGATTTCTGTCCCATGGGATTTTATTCGGTTTGTACGTTCAATTAAAGTAATATGAAAAAGATCGGTCTTGTTTTTTGGATGTGGGTGCTAGCGGTGCCTGCATTGGCCCAAGTTCCAGGAATCACCTACCAAGCCGTCATTATGGACAGCCAATTATTGCCTGGAGAGGATAATCGAGCGGCTCCAATGGGGGATAAGGACTTGTGCTTGAAGTTTGTTTTCAAAAATGCTTCAGGAATAAGTGAATACGAAGAAGTGATAACCACCCGGACGGATGCCTATGGAATGGTCAATGTGATCATTGGTACGGGTAGACGTACCGGAGGTACAGCAACTTCTTTTCCTCAGATCGTATGGAATGCGCAAGCTAAATTTTTAGAAGTGTCTTTTGATAAATCAGGAAGCTGCTCCACGTT
>CAMBMU010000121.1 GCA_945868725.1 Spirosoma fluviale
AAATCCTCCACACACCTCACCCAAGTATCACTGGAGTTGAGGCTGGGCACCAAATCCCAGTGCTCGCCGCCGAGTTCCTCAAACTGCTCCTTGTATTCTTCGCCCACCTCCACGATAGTTTCCAAGCAGTCCGCCACAAATGCCGGAGAAAAAACGAGTACTTTTTTTACTCCTTCTTTGGCCAATTCCTTGATGGTATCCTCGGTGTAGGGTTTGATCCAGGGATCTTTCCCCAGTCTAGATTGGAAGCAGGTCATCACTTTGTCCTCTGGAAGGCCTAGTTTTTCAGCCACCAATCGGGTAGTCTGGAAGCATTGGGCGCGGTAGCAAAACTGATTTTTCAGACCATAGGTGGCGCAGCAGGAGCCTAGCTTGCAGTGCCCTTCCACGCTTCCCTTCCGGATTTGCCGCTCGGGAAGGCCATGGTAAGAAAACAGGAATTTATCGTAGTCGTGTTTTTGCATGGCCTCCCGTCCTTGTTCAGCCCAAGCCTCAAGAAACAAGGGGTGATCTACGTAATTACTCACGAAGGTCATTTCCGGGATGATCTGCCAGCCACGGGCTATTTCCATCACCCGATCTATCACGGATCCGTTGGTAGCTGAGGCGTATTGGGGGAATAATGGGAGCACAATAATTTTCTTTACGTTTGCCTTATTTAGCTCATTCAAGGCCTTTTTTATGCTGGGGTTTTGGTAGCGCATGGCCATGGCCACCAGGTATTTATTGGGATCTAGCTTTTGGACCAGCTTATCCTTCAAGTCTTGGGTATGAAAAAGTAGGGGGGAACCTCGGTCGGTCCACAGCTTTCGGTATTCACCGGCAGATTTTGGGGAGCGAAAGGGTGCAATGATCAGGTTGACCAGCATCCATCTAGGAATAAAGGGAAAGTCAATCACGCGTCCATCCATCAAAAACTCCCGGAGGTACTTGCGCACATCCCCTGTTTTGGTGCTATCGGGAGTGCCCAAATTGACCAATAAGACTCCTATTTTTGCTTGACTTGTAGACATGGACTTGTATTATTTCTTATGAAAAGCCCAAAAATAGTCCCTTTGTTTAATTAATTGAGGGAAGAATGGTGCGAAAAGTGAAAGATAATTTGAAGAGAAGGGATTAGCCGGGTTCTTCAGCTTTCTTGTTTAGCGCCCATTTCATTAGTGGGGCGGCAGTCATCGAAGTCACCAAGGCCATGACGACTAGGGCAACGAATATTTTTTCGTCAATTAATCCATTTTCAAGGGCAATCAAACCCAGGATAATTTCCATTGCTCCCCGAGCATTCATTCCAAAACCTACGGCCAAGGCATCTTTAAGGGCATATCCAGAGCGAAATGCGCCGTATCCGCTTCCGATGATCTTTCCAGCAAAAGAAATAACCAGAATTACCAACACCAAGCCAAGATCAAAATTGGTAAAGAAGTTAATTTTTAGCCCAATAGACACAAAGAATAAGGGGGCAAAAATATTGTTGATAAACTGGTGGATGATCTCCTTGGCCTTTTCAGACAGGTGATCTGAATCACCCAATGCGACTCCAAATAGGAACGCTCCAAAGATGGCATGAATTCCTAGCCATTCGGTGAATGCTGCAGCCAAAAAGCAAAAAGCCATAGATAAGGAGAGTACCCCTCCTGGCCAAGCCAATTTTTTGTTGGTCCACGGAAGCACCTTATTGAGCAAGCCTTTTCCGATGGTAAGCATGAAAACGGTGAATAGCAGGGTAATGCCCACAGTATTGATAAGGGAGAAGTTACCCGCTTTCCCCATGAAGGAAAGGATAACGGAGAAGATCAACCAGCCAATTAGGTCATTTACCATGGCTCCAGCAACGATGACCATACCCATTTTGGTCTTAAACAAATTCATGTCCATCAGAATCCTAACCACCACAGGTAAGGCAGTAATAGACAAGGCAGTACCCATAAAAAGTGAGAAAAGCATTTTTTTCTCCTCAGTGAGGCCAAACAGCTCAGGGAAAAAATAGGGGGTTAAAAAACCAAAAACAAAAGGAACTACCAGACCTAAGAGGCTAATGCTAACGGCTGATTTTCCTTGGGACCAGACGAGATGGAGCTCCACTTCCAGACCTGCAATAAAAAGCAAGAGGATTACTGCCACTTGAACAATTCCATCTAAGGCTAAATTTGCAGCTGGGTTGCTTCGAAATAAAAATTCGAAAAAATCGGGCCCAATCATGCCAAGCACGGTTGGCCCTAGGATGATTCCTGCCAATATTTCCCCGACTACGGCAGGCTGCTTTAGTTTCTGGGCAACCTCTGCAAAGATCCGTGCCACCAGCAGCATCGTTGCTAGCTTGAGTAATAAGTTGATTACATCGTTATGCGCTAAACTCTCCATTTCCTACTTCACAATTAATAAGTTGCAAGGAAGCACTTCTAAGATGCCCTCTAAATCATGGGGGAATAGTCTATCTATAAAGGAAAGACCTTGTTCGTCTCCCATGATCAACAGATCTGCTTCGATAGATTCACAAAAGCGCACTAGCTCAACTGCCCATTTCCCAGCAGTCACTTTGATGTTGATCTTGAGATCGGTGGGTTCTAGGCTGTCCAAGATTCCTTGCACATAGTTAATCTCTTCTTGCACCAGTTTCCGCCGGGTATTCGCTACCTCAGCTTCTGTGCCTTCTCCTGCGGTAGCCATTTGAAAGCCATATAACTTGATTTCAGTCAGAATATGAACTTGGGTAGACTTTTCTGCTTGGCAGAATTTTAGGCCTCGGGCGATGACTCTAGGGGTGATTTCTAGTACGGTTCCGTTGATGACTACCTTCGAAAAATGAGTGGTTTCAATCTTGGGTTCAATCAAGGTCAATACGGAGCAGGTCGATTTCCGAATCACTTTTCTGGCAACGGAGCCGATGTAATAGGTGAGTAATCCTTCTTTTTTCAAGGCCCCCAAGACCAACAAATCTACCTTTTCCTCCTCGCAGGTTTTCAAGATGGTTTTGGCAGGCTTTCCTTCCTTCCATATGGTCTTGATTCGTCCCAGATCCCCGCAATGACGGGAAAGTACTTCGGACAACTGCGCTTCCAACTCCGGAGTCTTAGTTCCTACATGGATCAAAATCAATTCCCCCTCAAAAATTTGAATCAATTTTTGTGCTTCGGCAATTAATGCCTCCATTCGTGGAGAAAAGGCAATGGCAAGGGCAAGTTTTCTGTACATGACTAGTGCATTAAACCCTGAAATACGTCATTTTTTGTGAAAGGAGCAAGTTCCCATTTCGCGTTCACCATTCATCCTCTACGACTTCCGCTTACCTTTATTTTCGTGGTTCAGAAAAACTCCAGGAGAGAATCCCTCTATTTTTCCCAAACTTTTCCTTCATTTACTCTTTGAATCCATCCAAAAACACAACCCAATATGAGAAAATGCTTCTATTTTGGACTGTTGTTGGCAACGACGATTTGTGGCAAAGCCCTTGCCCAAAGCGACTACCCCACACTCAGTCAAAGCGCTCAACGTATCCAAAAACTCAGTGCCAATCCAGCAGTAGAGTTAAAGACGCTGACTAAGACCGCAGGCGGTAAGGAAATTTATGCCCTGAAGATCGGTACTGGAAACAAAGACCAGAAGCCAGCAGTCGCCGTAGTCGGCGGTGTAGAAGGTTTTCATGTGCTTGGCGTGGAGCTTGCGCTTCAGTTTGCCGAAAAGCTCGTAGGAGAGAATGCCAAAGCACTTGAATCCACTACTTTCTACGTGTTTCCCAACCTTTCCCCTGACGCCTATGCGCAGTACCACGATGCCTTGAAGTACGAGCGTCGAGGCAATGGGGTAGCCATCGACCACGACCGTGATGGGGTAGCTGGAGACAACGGATACCGCGACCTAAATGGAGATGGACTCATCACCTGGATGCGTATCGCAGATCCCATGGGGGACTGGACTACTTCCAAAGAAGATGCCCGCGTCCTAGTTAAAGCAGACCGAGCCAAAGGAGAAGCTGGACAGTACCGCGTCTTCAAAGAAAGTGTAGACAGCGACAAGGACGGCAAATTTGCAGAAGACCTGACCGAAGGCATTGCTTTCAACAAATCGCTCAGCTATAAATTTCCAGTATTTGAGCCTCTTGCAGGAGACATTGCAGTATCTCAACTCGAAAGCAGAGCCCTGTTGGACTACCTTTTTGAGCAGTGGAATATTTTTGCATTTGTGACCTTTTCACCAGCAAATAACTTGAGTACCCCGCTGAAGTACTCGGCAGGTGATGCCAAAAAGCGTGTAGTTACCTCTATTTTGGAAAAAGATCAGGCTACAAATGTCCTGGTGTCTGAACTCTATACCAAAACGGTTCCTGCAAAAGCCTTTCAACAAACCAACCAAGGTACAGATGGGGATTTTTTCCAATGGGCTTATTTCCACTTTGCGCGCTACAGCTTTTCCACGCCCGCCTACTGGAACCCTGAATACAAGGGTAAAACCAACGCCGAAGCGAATTTCTTAGCTTGGTCTGATTCCTTGAAGCAGGATACTTTTGTGCCCTGGACTGCAGTAAAACATCCAGATTTTCCCAATCAACAGGTGGAAGTAGGTGGTATTAAGCCATTCAAAATGGTGAATCCTCCTTTTGAGAAAGTGGGTGAAATTGCCAAGCAACACACGGATTTTATCCTCAAGCTGGCCGCAATGCAGCCAAAATTGGAGTTCCACCAACTCAAATCAGAGTCACTGGGAAATGGACTCACCCGTATCACGGTAGATTTATTCAATAATTCTCCACTACCTACGCACTCCGAAATGGGAAGTAGGTCGCGTTGGCTCAGAAAGCTACGGGTAGATATTGATGTGCCCGCAGATCAACTGATCTCTGGAGACAAGGTGAAGCTCGTCGATTCGCTAGGGGCATTTGAAAAAACAAGCTTTAGCTGGATCGTGCGTAGCAAGGGTCCGGTGCAACTGAAAGCAGGTGCTCCGCATACAGGTTTTGTTTCCCAAACTGTAACATTCTAAGCCATGAAGATCATGAATATTAAATATACCGTCACTGCCTTGGCTTTGGGAGCTTTATCGCTAAGTTCCTTTGAAGTAAGTGCACAGCAAGAAAATTACTTTCGGGCCATCGGCACGCCGCACCAACCCAAAGTGGAGATTGCTTGGAACCGCTATTACAGCGCGGAAGGGCTTTGGGATTTGATGAAGAAAATCGCAGTAGCAAATCCCAAAATTGCCAAAATCGAATCTATTGGAAAGTCTGTGGAGGGAAGAGACATCTTGACCTTGACCATCACCGACTTCGCTACAGGCAAGGATACCGACAAGCCGGCCATGTGGATTGATGGAAATATCCACTCCAATGAGGTGCAAGGAGGAGAATTTTCGCTCTATGTCGCTTGGTACTTGACCGAGATGCATGGGGACAATGAGTTTGTGAAGCAGCTTCTAAAAGACAAGACCTTTTACATCACCCCAACCATCAATCCAGATGCTCGAAATAACTTCTTCAAGGAGCCCAATACGGCTAGTTCGCCCCGCTCAGGAATGCTTGTGCTGGACAACGATGGCGATGGCAAAAATGGAGAGGATAGAATGGATGACCTGGACGGCGATGGTCACATTACCATGATGATTCGCAAGTCTCCAACGGGTAGATTTATTAAGGATCCACTTGATTCTAGAAGATTGATGCAAGTGGGCCCTGACCAGGTAGGAGAGTACGAAATGCTCGGTCAAGAAGGTGTCGATAACGATGGCGATGGTGAAGTCAACGAAGATGGGATTGGCTACTACGATCCAAACCGCGATTGGGGTTGGAACTGGCAGCCGGATTACATCCAACGCGGTGCCATGCGCTATCCATTTACGCTACCTGAAAATCGTGCGGTGATGGAGTTTGTTTGGAAGCACTCCAACATTGCAGGAGCCCAGAGTTTCCACAATTCAGGAGGGATGATCCTTCGTGGTCCAGGTGCTGAAGAAGATCTCAATACTTACAACAGAGAGGACATTCGTATCTACGATGCGATCGGTAAGAAAGGGGAGGAAATGATCCCGGGATACCGTTACCTGACTGTGTACAAGGATTTGTACTCGGTATTTGGCGGGGAGCTGGACTGGTTTTATGGTAATCGTGGGATTTTTACCTACACCAATGAGCTGATGGTCTCTTACCTGTACTTCAATAAAGAGGCAGGGAGAGGCAACCAGGAGGAGCAACTCAAAGTAGATGAATTACTGACTTTTGGAGATGCCTTTGTCAACTACAAAGAATACAAGCATCCGCAGTTTGGCACGGTGGAGATTGGCGGATTCAAGAAAACTTTTGGACGTGCGCATCCAGGATTTCTCTTGGAGCAAGATGCACATCGAAATGCAGCCTTCACCATCTACCATGCCTACCATACGCCCAAGCTTTCCATCACCGAGGTGAAGGAAGAAGAGTTGGGAGGAGGATTGAAAGCCATTACGGCCACGATCTTTAATGAGCGCATGATGCCGACCCATGCCAGCCAAGACTTGAAGTACCGCATCGAGCGTCCAGACTATGTGACGCTATCTGGAGCTAAGGTAGTAGCAGGCTTTGTGGTGGAAGATGCCGACATGAAGAAGTACAAGGAGCAGGTCCATTCACCAGAAAAAATGGCGGTAGCAAATGTTCCGGGTATGGGTGCAGTACAAGTAAGATGGATTGTTTCCTCAGGATCGGCATACAGTGTCACTGTGGATTCTGCCAAGGG
>CAMBMU010000122.1 GCA_945868725.1 Spirosoma fluviale
CTGAAATTCCCGTTTCCCACGGACCAGAATACTACTTTGGTCTTCCTGGCCTGATCTTGGAAGTTCAAAATCAAGGAAGAACACTCATCTGTGAAAAAATTGAATTGAATCCTTCTGCCGATCCGGTGGTTATCGAGCGTCCGTCCAAAGGAAAAGAAATGACCCAAGCCGAGTTTCGTGTGGTGGAGGAAGAAGGGATGAAGCAAATGATGAACCGTTACCAAGGCAAGCCTGGATCCGGGGCTACGATGCAAATACGGATTGGAAACTAATTACAAGGCCTAGATTCCTGCCTTTCTTAATTGGGAGCCGAAAATCGGGCTCTCTTAACCTCATGTCTTCTTGTTTATGCTATTGATCAAAAGAATAAGTTTACTCGCTTGCTTCTGCTTGCTTGCTGGATTTTCTATGGCACAAACTAAGCCGCTGACGGGGCTCGTGTTGGATAGCCTCAATCGGCCCATTGCCTATGCCAATGTGGTGGCCATCAATCAAAGCACCCAGAAAATAGCCGGGTTTGGCATCTCCAACAATGAGGGCAAGTTTAAGGTGACCTTGCTCGAAGGTCCTTCCTACCTGATTCGCGTTTCCTTTGTGGGATACCGGCAGTTTGAACAAGCGCTCAACACCTGGGATTCAGATACTCCACAGCTGGTAATCCTAAAGCAAAGTGATACCCAACTTGGACTGGTAGAAGTGGTGTCTGAGATGCCTGTCACCATGAAAGGAGACACGCTCACCTACAAGACAGATGCATTCACTACTGGAACGGAGCGGAAGCTAGAAGATGTCTTGGAAAAACTCCCGGGCTTCCAGGTGGATGAGGATGGGGGAGTGAAGGTGCAAGGAAAAACTGTAGATAAGGTGCTGATCGATGGAAAGCCGTTTATGGATGGAAATACCAAATTGGCCACCAAAAACCTGCCCGCCAATGCGGTGGACCGTGTGCAGGTATTGAAAAACTTCAACGAAGTTGGCCCCATGCGCGGCCTAGATACCAACGAAACCCTGGCACTCAATATCCAACTGAAGGACGGAAAGAAAAACATGGTCTTTGGAGACCTGACCGCTGGTGTAGGTCCTCAGAAACGGTATTTGGCGCATGCCAATACCTTTTACTATGCACCCAAACTCAATGTCAACTTTATTGGCGGCACGAATAATGTAGGGGAGCAGCCCTTTACCTTGCAGGATTATTTTAGATTTTCGGGGGGCATGGGAGGACTTGCTTCTCGTGCTGGATCCCGCGTACAGGTCAATGGGGAAGATTTAGGAATTCCAATGGCTACCCGCTCCAATGCCAATTCTCTTGAAACCAACTTAGCAGCCTTCAACCTGAACTATTCCCCATCCTCCAAGTGGAGGCATACCGGCTTTGTCATTGGTTCTACGTCAAACAATGGCTTGGGAAGTAGTTCCCTGCGCACCTACTTGAATACCGGGCAAAACAACAAAGAGGAACTCTTGTCTTCCAGTACTGTGGAAAATAAGTCTGGTTTGGCCAAGTATGCCATTACCTACACTCCGAAAGAAGAGACCTATCTAAAATATAGCTTTTTTGGCAAGCTTTCTGAGATTCAGAATGGGAACCTGCTCAATTCTAGTTTCGGGAACTTTACCCAAAACATCAATACGCTATCCTCTCGCAATCCCTATTCCTTGCAGCAAAAGCTGGAGTGGTACCATGCTCCAAGCGAAAAGCGAGTGTATAGTATGGAAATGAACTGGGAAAAGAAATTTTCAGATCCTTTCTTGGACCTTACTTCTTCAGCCAAGCCACTCCTAGGATTGTATGCGCTTCCTAATGCGGAAAGCTACCGCATCCTGCAGAACCAGGAGCTCCATACGGGAACTTTAGAAGGAGTATTCAATTACTATTACATTCTTAATCCTACCAATCACCTCAATTGGTCCTTGGGGATGCAGCAGCTCAACCAGGATTTTGTGAGTGGTCTAAGTCAGGTAGGTTCCAGCCAGCGTTTTGATGCGTTTGGGAACGACAACGAATTTGATTTCCAAGACATCTATCTCGGAATAAGTTGGAAGACCAAATGGAAGGATTGGATCCTGAGTCCATCGGCCAACCTCCATCGTTACCGATGGAGCGACGTGCAGCAGGGAGAGAAGTTGGAACAAGACCGCCTGTTGGTTTTGCCTGGCATGTATGCGAAATGGGCGATTACCTCTAACCGCTCCCTGACCTACCGTTGGGGAACAGAAGCCAATTTTATGGATATCCAAAAACTGGCTCAAGGCCTGCTCTTGCAAGATTATAATGCCGTTTTCCGGGGAAATCGCGCCTTGGATAATGGTATTTTCAATACCCATTCCTTGAGCTACACTCATTTCGATATATTTTCTGGCTTGACAGTGTTTGGAAATGCCAACTACCAGCGCAAGCGAAACGACCTCGTGACCACCACCGACTTCATCGGAATCAATCGCTTGTTTTCGGTGCTGAATGTAGAGCCGATCAACAAGACCCTCAACGGGGATCTACGGATGGACAAAGCCTTCAATAAAATGAAATTTGAGTTTGGAGGACGTTGGAACTCTTTCCAAACCAACTCCTTCCTCGATGAGGTACTGATTCCAAACGAGCAGTTTTCGCAGACCTACGACACGAAATTGACCAGTACCTTTTTTAAGGTGTTGGAAGTCAAGATTGGCTACTCGTTTACTGCCAATCAATACGTGTCGGGAAGAATCGACAATACCTTCACTACGCATAGTCCCAAGCTGGAAGTAGATTTGGATTTGGTGAAGGGGTTCAAACTGGTGGCAGATTACACCTATTCTGCATACCAAAATCAGGCAGTGGGTACCCGAAGCGATTTTGATTTCTTGAATGCCTTTTTAATTTATCAAGGAGCAAAAAGCCCATGGGAGATCAAACTGTCTGTGTGGAACATTGCAGATACCCGCGCCATCCGTAGAGATAGCTTTAGTGAAAGTGTGGTGAGCACCTTCTCTTACTTGGTTCAACCGCGCTATGCGCTGCTTACTTTTAAATACGATCTCTAAATTGATCCAAAAGCTCAGGTTTAGACCTGAGCTTTTTTATTTCTGGTGATTGTATTTTAAGCCTTTTCAGCAATAATTACACTAAAAGCTAAATTAGCTATGGCTTTAAAAGCTAAAAATAATATAGCAGCATAAGCTAAAATTCGCCTCGCCAAAAAAGGTAAATTTCCTTTTTTGGCGAGTCTTTTGGAGCATTAAAAAAGGCCTGGAGTTGCGTCCAGGCCCTTATTTTTTTAACCTCCCAAGCGGAAAGGTTTATACTGCTTCAATTTTTCAATGAAGTGATTAAATTGAAGCTACCAATTTCACATCTAGCTTTACTTCGTCGTAGATCATTTTGTCTGCAAGGTCATCAAAGTAGCTTCCTGAACGGAATTTGATCTCAAATTTGGTTCGATCAAAGGTGATCTGACCGGTAGCAGTAATTTTTTTGCCCGCTACGGTCGCTTTTGCAGGGAAAGAAACTTTTTGCGTGATGCCTTTTATGGTCAGGTTGCCTGTGATCGTGTAGTCGGTTCCGTTGCTAGACTTGGCTTCCGTGATTTTGAAGGTAGAGGTATTGAATTTTTCTACAGAGAAAAAGTCATCTGACTTCAAGTGACCGGTGAGGCTGCCTTTCGACTTGGCGTCGGTCAAGTCTTCTACGGTTAGGTTGACCATGTCCATATCAAAGGATCCGCCAGTGATTTTACCTCCAGAAACATCCAAAGTTGCATTTTTAAGAGGTACATATCCCCAGTGGGTACCAGTTACCT
The DNA here is from genome assembly GCA_945868725.1 of Spirosoma fluviale. Lineage (GTDB taxonomy): Bacteria > Bacteroidota > Bacteroidia > Cytophagales > Cyclobacteriaceae > Algoriphagus. Next base: position 3,780 of record CAMBMU010000122.1, read on the forward strand.
TGGAAGCTTCCCAGCGAACTTGACTTTCTGCTTTGTTGACAGTTGCAGGTGCTTCTAAGTTTACTGCAGCAAAAAAGGTGCTTAGTCCAAGGACCAGCGTGGTAAGTAATTTCATAAATAGTTTTGTTAAATGAGTTGAAAATAGGTTTTCCTTCTTATAGACTAAATTCGAAGGCAAATGGTTTAACGAAGTTCTAAAAAAAAGAGTTCCTAAAAAAAATACCCAAAGAATGGTGTGTGTTTTTTGTTTGGGAGGTTGTTTTTCCCGTAACTTTTTCATCAAAATATAAACTTCCCCCTCAGATGAAAAAAGTAAGCTTTCTCCTGTTCTTTTTACCCCTAATTGCCCTAGGGCAAAGCCATGAATCTCGAATCAAAACAATTTACGATACCGAACTTTCCTCAGGGCATACCTATGACAACTTGCGCTACCTCTGCAAGGAGATAGGTAATCGACTTTCCGGTTCTCCAGGAGCCGCTGCCGCGGTGGAATGGACCAAGCAGTTGATGGAAAGCTATGGTTTCGATACGGTGTATTTGCAGCCCGTGATGGTGCCCCACTGGGAGCGTGGAGGTAAAGATGTGGTACGGGTAGTGAATTCAAAAAAACAAGGAACTGTAGAATTAGCCAGTTTGGCATTAGGCAATACCCAAGGTACTGGATCGAAGGGCCTGCTTGGGCAGGTGGTGGAAGTAAAGGGTCTGGCTGCATTGCAAGCGCTGGGGAGCCAAGTAAAGGGAAAGATTGTCTTTTTCAATGGCCCTATGGATCCCACCAAGGTGGATGCTTTTGAAGCCTATTCAGGGGCCGTAGGCCAGCGGAGTTCGGGTGCTGCAGAAGCTGCCAAGTACGGAGCCATTGCCACGGTGGTGCGCTCGATGAACAATCGAGTGGATGGCTATGCTCATACGGGAAATCAGCGCTATGCGCCTAATGTACCAGCTATTCCTGCTTTGGCCATCAGTACCAAGGATGCTGAGCTGCTCAGTAGCCTGCTTGCAGATCAATCTGATTTGCAGCTGTATTTGGAGTCCCATGGGGAAATGAAGACGGAGAAGTTGTCTTACAATGTCATCGGGGAACTGAGAGGCACCGAAAAGCCAGAGGAGATCATTGCTGTGGGCGGTCACCTCGATTCTTGGGATGTAGGTGAGGGAGCGCATGACGATGGGGCAGGATGTATGCAAGGCATTGAGGTCCTCCGTTTGTACAAACAGCTGGGATGGAAGCCCAAGCGCACGCTCCGTGCGGTGATGTGGATGAATGAGGAGAATGGTTTGCGTGGCGGACAGGAGTACGCACGGGTAGCCAAAGAAAAAGGAGAAAAGCACATTGCGGCCATTGAGTCCGATTCGGGAGGATTTTTACCCATTGGATTTTCTTCTACGGGTACTGCTGAGCAGCGTGGTAAAATCGCTTCTTGGGCCGAGCTACTTCGACCCTACCAGTTGTGGAACCTTCAAAAATCAGGTGGTGGGGCAGACATTGGCCCCCTTCGAGATCAAGGGACCCTCCTGATTGGATTGCTGCCAGATTCTCAAAAGTACTTTATCTACCACCACACCGAGGCAGATGTTTTTGAGGCGGTGGATAAGCGGGAACTGGAATTGGGAGCAGCGGCAATGGCTGCATTGGTGTATCTCCTTGATCAAGAAGGTATTTAAAGTGCCATTTTATGGAAGAGAAATTTTCAAACAAAAATTTTAAGCTGGGATCAACTCGACTGGCTCATCGAGTGAACGTTGGTAAAAAAAAATCCGTTCGATGAGATTTTGTCTTGATAATCAGATGCTTATTATTTGATCTCTCCAGAGTAAACACGCTTATGGGGAGAAAATCTGGAGTTTGGAGAGGGCTGAAAAAGCTCCATTCGTGTAAAAATTGCCTTCACTTCTGTTTAAATGAGGTGTTATGAAAAAAAAGTTAAAAGACACTCTTGTTTTTTGAAATTAAAAAATGATAACTTTAAAACTCGATTTAATCTGAAAACCATTTAACCTTAATCCAAGTAAATTAAAAAAAAACTATGAGAAAGTTCATCGCTTTGTTCATGCTAGCAGGTATCCTATTCGTTCCTGCCTTCGCTAACGCTCAAGATGCACCTGCTGCTGCAGCTGCTACAGAAGCAACACCTGCAGCAGAAGAGACTGCTGCGTCACCAACAGTAGTTGACGACGAGATCGTCGCTGAGGAGCAAAGCTTCCATCAGCTTATCAAAGAAAAATTCATTGAAGGAGATCCATTGTACATGACTCCAGTATTGCTTTGCTTGATCATCGGTCTTGCGATTGCCTTGGAGAGAATCATTACGCTTAACATGGCGACTACTAACACCAAGAAATTGTTGTTGAAAGTTGAAGAGGCTTTGGCTTCTGGCGGTGTTGAAGCTGCTAAGGAAATCACTAGAGACACTAAAGGTCCAGTAGCTTCTATCTTCACTCAAGGCTTGATGCGTTATGCAGAAGGTATTGACATGGTAGAAAAATCTATCGTTTCTTACGGTTCAGTTGAAATGGGACGTTTGGAGAAAGGCCTTATCTGGGTTTCTTTGTTCATCGCTCTTGCTCCAATGTTGGGCTTCTTCGGTACTGTAGTTGGTATGATCTTCGCCTTCGATACAATCGAAGCAGCTGGTGATATCTCTCCTTCTATCGTAGCAGGTGGTATTAAAATCGCCCTTTTGACTACAGTAGCAGGTTTGATCGCAGCGATGATCCTTCAATTGTTCTACAACTACTTGGTGTCAAAAATTGACTCTTTGGTGAACGATATGGAAGATGCTTCCATTTCATTTGTTGATATCTTGGTTAAGCACAAATTGACTGGTAAGTAATTAC
>CAMBMU010000123.1 GCA_945868725.1 Spirosoma fluviale
TGACCTTGCAAGGCCTAGGGCTTGAGGATCAAGTCAACTTACTTTTACAAACCAAACCAAAAGGAAATGGAACAAGCCATCCGACTCACGGACTGGAGTGAAGGATCTGGTTGCGGTTGCAAAATCGCTCCCGCCATATTGGATCAAATTCTTCAAGCAAGCGGTACACTAACCCAAAAAGATCCTCAGCTCTTGGTAGGCAACTCTTCGAAGGACGATGCTGCAGTCTATCAGGTATCCGAAGATCTAGCGGTAATCAACACCGTTGATTTTTTCACTCCTATTGTGGATGATGCTTTTGATTTTGGACGCATCGCTGCTACCAACGCCATCTCAGATGTGTATGCGATGGGAGGCAAGCCACTATTCGCCAATGCAATATTAAGTTGGCCAGTAGAAAAACTAGCACCAGAATTGGCTGCAAAGGTGCTGGAGGGAGCAAAATTGGCATGCAGCCAAGCAGGAATTGAGTTGGCAGGTGGACACTCCATTGCTGCCAAGGACCCTATTTTTGGGCTATCCGTCAATGGAATCATCCATCCAAGAAAAATTAAAAAAAACTCAGGGAGCAAAGATGGAGATGTTCTTTTTTTAACCAAGCCCTTGGGTATCGGTGTTTTGGCTACGGCACTGAAGCGTCAAAAAATAAATCCAAAAGATTACCAACACTTAGTAGAGGTGGCTTGCCAGCTCAACAGGATTGGGGAAGTGTTGGGCAATCATGAAGAAGTGCATGCGCTCACGGATGTGACTGGATTTGGTTTGTTGGGACATGCGCTAGAGATGGCTGAGGGAGCTAATCTCTCCCTACAGATAGACTTCAAGGCACTTCCCCTGATTGAAGGAGTGCAAGACTATATTCAACAGTTTGTTTTCCCAGACAACACCTACCGCAATTGGAATGCCTATTCAGCTAAGGTTAGCGGAGTAAAAGGAATGGAGTTGGTTCCGCTGTGTGATCCCCAAACCAGCGGAGGCTTGCTTATTGCGGTGGCAGCCGAAAACAAAGCATGGTTTGTGGAAACGATGCAATTGCATCAGCAACCCTTTTGGGAGATTGGAAAATTTACACCAAAGCGTGATTTCTGTATAGAGGTAATCAATCAATAAAAAGAAAAATACTCTAACTTCATGTAAATCAATTCACTAAAGATAGAAATGAAAAAAATTACATTAATCTGCTTATCAATCCTACTAGGGACTGTAGGCTTACCCCAGGTTCAAGAAAACATCACGAGTGAACTGGTAATTTTAAACGTCTATTCAGGAGAAGAAAAAATTATTCTACGAGAGAATAGACATTTTGAGGCTCCCAACTGGTCCAGAGAAGGTGCTTTTTTGCTGATCAATGCCGGTGGATTGTTAGAAAAAATCAGTTTAACTGGTGAGAAATCAGGGATTATTCATGAAGGCATTGTTTCATCTGCCAACAATGACCATGGGATCAGCTTTGACGGAAAAACGCTTGTTTTCAGTAAAAATGACAAAGGGTTAGGATCCAGAATCTACACGCTCCCGATGGAGGGAGGGCAGCCGAAATTAATCACTCCAGCTTATCCAAGTTACTGGCACGGAATCAGTCCTGACGGGAAGTTATTGGCCTATTGCGCCAAAAGAGGTGAAGAATGGGACATCTATGCAATTCCAACAGCAGGAGGGGAAGAGATTCGTCTTACCAATACACCAGGTCTTGACGATGGACCTGAATATTCGTACGATGGACAGTGGATCTATTTTAATTCCAACCGAACCGGATACATGCATCTTTTCAGGATGAAAGCAGATGGTAGCGAACAGGAACAGCTCACGTTTGATGAATTGGATAATTGGTTTCCCCACCCATCTCCAGACAATCAAAGTTTAGTTTACATTTCTTATTTGGAAGACCAGAAAGGATCTCATCCTTTTGGAAAAGATGTCAAGTTAAGGATAATGCACCTGAGCGATAAGAAAAGCGTAGATCTTACAACCACTTTTTATGGAGGACAAGGCACAATTAATGTGCATAGCTGGTCTCCAGATGGAAAATGGATCGCGTATGTGCGGTACTATAAAGGGTCTTAGAGCCCTATTTTTTACATTTATGAATTTGATTTTTACTTTTTTTAAATAATTAGGTAGATTTAAAAAAAGAAAAAACAAAAAAAATTTTAGGAAAAAAGAGTCCCTTGGATAGGGTTAAAAATTCTTTTCCTATTTAAAGAAACCGTAAAAGATTAGTTTAAAACGCATGAATTATTCGTACAAAGACAGGTTCCGTTATTATTTTGAAAATACTATTTCTTCAGGCCCATTTGGGGTTATTAAATGGCTAGGATTGATTTCCCTTGCCTCCATTTTATTCTTAGGAGTTCTTATAATTGTTTTTGGCATCAAAGATAATCCCGAAGCAGAAACTTCTCTTGGGTTCATTGAAGGGGTATGGAAAAGCCTTATGGCAACCCTAGATCCAGGGACCATGGGAGGAGATGAAGGTTGGGACTTTAGAATAGTGCGATTTAGTGCCACCTTACTTGGGGTTTTTATTATCTCCATTTTGATTGGTATCATTTCCTCTGGCATTGATGAAAAATTAGAAGAACTTAAAAAAGGAAAATCCAAGGTTCTAGAATCAGACCACACCTTGATTTTAGGATGGTCGGATAAAATCTTTTCCATTATTGAACAACTCATTGAGGCAAATACGAATTATAAAAATCGTGCAATTGTGATCCTTGCAGAGAACGATAAGGTAGAAATGGAGGATGAGATTAAGGCCAAAATAGAAGATTTTAAAACCAGTAAAATCATCGTAAGAAGTGGAAATCCTCTTATCTCAAGCGATATAGAAGTAGTAAACCCCAATCAGGCTCGCTCCATCATCATTTTAAGCCCCGAAAGAGAAAACGCAGATACATTTGTCATCAAATCAGTCATGTCTTTTACGAATGGCAAAAACAGGAGGAAAGATGCCTTTAACATTGTTGCAGAGATCAAGGAGGAAGAAAATTTAGAGGCTGCGGAAGTAGTAGGAAATGGAGAAGCTGTTTTTGTGTATACTTCAGATTTAATTGCAAGAATCACCGCGCAAACCTGTAGACAATCTGGATTAAGTGTTATTTATTCCAACTTGATTCAGTTTGAGGGTGATGAAATCTATTTTAAAGAGCAAGAAGATTTACAAGGAAAAACCTACAAAGAGATTTTGGGCAAATACGATACCTCATCCATCTTCGGATTTTTTTCTCAAGGCAAGGTGCTAATTAATCCACCAATGGATACGGTTTACCAAAAAGGCGATCAACTCATCGCCATTTCAGAGGATGATGATACAGTAGTGGCAGATGGACAAGATCAAGTAGCGATAAAATCTCACTTGTTTAATGAACTTAAATTCTCAGAGAAGAAAAACGAGAAAACACTTATTTTGGGATGGAATAAAAATGCAAGTACAATCATTACAGAGTTGGATAATTATGTTTCCGAAAAATCAAGTTTATCCATTCTGTGCGAAGAAGAAATTGACTTGTCTGGTATTGCAGTAAAAAACCTAACCTTAAAAAGTCAAGTAGGAAAAATTACGCGTCGAAAAGTTTTGGAAGATATTCATCCTGAAAACTTCGATCACATCATTCTTTTGAGCAATAACGACATTGAAATACAAGAAAGCGATGCTCAAACCTTGATCTGTTTGCTTTATTTGCGAAATATAGGTGCTACGTATAACAAAGACTTAAGCATCGTTTCAGAAATGCGGGATTTACGCAACAGAGAAATTGGTTTGGTAACCAAAGCCGATGATTTCATAATTGGCGATAATATTATCAGCTTGATGCTTTCACAACTTTCTGAAAACAAAGAATTGAAACATGTTTTTGATATTTTGTTCAATTCAGAGGGTTCAGAAATCTATTTGAAACCCATGGAGGACTACATTAAAACAGGGGAAAGCGTGAATTTTTATACGCTACTTGAGGTTGCGGCTCAAAGAAATGAAACGGCGATTGGATATAGAAAAATAGAATTTAGGGAGAGTTCAAAAGATAATTTTGGAATTGTTATCAATCCTAAAAAAAGTGAAGAAGTATTGTTTACAGCTAAAGATTACCTCATCGTATTGAGTGAAAATTAAGCATAAAAAATATGCGTGGTGAAGATTTAGGAAGAGAAGTGATGTAAATCGCTGCTGCTAGTGCCAAATTTGGAAGCTATCTTTTACGGAAGTCCCCAATTTGGTTCTTCCAATAATTTTCTTAGATTAGGATACTAGTTTGATTGTTATACCCTTAAAACCCCAGAAAGATGGCTAAAGGAATGAATACCCAGAAATCGGCAAAGAAGGCGCCAACCAAAACTCCAAAGGAGAAAAAGGAAGAGAAAAGAGAGAAAAAGAAAGGAGGCTACGAATAGGTAGCCTTTTTTTTTGGTATCAAGTAGTTAGTATCAAGTAGCAAGACTTCATTGTACTAGGTACCAAGTACAATGTACTAAGTACCAGGTACCATGTACAAAGACATTACACTAAGATCCCTCAGAAGTACGATTTGGGTCAGAACACGAATCCATACTTAGTACTTGGTACTTTTTTTGTACCTGATTGAAAAACGACTTAATCCATGAAGGCTTTTAAAAAACTGGGACTCCTATTTTTAATGATAATTGGTATTGGTCTGCTGTACCCACAGAATTATTCCATGCCTGTTGAAGGAGCTTCAAAGTCGAGCTACAATCAAAAATCGTTTTGGTATTATCCTTGGGGAATTTCAGGCACCCACAAGGGGGTGGACATTTTTGCGAGACAAGGAACACCTGTTCGTTCTGCCACGAGTGGACTGGTCATTTATACCGGGCAACTCAAACTAGGTGGAAATATCGTATTGGTTCTAGGCCCCAAATGGCGTTTGCATTACTATTCGCATCTAAACGAAATTACCACTTCAAACTTTTCTTTTATCGCTAATGGAGAACAGCTTGGTACCGTCGGTACTACTGGGAATGCGGCTGGCAAACCGCCGCACTTGCATTATGCTTTGGCAACCCCAATTCCTTACTTCTGGCGTATAGACGAAGACAAGCAGGGCTGGATGAAAATGTTCTACCTGAATCCTATTGATTATCTTAAAGAATTGTAAGGCAATTGGAAAAGCATAAACCGAGAAGCTTCTATCTATTTACTACCCCTTGAGCATTCAACCATCAATGGGCTGGAGATAAATACCTCATTCAGAGATCTGAAGTTTTGACTTCTATTTATACTTTTGATTTTTTAATAAAAAAACCAATCCGGCTCACTACCTTAAACCAAAATGAAAATTCACAGTCAATCCAAATTCAAAAGTGAAGATGCTGACAGAGACTATTTTGAAAATTGGGTAAGCCAATTGGAAATACTTAATGGACGTCAGTACGGTAAAATTGAAGTTTCAACTTCACTGGGAAAAACACATGTTTGGAGTCTTGTGCCTCAAGAAGGATACACGGATACGCTCGTGGTTTTTCCTGGGGCCCGCACGACAGCATTAATTTGGGATTTTGACAAAGGATTGGACCACTTGAATCATCCTATACGGATTTTTATGGTAGAAACGAATGGGCTCCCAAACCTAAGCGATGGATCAACTCCCGACATCAAGTCGCTCGATTATGGGCATTGGGCAACTGAGATTTTTGACCAACTTCAATTAGATCAAGCCTTTGTTGCAGGAGCTTCTTTTGGAGGATTAATTGCCCTCAAATTTGGGATAGTGAGTCCAAATCGGATCAAAGCAGCATTTTTATTGAACCCAGGCTGCTTGCAAACCTTTTCCTTGACCCTAAAAAACTTGTACTACAACTTACTGCCAGTGTTCAAGCCTACCAAAGAGAACATCTCTAAATTTTTAAATGTGGCGATTTTTTCAAAGCCTAACCATCAGATTTCCGCCCAAGCTGAACAAATGTTGGTAGACTACGAAGTTTTTGCAATTAGCCGTTACATAGACAAAACACAAAAGCCCTATTACATGGGTAAGCAATTGGAGGACGTCAGCATACCCGTTTACCTCTTACTAGGTGACCAAGATCTACTATTCCCAGTGAAAAAGTCCTTAGAGGTAGCCAAAAAACAATTAAAGAACTTGGTTGAAGCAAAAATTTACCCTCAGGTTGGTCATGGAATTGAGACTTACGCTCCAGCGCTTAATTACATCGGAGAAAAAATCAATTCGCTGAAATAAACGAGATTCGAGAATTTGTTCGAAGTATCATGTACTAAGTACCAGGTACAATGTACCAAGTATCCGCGGCGGGATACGAGATTCGGGTGATTTACGAATTACCAACTTCTTCATTCTTCAATCAGCGTTCAGCGTTCGACATTAGCAAGAATTTGTACAAGGTACCAAGTACAATGTACCATGATCTTTCAGAAGAAAGATTTGGGTCAGAATATGAATCCATACTTTGTACTTAGTACATGGTACAACAAAAAAAGCCCTTCGAAGTGAATCGAAGGGCTTGAATAATGTGGCGGCGACCTACTCTCCCGGGTGTAACCCCAGTACCATCGGCGCTGCAGGGCTTAACTTCTCTGTTCGGGATGGGAAGAGGTGGGACCCCTGCGCTAGGCCGCCTA
>CAMBMU010000124.1 GCA_945868725.1 Spirosoma fluviale
TCAGCCCTTCCCGCTTTTCCGACTACCATGTCTACTTCAGGTATGGCGGCTACTAGCATGTCTAATTTTTGGAGTACCTCTTTATTTTCCTGCATACCCGAGTGGGGCATGCTACTAGGCATCAGCAAGAAGGAGCCTTCGTTGAGCGAAGGCATAAATTCCTTGCCAAGGCCAGGGAAGGCATGGGTCATTCCCGACCAAACCGCGGTGGGTCGGATGTTGATACCGACCAAATCAAACGTTTTGGGTACTATTCCAAAAACACGTCCAAAGCCAAGCCAAACGGTGAATCCCAGACTGATAATGAGCAGGGGAAAGAGTAAGAAGGTACGCTTGTGGTACAAGCACCAGGTCAACAGGCGGGGGTAAATTTTGATAAAGCCTGCAAATCCGCCAAGCACCAGCCCCAATAGAAGCGTGATAAAGAGAAAATTAACAACCGTACTTACCGATACACCCAAAGGCATCCAGAGCGTGGTGAGTAGCCAAGAAACGAATAGGAGGGTGGTGTATAGTAAGGTCTGCGCTTTGTACTTTTCGACTTGCGCTGGAAAATGGAATGCCAAGCTGTGAATCAGTCCATAGGTAAACAGCAAGGCGCCCGCCCAAGGCCATACCAGAATTGCTAGGATGGGCCCGAGCAGCAACAAGCTGTAGTTGAGGTACCGACTTACTTTGCTGGATAGGCTTTTCCAGTTGAAGGCCCAATGGGTGAAGGCGGGGAGGATCAACAAAGTGATGATCACCGCTGAGATCAACACGAAGGTTTTGGTGTAAGCGAGGGGACCAAATAGCTTTCCTTCTGCAGCTTGAAGGGTGAATACAGGCAAAAAGCTGATGATCGTGGTGCCCACCGCGGTGAGGATAGCGCCAGATACCTCTGCAGAGGCTTTGTACACTGTCTTTCGTATGGACTGTCCTTTGGGTGCCCTTTCGAGGTGGCGGAGCGTATTTTCATTCAGAATAATTCCCAAATCCACCAAGGTGCCGATGGCAATGGCAATACCAGAAAGGGCCATGATGTTGGCATCTACGCCAAAATACCGCATGAAAATGAAGGACATCAGCACCGCCAGAGGCAGAAGAGCCGAGATTAACAGAGAGGCGCGGAGGTTGGCTACCATGAATAAGATCACCAGGATAGTCACTAGAATCTGCAAGTTGATTGCTTCGTAGAGTGTGCCTAGGGTCTCGTAGATCAAGCCCGAGCGGTCGTAGAAGGGTACAAGGGTGAGTTTGGATACCGTGCCATCGGCTAGGGTCTTGCTAGGAAGGCCGATGGACAGCTTTTCAATTTCCTTTTTTACCCCTTCAATGACCTGTAGGGGATTGTCCCCGTAGCGGGCGATGACCACGCCACCCACCGCTTCTGCCCCTCCTTTATCCAAGATGCCGGACATGTTGCGTGGCTGCGGTCCTACGTTGACTCGAGCCACATCCTGGATGCGTATGGGCACGTTATTCGTTACTTTGACGACGGCTTTGTCTAGGTCGGCCAGCTCGTCGATGTAGCCCAAGCCACGGATGTAATAATCTACCTTGTTGATTTCGATAGAGTTGGCTGAGACGTCGAGGTTGGACTTGCGCACTGCGTCCATGACCTCCATGAGGCTCACGTTATAGGCCTTCAATGCCGCTGGGTCGACGTCGATTTGGTATTCCTTGATGTAGCCACCCACAGAAGCCACTTCCGCCACTCCTTCCACTGCCGTGAGCGCGTAGCGGACATAGTAGTCTTGGATGGTTCGTAGCTCCTCGGGATTCCATCCTCCACTAGGATTGCCCTCCGCATCTCTACCTTCCAAGGTGTACCAATACACTTGGCCTAGCGCGGTGGCATCTGGTCCTAGTTTGGGTTGGACACCCTCGGGGAGAAGTCCTGAAGGCAAGGAATTGAGCTTCTCCAGCACACGAGATCGGCTCCAATAAAACTCAATGTCTTCTTCAAAAATGATGTAGATGCTTGAAAATCCGAAGGCAGAGTTGGACCGCACACTCTTCACACCAGGCAAGCCCAGCAGGGAGGTGGTCAGGGGATAGGTGATTTGATCCTCCACGTCTTGCGGGGAACGACCCATCCACTCGGTAAATACGATTTGTTGGTTTTCTCCAATATCCGGGATGGCATCTACAGCCACGGGGTCGCGGGGAAAGCCACCCAGGTCCCAGTTGAAGGGAGCGGTAGCCAATCCCCAACCCACAATGAGTAGGAAAAAGAGAACAGTGATAAGCTTGTTTTCAAGAAAATACTTGACGGCGCGATTGATCATGATTTCAAGGAGGTTAAATGAAAAAGCCCCTGGCCCAAAGCCAAAGGAGATTCACACAAAGCTTGTAGGACACAAGCTTACCTTGGAATTAAATCAAGAAGGTCTGGTAGAGCAGTTGAAAGTCCCGTTTGGGACTGGGAGGAAAGGTTTTCCTTGGGAAATCTACTTTGCTTAAGGTCAAAAAATCAACTCCAAATACAAAAGCTTGAACAAAGGAGAGCGTGTAGCTCAGGTTGACTTGTAGATCAAACTGGCTTACTTGAAAATCATCTTCCACTTGGAGGTGCTGGGTTTGATTATCACAGCAGCTACTCGGGTCTTCTGGAGTAGATTCATTTTGATCGGCTGGAAGTTCCATGCCACAATCCAGGTGCTTCTCCCCAAAGCCAATCGCAGATTCCATCTCATGTCCCATGCACCAATGCGTCGTCTTTGCCATTCCCACGATGGAGAAGAGCAGCATAAACGCTAGAAGAATAGATGCACTCGATTTCATTTTGCAAACATACGGATAAATTGAACTACTAGTTTCACTTTCACTGATTTTCTAATCCCTTAAGTTCTTGAGGATTAAACCAGTGGATAGGGGATTAGTTTACTTTGCAATAAATCCTGCCTTGAGCACCGCCTTTCGGATGTCCTCCGGTTCAAGGGTTTCGGTCTCCACAGTGAGCGTACGATTTGGATCCTGCAAGTCCACCTGCCAAGTATGAATTCCAGTTTGCTCGTTGAGTTTGGGACTTACCTTGGACAAGCAATTGCTGCACTGAATATTCGTTTTGAATTGTAATTTTTTCATATTTAATTATTTAGTAACTATATAGTTAATCAACTTATTCGAAAATTAACTTTAATACTATTAACCAAAGAAAATAAATTTCGAAAGGTAAGAAAATGTGCTGTGGACTCTGCTTTGTCAAAACTAATCAGGGATCGACAGCCAATTCTAGTAGCATTTCGATTTTTATCAACAATTACCGTTTGCTGTGGTCTACAATTTGTCAACAGTTGACGGTCGACGGACGACAGCCAGTTCTAGTAACACATCGCTTTGTATCAACGATTACCGTTTGCTGTGGACTGTGGTCTACAATTTGTCAACAGTTGCCGGTCGACGGACGGCAGCCAGTTCTAGTAACACATCGCTTTGTATCAACGATTACCGTTTGCTGTGGACTGTGGTCTACAATTTGTCAACAGTTGCCGGTCAACGGACGACAGCCAATTGTAGTACCACATCGCATTGTATCAACGATTACCGTTTGCTGTGGACTGTGGTCTACAACTTGTCACCAGTTGACGGTCGACGGACGACAGCCAATTCTAGTAAGTATCGCTTTGTATCAACGATTACCGTTTGCTGTGGACTGTGGTCTACAATTTGTCAACAGTTGCCGGTCGACGGACGACAGCCAATTCTAGTACCACATCGCATTGTATCAACAATTACCGTTTGCTGTGGACTGTGGACGGTTAGCGGTTGACAAGATTACTGTTTTTCAATCCAGTCGCAGTGTTTTTAGGCGCAAGCTATTGCCTACTACGGACAAGGAACTCAGCGCCATTGCCGCACTGGCAAACATGGGATCGATTAAAATTCCAAAAGTAGGGTAGAGTAGCCCTGCAGCTACTGGTATACCGATTAGGTTGTAGACAAAGGCCCAAAACAGGTTTTGCCGAATTCCATTCACGGTCAACTTCGATAAGCGCAAGGCCTGCGGGATTTTGGCCAAATCGGAGTTTACCAGTGTGATTTTGGCTACATCGAGCGCAATATCCGAACCCATTCCCATCGCGATGCTCACATCGGCTTGTACCAAGGCCTCAGCATCGTTGATGCCATCGCCTACCATGGCTACTACCTGTCCTTGCTGCTGTAGGGCTTTGATAAAGTTGGATTTGTCTGCAGGGAGGCATTCGGCTTGGAACTGGGTGATTCCAACTTTGTCAGCTACCGCTTTGGCGGGAGCATATTGATCGCCAGTGAGCAGAAATACCTCAATATTCATTTTTCTGAGGATTTCTATCACCTGTTTGGCATTTTGTTTTACCTCATCTTCGATACCAAGTACGGCCAGCACCTGGGATTCGTTGCAAAGCCAAATCAAGGTTTGTGCTTTTTCGGCTGCTTCCTTTTCAATTTCAAGTGGGGTAGCAGGCAGTTGAACACCTTGAATGAGCATCCATTTTTTGGTACCCAAAAAATAACGAGCTCCTTCCATCCGTCCACTTATCCCTGCGCCAGGAATATTTTTAAATGCCTCCACAGGAACTTGCCGTAGATTTTTGCCTTCCAAATGGGCAACCACCGCTTCTGCCAGAGGATGAGCCGAATTGCGTTCCAAGGCCAAGAGTAGGACCTCAATGGAGATTTGATCCAATTCCTTGTTTAGTGGATTGATCCAAAAGGAACTGACTTTGGGCTTGCCAAGAGTTAGCGTCCCCGTTTTATCCACTACTAAGGCAGTGACTTGATGACCCAGCTCTAGGCTTTCTGCATCTCGGATTAGGATCTGATTTTCCGCTCCCTTGCCCATTCCTACGATTAAGGCAGTAGGTGTGGCCAATCCCAATGCGCAGGGGCAGGCGATGACCAACACGGAAACTGCAGAAAGAATGCCATGGGATAGTGCATTTTCTCCTCCAAAGACCATCCAAAGCCCAAAGGTGCCGATTGAGATCAGGACTACGACGGGCACGAATATGCCTGAAACTTTATCCACCAACCGTTGCACGGGGGCTTTGCTGCCCTGCGCTTCTTGTACGCGTTGGATGATTTGACCCAAAAGGGTTGTACTTCCAATCTTTTCAGCCCGGATTTCTAAACTCCCATTTTGATTGAGTGTGCCTGCAAAAACAGCATCTCCAGGACCTTTGGCTACCGGAAGGTACTCTCCGCTCAGCATGCTTTCGTTGAGGTAGCTTTGGCCTACTCGAATTTGCCCGTCCACAGGAATTTTCTCGCCTGGTTTGACCAGGATGCGGTCCTGAAAGGCCACCTCCTCTAAACGAATGGATTCCTGCCCTGTGGCAGTTAAGCGAGTGAGGGTTTTGGGTTGGAGGCCTATCAGTTTTTTTAAAGCCGTTCCTGTCTTGGTTTTGGCTCGTTCTTCGAGCATCTTGCCCAGGGAAACGAACACCAGGATGACAGAAGCAGCTTCAAAATAAACTGGGGGATGCAGTCCTTTGCTCAGCCAAAATCCTGGAAATAGGGTGCTGTAAGTTGAAAATAAGAAAGCAATCGAGGTACTTAATGCCACCAAGGTATCCATGTTGGCTTGACCATGCTTGGCTAGCTGTACTGCACGAAAGAAAAAATGCCTTCCAAAGTAAAATAGTACGGGAATGCAAAGCACTAAACTGATCCAGCGTCCAGGTTGCCAATGCATAAAAAACATGCCCAACACAAAGATGGGTAGGGTAGCGATTGCCGCACCAATGGTTTGGTGCTTCAGTTGCTGGTAATTTTTCTCCTGGGCTTCCCGAACAGATTCTCCCACTTCCTTGGTACTAATGACCAATCCGTAGCCCACTTCTTGGAGAGCTTGGTCAATGCCTTGAGGAGTAATTCGGGTATCCCAGGTTACCGCAACAGTTGCTGTGGCATAGTTGACCGAAGCCTCTTGTATCCCCTCAGTATGCATCAGGATTGTTTCCACGCTAGATGCGCAAGCTGTACAGGTCATTCCTGTAACGGGAAACCTGTCTTTACTGACTGTGGGTTGAACAGAATTCATGGCTTGGATTACTACCGTAAAAGGTTATTTCGAAAACTAAAGTTCCAAAATAGTCAACAACTACTTGCACTCAACCGTAGCCCTTGGAAGGATTACATTTCCAAGATTCGCTGGATGTCTTTAGCCAATCCAAACAGGACTAGAATATCTCCCGCTTCAATTTTGGTATCTCCATTGACCACGCCCAACACTTTTTTGGTGATCGATTTTTTGCCCAACATATTGGTTCGTTCGATCTCGTGAATGATGGTGATGACCGTCACCTTGTATTCATTACGGATGTTGGTTTCCTCCAAGGTCATCCCTACGTAGCGCTCGGGGGTCTTGACTTCGATCACATTGTAGTCGTCCGAAAGATCTAGGGAATCGAGTACATTTTTCATCTGCAATCGCTTTGCCAT
>CAMBMU010000125.1 GCA_945868725.1 Spirosoma fluviale
TTCCTGAAGAAGACGCATGGATTACATTGAAAGTGTGCTCTAAGGCATTGAAGACAATCAACAAGAATGGCATCACTGCAGTTTTGAAAAAAGCGCAGGATAGCGGCATGATTGTAATCAGATAATTCAGTCACAGTCCCTTAAATCAACACAGAGATGGCTAAGAAAGGCAACAGAGTACAAGTGATTATGGAATGCACAGAGCATAAAAACTCAGGCATGCCAGGTACTTCTAGATACATCACCACCAAAAACAGAAAAAACACGACTGAAAGATTAGAGTTGAAGAAATTCAATCCGATCTTGAAGAAGATGACTGTTCACAAAGAAATAAAGTAATTTTAGCTCGGGACTTCGTCCCCTAAACCAAAAAGCAATGGCTAAGAAAGTTGTAGCAACCCTAAAAAAAGAAGGTGGCGTGTCTTACGCCAAAGTAATCCGTGCGGTAAAGTCGCCAAAGACTGGCGCATACACCTTTAGAGAAGAAATGGTGCCTTCTACCGAAGTTCAGGCGGTCTTGAACAAGTAATTTTTACCTTCCTAGTGTTGGTTCAAAAGTCCCTCTGATTAGTTCAGCAGGGACTTTTTCATTACCTTAACTTTCAATTAGCGACAAACCCCATGGGAATTTTTGGTTTCTTTTCAAAAGAGAAAAAAGAAAGCTTGGACCAAGGTCTTCAAAAGACCAATGAGTCTATTTTCTCCAAACTCAGCAAGGCAGTAGTCGGCAAATCAAAAGTCGATGAAGAAGTATTGGATGAGTTGGAAGAGGTACTCATCGGCTCGGATCTAGGCGTAGAGACAACCCTTAAAGTAATCAAACGCATTGAGGAGCGCGTCGCTCGTGACAAGTACCTCAATGCTTCTGAGCTAGACCTCATCCTTCGGGAAGAAATTGCATTGCTCCTAGAAGAAAACAACACGCAAGATCTCCTTGATTTTGACCTACCCGCAGACAAAAAGCCCTATGTCATTTTAGTTGTAGGGGTCAATGGGGTTGGAAAAACCACCACCATCGGCAAACTGGCCAACCTATTTAAAAATGCTGGCAAATCGGTCATTCTCGGTGCAGCAGATACCTTCCGAGCGGCTGCAGTAGATCAGCTCATACTCTGGGGCAACAGGGTGGGCGTACCCGTGGTATCCCACGGCATGAATACCGATCCTGCTTCTGTGGCCTTCGATACCATGAAGCAAGGCGTAGATACGAAAGCGGATCTGGTCATCATCGATACCGCTGGTCGATTGCACACCAAGGTCAACCTGATGAACGAGCTAACCAAGATCAAGCGTGTGATGCAAAAATTTATTCCAGATGCTCCTCATGAGATTTTGTTGGTGCTGGATGGATCTACCGGACAAAATGCCTTTTTGCAGGCCAAAGAATTTACCAAGGCCACCGAAGTCAGCGCTTTAGCCATCACCAAATTGGATGGTACTGCCAAAGGTGGGGTAGTGATTGGCATCTCAGACCAGTTCAAAATTCCTGTCAAATACATTGGCGTAGGAGAAAAAATGACCGACTTGCAGCTCTTCAACCGAACTGAATTTGTAGACTCACTTTTCAAAAAGAAGTAGCATTTAATCACTCCGAGATTTTGGAGTTTTTTTTTGCTTAATCCAGTGGGGTAGTATGGGCAGGGACTGTAAAATCATCCCCTTATTTTTTCACCTATGGATGAGAAAAAAGCGTTAAATTGAAACTATGGCAAAAGTCGTCTTTCAAGAGACCCAACGTTTCAGACAAATCTGGATCTGGGTACTCATTCTAGGAATTTCAACATTCTCTATTGGTTCTTTATTCTTTTTGGAAGACAAGGCCCCACTAACCTTGATGGATCTAGCCTTCCCAATAGGCATGGTTCTACTTTTAAATGTGCTTTTTCTAAGCTTTACCCTCTCCACACGAATGGAAGAGGATTCCCTATCGTACCGGTTTTTTCCATTTACCCGATGGAGAACCTTTCGCAATGAAGAAGTTGAAACCATGGAATTGGTGGAGTACAATGGATTGTGGGAATATGGGGGCTGGGGAATCAAATGGAATGGAGATACCTGGTCCTACACTACAGGTGGAAAGTGGGGAATTTTAGTTCAAACCAAAAAGAAAAAAATCCTTCTTGGCACGCAAACACCCGAGGAAGCGAAGAAGGCTATTGCTCAATTCCTTGCACTCAAATCCGCTTCTCCGGAAAGCTAAAATCTCATAATCCTTTCAAAGGACCTCCCCTTAAAAAAGAGTGGGGAAGAATTCCCCTGCAAAAAACTAGAGAAGAAGCACCTCTTTTGGTAACTTGCAGCCTCCTACCTGGTCCTATGAAATCCATCATCAGTTTTGTCATTCGCTACATCCCAAGGCCTATCCTCCAAACGGTGAGCCCCATAGCGATGAAGGTACTCTCCCAGCTCAACCAGGGCAAGAACGTAACCTGCCCAGTCTGCTCTCATTCTTACAAGAAATTTCTTCCCTATGGCCGCATCGCGCGCGAAAATGCGCTTTGCCCCAATTGCCTCGCACTTGAACGCCACCGCTTGATGTGGCTTTTCCTTCAAGAGAAAACCAACTTTTTTACAGCTCCCCTCAAGGTGCTCCATGTCGCTCCCGAGCATTGCTTTATTAAGCGATTTGAAGCGCTTTCCAACTTAGACTATATAACTGCAGACATTGAGTCTCCCCTAGCCAAGGTGAAGATGGATGTACACGACATCCCCTTTGAAGCCAATACCTTTGACGTAGTTTTTTGCAACCACGTACTCGAGCATGTGGAAGATGATATTCGCGTTTGCGCGGAGTTTAACCGGGTATTGAAACCAGGGGGCTGGGGGATTTTGCAGTCGCCCGTGTATTCCTTGGAGAAAACGCTCGAAGACAAGACCATCACCGATCCGACAAAGCGGGAACGTCTATTTGGACAGCGGGATCACGTACGGAAGTTTGGAAAGGATTACGCGGAAAGACTTCGTCACTCAGGAATTCAGATCGAAGAAAATCAATTTGTGAAGGAGCTTGATCCCAAAAAAGTGAAGCAGTATGCACTAGCTCCGGATGAGGTGATCTTTGTTTGCAGCAAGGGAAACTAACCTTTCCGCAACTTTATCGCTAGTTCGACTAACAACCCCGCTCCGTAGCCGCAGAGTTGAGCCAAGGAGGTTAAAAGTGCCAAATGACCCACCAACAAAGAGCCGTACTTCCAATATGCTTGGTTGATGACAAGGAGAGCCCAAACCCAAAAGATAAGTAGCTGAGGGATTAGCATGAACTTTAAAAATACTAAGTTCACCCCAATCGAAATCAGAAAAAGAAGAAATAGGCTCGGCAAGGCATGCACCAGCTTGATTGCCTCGGGATGAAAGCGAGACACATTGACCCGGTTTCTTCCAAAGGAAAAGCCCTGCTTTGCGAAAGACCATAGTGTATTTTTACGCTTATGGTAGACAAAAGCCTCAGACACCAATTCCAAGCGGAATCCCGCCTTCTTGATGCGTAAGCTCCACTCGATATCTTCTCCCTTGTTGGGATCTACAAAGCCGCCCAAACGAGCAAAAACAGCTCTAGAAACACCCATATTGAATCCCCTGGCCTGGTATGCTGCCGGGTTCTTGAGTTTGCCTCGAATACCTCCTGTAGTCCAGAAAGAAGTCATCGCAAAGTCCATCGCTTTTTGGAGTGGAGAAAAGTCCGAAGCTGCAGCATCTGGACCTCCAAAAGCATCCAGAGATCGAGTTGCTATCGCTTTTTCAAGTGCTTCAAAATAGGTCAGTGGCAGGAGCACATCCGAATCTAGAATCACAAAGAAATCCCCTTTGGCTTGCTGCATTCCAAAATTTCGCGCAAAACCCTGCCCCGTATTTTCCTGATAGAAATAGCGAATGGAAAGATCTTGACTGAAGGAGGTAACTACTTCATCACAGCGTAGCGAAGAGCCGTCTTCTACTACCAGAACCTCAAATTGGTTGTAGGTTTGGGAAAGCAGGCTGCTTAGCAAGTCCTTTAGTTCACCCGGTCGATTGTAAACAGGAATGATACAGGAAAAGAACATTAAAAATCGAGATTGATTTCTTCGTCAATTTTGTATTCAGGCTCTTTGGACTGGTTGGAAGTCATCAGCTCCGCAATGAAGCCTGTCAAAAACAACTGCGCTCCAATCACGAGAGCTACCAAAGCCAAGAAAAACACAGGCTGATCCACTACCTCTCGCACTTTGACTCCTTGGCTTAAGCCATAGATTTTTTCTCCAATCAACCAGCCTGTAATTCCAATTCCTGTTACAAAGGAAAGGGTGCCCAAGAGGCCAAAAAAGTGCATCGGCTTTTTCTTGTAGCGGTGCACAAAGGATACGGAGATGAGGTCCAAAAAGCCGTTTAGAAAACGCTCCAAGCCAAACTTGGAATAGCCGTACTTGCGTGCTTGATGGGCAACTACCTTCTCACCGATTTTGGGAAAGCCATTCCACTTGGCTAGTAAGGGAATGTAGCGGTGCATCTCCCCGTAGATGTGGATATTTTTCACCACCTTATTGCGGTAGGCTTTCAGTCCACAATTGAAATCATGGAGTTGAATCCCAGAGATCCAGCGGGTGACCCCATTGAAAAATTTGGAGGGGATGGTTTTGGAAATGGGATCATGACGCTCTTTTTTCCAGCCAGACACTACATCAAGACCTCCATTAATCAAGGAGAAGAGCCCTGGGATTTCGTCTGGACTGTCTTGCAGGTCTGCATCCATGGTGATGACCACCTCTCCAGAGCAACGCTTAAAGCCCGCATCTAGAGCGGCAGATTTACCATAGTTGCGGGTAAAGTTGATCCCTTTCAAGGCTTCATTTTTGGAGGCCAAAGACTGAATTACTTCCCAGGAACGGTCCGTGCTACCATCATTGATCAAGAGTACCTCATAGGAGAATTGATGCTCATGCATGACCCGATGTATCCACTGGGTCAGCTCAGGAAGGGATTCTTCTTCGTTGAAAACCGGAACAACTACGGAAATCTGGATCATGTTAAAAATCTAAGGACTTGTCTCGCTTTTTAAGTATTGCTCCCAAAATTAAGGCAATAATGGCATAAGCAATTAATCCAAGACCAAAACCTTTCAATTGACCCACAAGGGTAAAGTTGGAAGCAGAGGCTTCTCTCATGTCATCAAGAACTTCAGGAGCTAAAGAATCTGGACTTGCGCCAAAGTTTTCCATCATTTCCAGTTGCGACTCAAAAGTTATGTCTCCAAGCACCTGCGGCAAGGAAGGATCAATTACATGGAACAAGAGTATAGTCCCAATCAATCCAAGAACCCCTGAGGTTAAAATCGTAAAAAAGCTGAATTTAAATGCGGTCGCAAAAGTCATAAAACCACCCATTTCTTTTCTGTACTCTTTTCCAAAGTAAATAATGAGCGCAAAGAAAAGCACCAAGGCAACTAACCCGAAATAGCCCGAAGCTAAATAGGAGGAATCAATGAAGTAGGCAACATATGTAAGTACCAAGGAGACTAGACCAAGGATTATTCCTGGTCTTACTGCCGATTGAATTGGAGACTGTGTTTGATCGTTCATGTCGATGTTTTATTTTTCCTTAAAATAGTTGAAATAAGAATGCTAAAAAACATTCCGGGAAGGATTTTCCAAATGCCATCGTTGAGTGCAACATCCCAGGGAGTCATGCTTTGCAAATTAATTTGGGTGACTTCAAAGGAAGCCAGACCAACTTGGGAAATAATTACCTCTTTATTTTTCTCCAAAACTGCCCATTTGGCAGTTTGAATAGCTGAAAACAAGGAGGAGGAGCTCTCGAGTACTCCCCAAATAATCCCAGTAGAGAGTATCGCAAGCAGCAAGAAACTTACTGCTCCCACCGACATTCCTTCTGAGAAGGAAAGGTACCCATCGTTGCCGTAGTCTTTGAAAAATTTAATCGCCAAGAATACCGTAATGGGGGTAAGTAAGTATCCAAAAACTAGATTTAGGTTCGTCGGATCCGAATGAAATAAAGAGAGTACATAAAAAGAAAGCCCACTCAACAGCCCCCCAAGTGCCCCAAATTGATAGGCTGTCTTGAAGTACTTAGTCATTGACTTGGATCAAATGCCCCTTTTGGATACAATACTTCACTTTGCCAGTCACTTCTTGTCCAAACCAGGGGTGGTTCGATGAAAGGGAGGCATTGCTTTTCTCGTTGTAGGTCCATTTTTCCGTTGGATCAAAAATAGTCCATGAATTGGCGCTCTGGCCTACCACTTTTTCAGGCCCTGAGGTTACTTTTTCTAGAAGCA
>CAMBMU010000126.1 GCA_945868725.1 Spirosoma fluviale
CAAAAAAGCTAATGTTTTCTAACAAAAAAAATCCGTCAAGTCAGATGAACTTGTGAGTGGTAAATATCTCCATTAGCAAATTCTTGGACGGTGTATTTGAACTATTTTTTCAGTGATTTTTACTAAACTCAAAAAAAAGAATTGCAGAATATGATTATCCGCAATCATGCCAGTAGCTCAGCTAGCCAATTTAAAACTGCGGATAATCGTTGACAGACCACAGTCAACGGTCCACAGCTCACCTAATTGAACCTCAACCCTTTTTTTCTCTGGTTAGTGGTGAAAAAGCGGATACTCAGATTGCAGAAAATGCAAATCAAATTTCCTGAGAAAGCACCTGCCCATCTTCTAGGTAAAAAAAGACCACCTCGGCATCTAGGGCACTGAGGATCTCCTTGGACCGCTCCGGCCTTGCATCCGTGATAAATAACTGCCCAAAGCTCTCTTGAGATACCAGCTGCATCAGCATGACGATTCGCTCTTCGTCCAACTTGTCAAAAATATCATCAAGCAGCAGCAAGGGTTTTTCTCCCTTCGCTTTTTCAAATAGCGCAAACTGTGCCAGCTTCAGCGCAATGATAAAAGATTTCTGCTGCCCTTGGCTGCCCAATTTGCGCAAGGGATGCGTATCGATCTGAAATTCAAAATCATCCTTATGGATTCCTGCATTGCTGTTTTTGGTCACAAAATCCTTCTGACGTAGCTGTAGGAAGTAGTCGTGGAAGTTATCCCGCAGGGCCTCTGTTTCGTAATGCAAGGCTACCTTTTCTCGGCCCATGGATAGCTTCTCGTAATAGTACTGGAGCAAAGGACTAATCTCTTCCACCAAGGCAGCTCTCCTTTTGGCAATCCCCTTGCTCAACACGATGATTTCCTCGTCGTAAGTACTCAGCAGCGTCAGGTCACGCCGACCGGATTCCCCAAATTGCTTCAGCAGGGCATTGCGCTGCTTGAGAAAATGATGGTAGCGAATCAGCTGCTCCAAGTAAGGATGGTCTAGTTGAGCGAGAAGGCCATCGAAAAATTTCCGTCTGCCCTCACTGCCTCCTTTGATTAGCTCGGTATCGTCAGGAGCGATTAAAACTAGGGGAATTTTTCCCACATGATCGCTGGCTTTGTCGACTGCCTTTCCGTTTTGGAAAATTTGTTTCTTTTTTCCCTGCTCCAAGGTACACCGCACTTCCAGTGGGGTGGACTCCACGGTAAACTTACCGATTACGGTAAAAAAATCTTTTTCGTGCTGAATGCTAAGTGCATCGCTGCTTTGCAAGGCACTTTTAGTCAAGGAAAGGTAATGGATGCCGTCCAATACATTCGTTTTTCCGCTCCCATTTCTTCCCAATAAGCAATTGATCTGCGGGCTAAAGGCAAGCTTGCTGTGAAGGTGATTTTTAAATTGGATGAGGTCTAGGGACTCCAAAATCATGTGAGCGGCGAATTATTTGCAAGTCATCCTAATTTTTAGGTCGGGATTACTATATTTGAGGCCTAAAATAGTACATTTTGATCAGTACCCTATGGCAAAGAAAACGGCAGCGGCAAAGACCAAGGTAAATTACTCCAAAGAGACTTATGCTTTCTGGTATGAAAGCATGCTTTTAATGAGGCGTTTTGAGGAAAAAGCTGGCCAATTGTATGGTCAACAGAAGATCAGAGGATTTTGTCACCTTTATATAGGCCAGGAAGCCTGTGCTTCCGGTGCCATCACTGCCTTGACCAAAGATGACAAGTGGATTACTGCTTACCGTTGCCACGCGCACCCGCTGGGCTTAGGCACAGATCCTGGAGCCATCATGGCCGAGCTATATGGCAAAGCCACTGGAACCACCAAAGGCAAGGGCGGTTCCATGCACATTTTCGATAAGGAACGGAATTTTTTGGGAGGACATGGCATCGTTGGTGCTCAGATCCCGATGGGCCTAGGCATTGCCTTTGCTGAAAAATATGCCGGAACCAAAAATCTATGTATTGCCAAAATGGGTGATGGTGCGCTTCGTCAAGGAGCAGTGCACGAGTCTTTCAACTTGGCAATGCTCTACAAAAGCCCTGTGATTTTCGTGATTGAAAATAATGGCTATGCCATGGGAACTTCCGTAGCACGGACTTCCAATGTCACCGAATTGTACAAGATTGGTGAAGCATACGACATGCCTTCTTTCCCAGTGGATGGAATGAATGTAGAAGCCATACACGAGGCGGTGGCTGAAGCAGCTGCAAGAGCTCGTCGCGGCGATGGTCCAACACTATTGGAATTTAGAACCTACCGATTCAAGGGGCACTCCATGTCTGATCCGCAAAAATACCGCAGCAAAGAAGAAGTAGAAGAATACAAGCAGCGTGACCCAATCGAGCAGGTGCTTTCCACAATTCGTGAAAACGAACTCTTGAGCGAAGCAGAGATTGAAGCAATTAATAAAAAAGTAAAATCCAAAGTAGAAGATGCGGTGAAGTTTGCCGAAGAATCTCCTTGGCCAGATGGAATGGATGCCTTCAAGGACGTATATGTTCAGGAGGACTATCCTTTTGTGATGGAATAAGTGTCCAGACCTACACCGAGATGTGCTTGTGTAATTGATAAAAACCGTATATTTGCGACCGAAATTTGAGCAACATGGCTAAGAAAGAAACAAAAAAATCAGAGCAAAACGAGCTAATCGAAAACCCTCAGGTAATCGCAGAAAAATTAGTTCCTGGCGAGGATTTTTTGAAGCGTAACAGCAAAATAGTAGTAGGCCTCCTTGTGGGAGCTGCGGTTTTGATTGGAGGGATTTTGTTTTTCCAATACAATACCCAACAACAAAATGAAAAAGCCCAAGCAGAGATGTTTCAGGCTGTCTACTTCTTTGAGCAGGACAGCGTAGACTTTGCGCTCAATGGAGATGGCATCAACAAGGGGTTTTTGACCATCATTGAAGACTACCCTCGGACGGATGCTGCCAATTTATCGCATTTCTACACCGGATCTATTTACCTTTCGCAGAAGAAATTTGAAGATGCTTTGACGCACTTGGAAGAATTTTCTACGGACGACTACTTGGTACAGGCGAAAGCGTATTCTTTGATCGGCGATGCGAACTTGGAGTTGGGCAAAACCGACGAGGCGATTGCACAATACACCAAGGCAGCTCGTACGAATGAGAATAAATTCATGTCTCCCAAATACCTTGCTAAACTGGCAGTAGCACAAGAAGAAGCAGGAAAATTAGAAGAAGCGATCAAAACTTACACTGAGATCGAGGAAAAATACTACGAGTCCTTTGAATTCGCTGCGGCTCGAAAACATAAAGCGCGCTTGGAAGGCCTTGCCGCTAAGTAATGCTTTGTAAATGCATGCTAGAAGAGTAAGGCGCTTAGTGTCTTACTCTTTTTTGTTTTAACCCCATTAACACCCTCATTTCCTATGGCTAGTTCCTCAAAAAACCTCAGCGATTACAATTCCAACAACCTCCCCGATGTATCCAAAAAGCGATTTGCGATAGTGGTATCCGAATGGAATGAGGAGGTAACCGGTTCTTTGTATTCGGGAGCCTATGAAACCTTGCTTCAGCATGGCGTGAATCCCAAAAATATCGTTCGCAAGCAAGTTCCAGGATCCTTCGAACTTTCCCTAGCAGCCCAGTGGTGTGCACAGGATGAGCAGATCGATGCAGTGATTTGCCTGGGATGTGTGATTCAGGGGGAAACGCGCCACTTCGATTTTATATGCGATGCCGTAGCGCAGGGCATCACTCAGGTAAGTTTGAAATACAACAAACCCGTCATCTTTGGGGTTCTCACCCCGAACACGCAGCAGCAGGCCCTTGATCGAGCTGGAGGAAAGCATGGCAACAAGGGAGATGAAGCCGCCATCACTGCTATTAAAATGCTTGGATTCTAACCTATACCCTATTTACAAGTGAAAATAATGAAGTTTGGAGGGACCTCCGTAGGACGTCCCGAGCGCATGCATCAAGTCAAAGACTTGATTACGCGAAGCAATGAACCAACCCTTGTCGTCCTTTCTGCCCTATCCGGTACCACCAATGCCCTAGTGGGTATCGGCGAAGCCTTGGCTGCTGCGGATAAGGCACTCGCTAAGGAGCGAATTGATACCCTTCATGCACATTACCTGCAATTTTATCCCGAACTTCTAGTAAGTCCTGCTGCAAGAACCAAAGCAGAGGATATTCTAAAAGAACATTTTGAGCTCCTAAATATTCTTCTTAAAATTTCCTTCAACGAGGCAATACAGCGAGATATCTTGGCTCAAGGGGAACTGCTTTCTACCAAACTATTTCATGCCCTTTTAGAGGAGCAAGGAATCCCTGCAGTTTTATTGCCTGCTCTTGATTTCATGAGCATCGATGAAAACTCCGAGCCGGAGCTGGGGAAAATTTCAGATCGCTTGAAAGCACAACTTGGTCAGCATCCCGATAATCACCTCTTTATTACGCAAGGGTATATCTGTAAAAATCACCGTGGAGAGGTAGACAACCTAAAGCGTGGAGGAAGCGATTACACGGCTTCCCTAGTGGCTGCGGCAGTGCAGGCCTCCGTCTGCGAGATTTGGACCGACATTGATGGCATGCACAACAACGACCCACGGGTGGTAGACCGAACGCGTCCTATTGCCCAGCTCTCCTTTGATGAGGCGGCTGAGCTGGCCTACTTCGGTGCCAAAATTCTGCATCCTGCTTCCATCTGGCCGGCCCAACTGCATAATGTGCCCGTACGACTTCTGAATACCATGGACCCCGCTGCGGCAGGTACCCTGATCAAGGCAGAAGTAGCTGAAATGGGGGTAAAAGCCATTGCTGCCAAGGATGGAATTACTGCCATCAATATTAAATCGAGCCGCATGCTGTTGGCTTATGGATTTTTGCGACGGATTTTTGAGGTCTTTGAAGCCTACAAAACCCCCATTGACATGATCACTACCTCCGAGGTAGCCGTGTCCGTGACCATTGATGACTTGAGCCATTTAGACCAGATTGTCGAGGAGTTACGGCGCTTTGGAACGGTGGAAGTGGATCCAAACCAAGCCATTATCTGCGTGGTGGGTAATCAGGTCGCAGAAACCAAGGGAGCAATCACCGCCGTAATGGATTCTTTAGTGGACATCCCTGTTCGTATGGTGTCCTTTGGGGGCAGCAAACACAATGTATCCATCTTGGTAGATGCACAATTCAAGGTGCAGGCACTCAAAAGCCTCAATGAGGGGGTCTTTAAATGGTAATTTTCTAGCACGATGACTCCTACCAAACCCGGATTTCTCCAGCGTCTCCAAAGCAAATGGCACCTGAAAAGCATTACCCAAGTGCTCTTGGTCTTGCTTGTATTTGCCTGTACTGGAACTACCATCTTGTTGATTAAGAATCCGATTCTGACTTTTTTTGGGATCGAAAGGGGCGGGGGCCAAGGGCTGATGAATACCATTGCCTATTTACTTCTGGTGCTGCCCTTGTACCAAATTATGCTCTTGATCTATGGCTTTATTTTTGGGCAGTTTCGCTTTTTTTGGGAAAAGGAAAAGCAATTGGTGCAGCGGATTGGGAGAATTTTTATCCGAAAAAAATAAAAGTCTCAAGTTTAGCTGATCCGGCTCCAGTTGACGGCCGTATTTTTTTGTTGGCGAACCTGGCGAAGGATTGGGAAATGCTGGGGATCCTCCAAGCTAGGATCGGTAGCCAACACTTGCTGTGCGGCATCTCGCGCCAAAGTCAGTAGCGGTGCATCCTTACTTAAGTCGGCAATCAGAAGGTCAGTAATTCCACTTTGCTGGGTGCCCATCAGGTCGCCGGGTCCTCGAAGCCTTAGATCCACGTCTGCAATTTCAAATCCATCGTTGGTGCGTACCAAGGTGTCCAAGCGAATGCGGGAATCTCGACCGAGCTCCACCTTGCTCATCAAGATGCAGTAACTCTGTTCGGCACCTCTTCCCACTCGCCCGCGAAGTTGATGGAGTTGGGATAGGCCAAATCGTTCTGCATTTTCAATAATCATCACCGATGCGTTGGGTACATTCACGCCCACTTCGATGACGGTAGTTGCCACCATGATTTTTGTTTCTCCTTTCACAAAGCGCTGCATTTCGTAATCCTTGGCATCGG
>CAMBMU010000127.1 GCA_945868725.1 Spirosoma fluviale
ATGTTCTTTTTGTTACGATTCAGGGTATTCTATTTCGATGTCACTGGGTTCCGATTGCGGGTTCATGGCCAAGTAGATTCTAGCCGTAACTTCCACATCTCGAAGGCAGTAGTTTTTGATTTTCTCAATGTTTTTTTCTTGGTAGTAGGTGGGGTTGACTTCGCTGCCATCGATTCCTTCTTTGGAACTTGGGATTCCAAAAGCTGCGGCCAACAGTTCCAATCGGGTGTAGTACTTGTAATCTCCAAACCGCCAGAGCTCCATGGTATCCAAGTGTCGTATTTCCCAGGGTTTTTTGCCAGCCAACTGCAAGGGCTCAGGTAAAGCAATCCCTTGAATCAGCATGCGACGGCAGAGGTAAGGAAAGTCAAACTCTTTGCCATTGTGGGCACAGAGAATCCACTTTTTCTTTTCTAATAAGGCTTTTAATTCCAAAAGAGTTTCCTTTTCCTCCTCCTGAGCAAAAATTTTTGATCGAAAATTGAGTTTTTTCTCCTTCTTTTTGACTTGAAAATAGCCTACTCCTACGCAGATCACCTTTCCAAATTCAGCATGGATGCCTGCCCGTTCAAAGAAAAGCTCCCCTGGTTCAAGGACACTTTCTCTACGAATGAGCCGCTCTTTTCGGATCCATTCGGGCTGAAGTCGTGGGTCGAGCTCCGCAAAGGATTCGGTGGAGGAGGCCGTTTCAATGTCTAAAAATAGAATGTTGCCGAGCTGTTCAAAAAATGTGGCCATACGGTCAAAATTAAGTGTGAAGAATTCCCTCCAAACCCAATTCTGGAATCATTCGGAGGTGGGCAGGGTCAAAACTGCCTGGAGTAAAGATAAACTTTTTATCAAAAATCTTGTCCAGAATGTAGTAGCTCACCCAAAACTCATTGGTCAAGGAAAATACAGCTGGATCTATGGGTTCAACGCGTGCAAAAGAGCTGGATCCAATCTCTTGGATCAGGTGTCGAAGGATGGATGTTTTCCGTAGCTCCCCTTCCATGTGGCCATATCCTTGGGAGGTGATCATGACGGTGTTCAATTCGATCAGGTTGTAGTTGATCAGGTAGACAGACCATTCTGGTCCTGTTTCCTTTTCTTCCTTGGCAATGGCAATCTTTACCCCAGTAACGGGAGCAAAGTCAATGTCTTTTTTCATTCGGCTTCTATCAAGTTCATTTCAAAAAGTGAAGCGAGGTGTTTTTTTACCTTTTCTTTGACCTCTTGTTCAGCTACAGGACGGCCCAACTCGAGGTGTAAGGAGGTGACAGCTTTGTCGTCAATCCCGCAAGGGACGATGTGTCCGAAGTAGGAGAGGTCCACGTTTAGGTTGAAGGCAAATCCATGCATCGTGACCCAGCGGCTGGATTTTACGCCAAGGGCACAGATTTTACGTGGATTCTTTAGCGTTTCATGATCCAGCCAAACCCCCGTTAAACCATCGATACGACCCGCCGGCACTTCGTATTCTGCAAGAGTCAGGATGATGGCTTCTTCCAAATACCTCAAATAGCGGTGGATGTCGGTAAAAAAGTGATCCAAATCTAGGATGGGATAGCCCACCAACTGCCCTGGACCATGGTAGGTGATGTCTCCTCCTCGGTTGATTTTATAGTAGCTTGCCTGATGGGAAGCTAGTCCTTCAGCGTCTAGGAGGAGGTGCTCTGGCTTGCCACTTTTCCCAAGGGTATACACATGGGGGTGCTCTACGAATAAGAGGTAGTTTGGCGTGGTGACCTGCTGGTCCTCGGGAAGGTTTCGATTTTGTATTTTTTTGGCGACAATGTCTGCAAACAGATTTTCTTGGTAGGTCCAGGCTTCTTGGTAATCCATGCAGCCCAGATCACGAAACGCTACCGTTTTTTTTGTATCTTCAATCATCGTCGTTTTTTCAGCATTTTTTAGACCCATCTGGGTAGGCCATTCAACTTTTCAAAATTAACCAATATTTCCCATGGCAGCACACAATGATTCAGGAAGACTCGCAGAGCAGGAAGTCGCCAAATGGCTTGAAAGCAAAGGCTATACCTTACTTGAAACGAACTACCGGTACCAACATGCCGAGATAGATCTCATCATGACCCATCAGGGGCTTTTGATTTTTATAGAAGTCAAATTTCGGACAGGTACAGGGTTTGGCTATGCGGAGGAGTTTGTTCATGCCACCAAAAAGCGACTACTTGTCAAAGCTGCTGATCAGTACATTTACCAAAAGGATTGGCATCAGGATATTCGCTTTGATATCGTCGGGGTTTGCCAAGATCCCATGGGCACCCTACACTTTAGACAGTTTGAAGATGCTTTTTACTAATCCCCCTTGAGGGAAATTTTTTCAGGGGTCTTTTCGGTAGATCAGCTTGCCTTCTTTATCCCATTCTGCCCGAATGTAGGGACGGAAGTTCTTGGTGTAGGGCTTTTCTTGGTACTGGATTTCCCGCTTTCGGATGGCCTGACTGTTGTTGGTATTCCAATACTCGGTCCACAACCCTACTTTCTCCCCAAATCGATACTCCCCGGTTACGGCTACCTGCTGGTTTTCATAAAAGTGGTAGAAATTGCCTTCCGCTAATCCATATTGAATGGGTGTAAGTTTTTCAATGGCCCTGTTGGCAGAGTTAAAATAAGTGATTCGTGACTCCCTGGCCCAACCTTCATCGTAGCGAGCTTTGTCTTGAAGTACGTTGTCTCCGTCAAAGGTAAGCCAGGTTTGGTGCTTGCTGCCGTAATAGAACATGCCTCGTTCCACTACTACCTGGTTGACTAGGCGTTGGTAAGGTCCATGGAGGAGGTAGCCTTGACCGGCTTCAAAGCCTTGGGTTCTGATGGTTCGATCTTTTGGATCGTACCAATACCGATCTCGTAGGTAGGGATTACTTTTCCAAGAGGCATCCGTGTAGTAAAAAAGTTCCAAATACTCTTGGCCTCGAAGACTTCTACGGGTACTTCCTTTCTGTGTTTTTACCCCAAAAAAGGTGTTTTTCCTTGTCTTTTTTTTCTTTTCCTTCTTGGCTTCTTTTACTTTTTCTTCATCAAAGAGGAGCAGTGGCGCTACGGTAGGGAGCAAATAGGAATTTACTAAACCGGTTGAGTCTTCTGTTGCTTTTTGGTCTTTCGGGACTGTTTGACCCTGAAGGAAATTGGATCCTACCAAAAAGATAAGTAGAAAAAGAGGAAGCAGTTTCATTTCAGAATTCAAACGGCTGATGGGCTAGTTTAGTACTTTCAAAAGTAACATTTCGAGATCAAATCTTTTCGATTGTTTATTAATTATAATCTTCTGCCTACTTTTGAACTCTTGCTACCAAACCCTAATTTCTTATGAATTCTATTTTATCCGATCGCGTACTTCAAATGGAAGAGTCGGCCACCCTGGCCATGGCAAAAAAAGCCAGAGAACTTAAAGCTCAAGGGATTGATATCATCAGTTTGAGCTTGGGTGAACCGGACTTCAAAACTCCAAAACACATTCAGCAGGCTGCCAAGGATGCGATCGATGAAGGAAAATATTTCTCGTATCCTCCTGTCTCCGGATACCAGGATTTGCGTGAAGCCATTGCCAAGAAGCTTCGGGAGGAAAACAACATTCAGGAAGCCAAAGCAGAGCACATCGTGGTTTCTGTGGGAGCCAAACATTCCATTGCCAATACCTTTATGTGTTTGCTCAATGAGGGGGAAGAAGTCGTGATTTTCTCACCTTATTGGGTGAGTTATGCAGAAATAATAAAACTGTGTGGAGGGGTGCCTGTATTGATTGAGGGTACGCTTGAGAATAACTTCAAGGCTACTGCAGCCCAACTGGAAGCAGCGATCACTTCTAAAACGAAGGCAGTCATCTATTCTTCTCCCTGCAACCCAACTGGCTCGGTATTTTCCCAACAGGAATTGGAAGCCATTGCCGCTGTCGTGAAGAAGCACGATCAGGTGATGGTGATTGCAGATGAGATCTATGAACTGATCAATTTTACAGGTAAAAATTTCAGTATTTCTTCCTTGCCAGGCATGTTTGAGCGCACGGTTACAGTCAATGGATTTTCCAAGGGCTACGCCATGACGGGATGGAGAGTGGGATATATCTGTGCTCCATTGGAATTGTCCAAGGCGGTAGAAAAAATGCAGGGACAGTTTACTTCTGGCAATACAGGCATCGCCCAGCGTGCTGCCTTGGCGGGCATTACTGGAGATCAAGGACCATCCCAAGCAATGGCCGTTCAGTATTTGAAGCGTCGGGACTTAATGTTGGACTTGCTCAGAGCCATCCCAGGAATCAAAACTCACGTGCCAGAAGGAGCCTTCTATTTCTTCCCGGATGTCACGGCCTTCTTTGGCAAGTCAGCACATGGACAGCAGGTAAACAATGCGGATGAGCTTTGCATGTACTTGCTCGCCATCGCTAATGTGTCCCTAGTGACTGGATCTGCTTTTGGAGCGGATAACTGTGTGCGAATTTCCTATGCTGCTTCTGAAGCCGACTTGATTGAGGCGATGAAGCGCATGAAAAAAGCTTTGGGAGAGCTGGCTTAAGCCTCCCAATTCTGCCTGCTCAGCTGGGTTAAACCTAGCTGAGCAGGCATTTCTAATTTACCCCATCTTTCCAATCGCTCCAGCCCATGGCTCAAGTCCTTGTCATCACACCCGTAAAAAATGCCATCGAGACCACCTTGGATACTGCGCGAGCGATTGCGGCTTCCTCGGTAAAGGTGCAGCATGTCATTTTCAATGATTTCAGCACGGAGGAAACCAAGGACAGCTTGGAAAAGCACCGGGAGGAACTGGGCTATGACCTGATTCATATCGAGGACTTGACGGATCATCCTTCGCCCAACTACAAGTTGGTGCTGCAACTGGCCCAGCAGCAAGCACTGGAAGTAGGAATCCCGCTTTTGGTGGTAGAATCGGATGTGGTAGTGACACCCACTACCATCGAAACCCTCTTAAATCAGTTGCATGCAGATTCTACAGCGGGCTTGATTGGTTCGGTGACTGTGGATGAGCAGGGGGTGGTTAATTTCCCCTACCTCAAATTTAAGGGAGTAAAGGAACCCGTCATCGCTACCCAGCGCAGCTTGAGTTTTTGCTGCACTCTATTTTCACCTAGCTTTCTGAAGGCCTACGATTTCAAAGGCTTGGATGAGGCCAAGGACTGGTACGATACCTTTATTTCCAAAAAAGCAGTAGAGCTGGGTTTCAAAAATACCGTCCTCATGCATGCACCTGTTTGGCATCGCCCCCATGCGAGCCGCCCTTGGAAGCAACTAAAGTACAGCAATCCGCTGAAGTACTATTTTTTGAAGTTCTGGAAGGGGTTGGATAAAATTTAGTCAACTGTTGACGGTCCACGGTCGACAGCAGATTTGATACAAGTCAGGCCTCCTTTTCGCTGACTAAGCTTTGCAAATCGGATAGTTTACAACAGACGACGGTCCACGGTCTACAGCAGATTTAGCTAAGAGTGTGCCTGTAGATTAGAAGGATAAGTATTTAGAGTTTGCCGAAAAGTTTCAGGAGGGTATTGTAGGGTTTGGACCAGCTGCGCTGAATCCGTAGGGGTCCATTCAGTTCCCGCTCAAAAAAATCTGCATGCTTTGCATTAAGGTAGGCAATCCGAGCCTTTTTGAAGTCCGTTCCTCCTGTCTTTTTTCGTTTGCTGTTGGGAGTGAGTCGGTAATAGAAGCCCACTTCTGGAAGTTGAACCACCTCTCCTCCATTTTTGAGGAGCTTGATCCAAAACTCCCAGTCTTCCCTCCCCAATTGCATGTCTTCGGAAAAGCCACCCACTGCTAATGCATCTGTTTTTCGAAAAAGGGCAGAAACGAAAATCATGTTGTCTTTGGCCAATTGCTGCAGGCTAAAGGGTTTTAATTTCCAAGGCTTGCGGGTCGTTTCGGTAAATTTTTCAGCTTGGCAATAGACCACTTTGACTTCTGGGTGACTCGAAAGGATAGCCAAGCCTTGTTCGATGTAGGT
>CAMBMU010000128.1 GCA_945868725.1 Spirosoma fluviale
TCCTTCTTTTTGGATTTCCCAGACGATTTGACCGATGCACTATTCAAGTGCACTACCAATGCCCAAGTGAAGGAAGTGGGTATCGAATGGGCGATCAAGCAGTGCAAGGAATTGATGGAAGCTAAAGTGCCAAGTTTGCATTTTTACACGATGAGCAAGGCCGAAACTACCTATAAAGTGGCCAAGGAACTCTTCTAAGCAGTCTTAAGCAATCTAAAAAAGGGCCTTCGGGCCCTTTTTTGCTGGGTGCCCCTTCCTTGGAAAAAAAGTAGGTAGGATGTACAAGTTTTCCTGCCGTTCCTACCAAATACTTCGCTCTGGTTGATTTTTCTTTATCTTGCAAGCCTATTCTTGCCAAGCTCCTGTTGCGGGCTTGCTTTTCGATTCCCATGTCCAACGAACTCATTATAATCCAAGCAAAACGTGCCCGCAGCCTGCGAAAGCTACACCGGTTGATGGGAATTCCCCTGATTGTCTTTTTCCTTGTGATTGGGGTAACTTCCATTTTGCTGGCTTGGAAAAAGAAGGCAGCCCTATTGCCTCCAACTTTAGAAAGTAAGGTGGAGCAGGGTACTTGGATTTTGCCTTCGGAGATGGTACGCATCGGGGAGGAGGAGATGAAAAAAATGGGGAGGGATTCTGAAGTAGACCGCATCGATATTCGCCCAGACAAAGGCACGGCCAAGATTACCTTCAAAACCCATTTTACGGAAGTGCAGGTAGATGGGTATTCTGGTGAAATCTTGTCTGTGGGTACGCGGCATTCCGATTGGATCGAAAAGGTGCATGATGGAAGTATAGTAGATTATTACACAACTGGAGAGGAGGGAGCAAAACTCACCTACTCCACTCTGGTCTCTCTTGGATTGATTTTTCTAGCGCTTACTGGCTTTTACCTCTGGTACTACCCAAAGCTTATGCGCAAGATGAAAGAAGAACAAGCCAACTAATTTTAAGCAGATTTAGTAATTCCCACAGCGATACTTTTGAATCGCCTAATGCTTAAAATCTAGCTGAGGAGCTTGTATTTTTTTCCAGGCAAGGACTTGACGATTCCTTCAAACTCGAGTGAAAGTAAGGTGGAGGACAGCATTCCTAATGGAATTTGGTTGGCAAAAGCAAGCTGATCGAGTTCAGTATCCCCTTGAGTTTGGAGGTAGGTAAGTATTTTAAACTCCAATGCTTCCCGAGTTGAGAAATCCTGTAGGGCCTTTGGCCTTTGTTCTTCTCCTGGTTTGGACCAATGCAAAGCCTCTGCAAGGTCATTTGGACCTGTGTAGATAGCTGCTTTCATTCTTTTGATGAGCTGGTTGCATCCTTCTGAAAAGGTAGATTGGAGGTTTCCAGGAACTGCAAAAACTTCCTTGTGGTAGCTAAAGGCAATTTCGGCAGTGATCAATGCCCCACCTTTTTCTGCAGCCTCCACGACCAATAGCGCATCGGAAAGTGCGGCAATAATTCGATTTCTAGCTGGAAAATTCCCAGGCAGCAAAATAGATCCTGGTGCATACTCACTGAGTAAGGCGCCATGAGCTTCTACCATCTGTGAGGCGGTGCCTTTGTGTGCAGCAGGGTAAATCAAGTGGATGGGCGAGCCCATCACTGCAAGGGTGGGTAATCCCAGCTGTAAAGCTGCCCGATGTGCCTCAATATCAATCCCATAGGCAAGCCCCGATACGATGGTCGGCTGGTAGGGCAATAGGTCTTCAATGATTTTTTTGGTGATGGACCTCCCATAGGCAGTAGCACTCCGGGTTCCCACGATTCCTATTGTTCTTTGCGTATTCAAATTGGCTTGACCCTTTGTAAATAGGAGTACCGGAGCATCTGCAATGGAATTTAATCGTTTTGGAAACGCTTCATCAAGCGAGGTAAGGAGGCGATATCCTCCAGGACTTTGGTCAGCAAGGAGAGCTGCTGCCTTAGAAAGTAGCGAGGCCTGTTGCTGTCTAATTTCGAGTAATTTCCGTCCTATTCTAGGGATTTTGACAACTTTGCTTGGCGGTAAGGAAAAGAAATCCAGTGCTGAGCCTGCGTAGGCTAGAATAGCTTTGAATAGAATAGGTCCAACTTTTGGTGCTAAGGCGAGGGCAATAAAAAATTGTTTTTCCTCAGGTGTTGGATCGGGAATGGAGTTCATGCTTCAGGTTGATTAAAAAATCCTTGATTTCCTGAAGTTTTTGAACTGCTGCTACTTTATCAAATCCTTGTTTCTTCCCTGCCGCGATGACTTCTTGGGCGCCTTGAAGGGTATATCCCTTTTCTTTGACCAAGTGATACACGTAGCGAATCTTTTGGATATCGTCTTGGGTGTATCGGCGGTTACCTTTTTTGTCTTTTTTAGGGCGGATGATATCAAATTCTCCTTCCCAATAGCGAATAAGGGAGGCCGCTACTTTGAACATGGCGGCAACTTCTCCAATGGAAAAGTATTTTTTCTCTATTTCTCGCTCTTTGTAAGGCACTAGGGGATGAGTTAAGTAGTTCAGTCTTCAGCCAAGGCTCCAGTTAAGGAGAATGAAAAAAGATACCCTAAAATAAGAAAATAGTTAAGGACTTTTGGTAATCCTGCCTCCAATTTTTTAAGAGGGAATTCAAGAAGGGTAAAAAGGTTTGATTTTCTGACAGTTACTAACCTTGAATTACTTTATCGATTGAGCAGTTGCAGCATTTGAACCGCTGACAGGCCTGCTGTTTCTGTTCGCAATCGGCTTTTCCCAAGGGAAACTGCCTGAAATCCTTGCGCAACTGCCAGTTGGATCTCCTTCGGATCAAAATCGCCTTCAGGACCAATTAAGATGAGGTATTTTTCGCCCGTTTTGGCTAAGTCTAAGAGGTGGTGGGTATGATTTTCATCCACGTAGGCAATAAACTTCTGGTATTCGGCAAAGTCAGTAGACTTTAGGAGTTCGCTGAGCTTGGTTGTGCCATTTAGGATAGGCGTTCTCCATTTTATGCTCTGCTTGCAGGCAGAAATTATTTTTTTCTGTAAGCGATCTGTTTTCAAAAAGCTTCGCTCTCCATGCATTGTATCAAGCAAGGTCAATTCATGAAACCCGATCTCCGTGATTTTCTCCACCATCCACTCCATGCGGTCGGGGCTTTTGGTCGGGGCAATAGCCAAGTGGATGTAAAAGGGATCCTTATCTGCTTCCTTGGACGATAGTACGGTTAAGCTAGCCTTTTTGGGATCCGCTTGGTCCAGCACACAGGTGTAGAGCATTCCTTTTCCATTCGTGAGCAGGATTTGATCTCCTTGCTTCTTTCGCAGCACACGAACCAGGTGCTTGGATTCTTCCTCGTTGAGAAAGGTAGTAGGAGAGGTGATCGAATCTTGAAAGAAAAGCTGCATGATAGGAGAGATCTACGAAGACACAAAAAAAGCACATTTCGTTAAGAAATGTAAAAAAACAAATTGGCAACCAATTTAAATATCAAGTGGGCTTGTAAAACCTGGAGGCAAGCCGGAATATAAACAGTTCATTTTTTTATTCTAAAAGGTGATTTCTACTTTATAAGTCTCTATAAATCATAGAGTTACTAGCTGGTTTTGTGATTTAATTAGGATGTATAGTAGCTTCTCTTTAAGTTTAGTGAGTAACGATACATGGGTAGTTACAGAAGTCCGATTCTATGAAGGGGTACTCATCTCGGTATACGAAAAAGGAGGTTCTAGTGTGTTCTACAATAGAAACCCAGACGTTCGTTGGGATGGTACTTATAAAGGCAAAGAGATGGCAGTAGGGTCTTATTTTTGGGTGATCCAGTTAGAAGAAACTGGAGAAACTCGAAGAGGGGTGTTGAATTTGATTCGGAAATAGTCTCTGAAATACGAAGTACGAGAAACGAAATGCGGGATTTAAACCAATGTCGAATGCTGAACGCCAATTGAAAAATATCGAAGTGAGAATTCGTGAATCATACGAAACTCATATCACCACGAAATAAAGTCTCGATTCTTGTATCTCGGCTTTTCTTGCTTCTCGAAGCGTCTTGATACTTGATGCCAACTATTTGATGCTCATCAAATGTCAACTGAATTGATAAATAAACTTTTAATAGAATGAAAAAAATCCTTTTCTCCCTTCTTCTCTTGCTAGCTGCTTCCACAGCAGTGTGGGCTCAAGTGCCACAACAAATCAGCTACCAGTCTGTCATCCGTGATGGAAACAATAAGGTGCTAGCCGCTTCAACTGTAGGAATTAAAATCTCCTTGCTGCAGGGTTCTGCTACAGGTTCTGCAGTGTACGTGGAGACCCATAGCAAAACCACCAATGCGAATGGACTGGTGAGCTTAGAAATTGGAACAGGAACAGTGCTTTCAGGAAGTTTTGCGAGCATTAACTGGGCCAATGGACCCTACCTGATCAAAACGGAAACAGATCCTACGGGCGGGACCAACTACGGAATACCTGGTATAGCTCCCTTGAATAGTGTGCCCTATGCGCTTTATGCTGCCAATGGTACCCCGGGTCCAAAAGGAGATAAAGGGGACACTGGAGCTCAAGGTATACAGGGACCAACAGGTGCGACAGGCCCAGCAGGTCCGTCGGGAGCAACGGGCATAATAGCTGGTGCTAATGGAGGTACTGGGGTGGCTAATACGGATAAAACAATCACTTTAGGAGGCAACTTAACTACCTTTGGAGGATATTCAACTACGTTAACATCAACTGGTACTACTTCGGTTACTTTACCTACGACTGGAACCTTGTCTACATTGGCAGGAACAGAGACCTTATCTAATAAAACATTAGCTTCTCCTACATTTACTGGGATTCCAGCAGCACCTACGGCTAATTCTGGGACATCTACAAAGCAAGTTGCAACAACTGAATTTGTGGCATCAGCTGTTTCTTCAGTTACTTCAACATCAGTACCCTACAGCGGAGCGACAGCTGCAGTTAATTTAGGTGCCTACGATATGAAGGTAAATGGGATTACCGTGGGAAAAGGATTAGCAAATCTAGGATTGGCAGTTGGAGTTGGGACCTTAAAATCAATAACAACGGGTTTTTCAAATGTTGCCATAGGTAATAACTCTATGGAAAACACAACTACTGGAGATAGAAATGTTGCAGTTGGAGATGGAACTTTGAATGCAAATACAACTGGTGTTTATAATACTGCAATAGGCACAGATGCAATGAGGGCAAATACAAATGGAGCAAGAAATACTAGTGTAGGTATGAGTACACTTAGTGCAAATACTTTGGGAAATAACAATTCAACTTTAGGTTTTTATGCACTAAAGGACAATACAACGGGCAGTGATAATACAGCAATAGGCACAGATGCAATGAGGGCAAATACAACTGGATCTTTCAATACAGCAACTGGATACTTATCTCTTTCCTCTAATACTACTGGAGAATTCAATACTGCTTATGGAAGTTATAGTATGGAAAAAAATACCACCGGTAGTGAAAATATTGCATTTGGGGGTGAGGCATTTCGTAATAATACCACCGGTAGTTTTAATGTTGCCGTTGGAACGGGTACATTGGGTAGTAACACAACAGGAGGTGAAAATACAGCGATTGGTAGAAGGGCAATGAATGATAATCTTACGGGTACATTCAATACCGCTATTGGCCAGGCTGCCTTATACGCTAATAAAACAGGAAGTAATAATACCGCAATGGGGAGGACTAGTTTAGTATACAAT
>CAMBMU010000129.1 GCA_945868725.1 Spirosoma fluviale
GAGGAAGAAGCCATCCAGTTGATTGTGGACAAGCGGGAGTCCGATGCGAACAAGCACATCAAAACCTTTGAAGAAAATTCAGAGATCCAGGTCTTGAATGGCCGTTGGGGACCCTATATCAAGTTGGGGAAGAACAACTACAAGATTCCAAAGGGGAAGGAAGCCGCGGAGCTTACCTACGCCGAAACCCTCGACATCATCGAATCCCAACCCGACGCCGGCAAGAAAAAAGGACGGTTTGCGGGGAAGAAGAAGTAATTTTTTCACGCGAACCCCCGGTTACACCGGGGGTTATCCTAGTATCACCTCTTCGAGGTTGTGCAAAACCAGGATTCAATCTTTAAAATAACTAATCCAATAAATCCGCGTGTCTTTTCCGTGCTAATCTGCGTGAAAAATTCTTTTAGAGAACGGGTAATTCAGCTCCGAAGGAAGTTTACCCCGCAGAATTGCGGGGCATTACAATTATGACCCCCGGTTACACCGGGGGTCATCGTAGTACCACCTCTTCGAGGTTTTGCAAAATCTGCGTTTCTTTTCCGCGATAATCTGCGTGAAAAACTCTTTTGTAGATCGGGAAAGTCAGCTCTGAAAGAGCGAAATGATTATAACCCCCGGTGTAACCGGGGGTAAGTGGACCACACGAGGTCAAGAACCCCGAAGTGGGTGATACAAAAAATTGTATCGCTCCCGAAATACTCCGGGACAGGCGCCTTCGGGGCTCTCTACTAATTTTTTCTTTCTTAACCCCCGGTTTCACCGGGGGTCATCAATGTATCACCTCTCCGAGGTTGTTAAACCAGGATTCATTCTTAACAAATCCAATAAACCTGCGTGAAAAACTCTTTAATAGGTCTGGTAAATTAGCTCCGTAGGAGCGATTCAATACCAAACCCAGGATTTATCCTGGGGTAATAGATGTTAACCTAGGCTTGGAAAGTCCGCATCGCGGACGATACAAATAAAAAAGACTATACCGACTTAAGGAATAAAACCTTTATGGTCTAAATCCTAAAACCTTCGAGGTCTAAAAAAGACCTCAAAGGAAGGTTTTCCCCAAAAAATTCTTATTTTTCGAGAGGTGATTTTTCACCCTCCCCTTTACCCAAAATTCCTTCCATGCATCAGAAAATAGCCGTTATCGGCACAGGCCCTTCAGGCATTACCGCACTTAAAAATCTGCTGGACCAGGGGCTCGACGCAGTCGCTTTTGACCGAAATGAATCCGTAGGAGGCAACTGGATCTATTCCGAAAGCGAAAGCCACTCCAGCGTATTTGAAACCACTCACATCATCTCCT
Source organism: Spirosoma fluviale (assembly GCA_945868725.1). GTDB lineage: Bacteria > Bacteroidota > Bacteroidia > Cytophagales > Cyclobacteriaceae > Algoriphagus. The sequence continues at coordinate 1,301 of CAMBMU010000129.1, forward strand.
CCAAGACCCTCTCCCAATACGAGGACTTTACCTTCGACGACTTCGAACCCAATACGGCCGACTACCCTTCTCACGATACGCTGCGCCGCTATTTTCAGGCCTACGCCGAACGGTTCAACCTCCTTCCCCACATCCAGTTTGGAGCCCTGGTGACCTCCTGCCAGCGAAAGCCTGATGGCTCCTGGGAAGTGACGACCGAAAAAGACGGGCAAGTCAGTACCGAAACCTACACGCACCTCGTCGTCGCCAATGGACACCATTGGAAGCCCCGAATGCCGAACTATCCAGGCAACTTTACCGGAGAACTCATTCACTCTCACAACTTCAAAAAGGCGGCTCCCTTTTCAGGCAAGCGGGTGCTGGTGATCGGTGGAGGGAACTCTGCCTGTGACGTGGCCGTGGAAACCAGCCGTGTATCTGCATTTACCGCCATCTCCTGGAGAAGAGGGTATAATATTGTTCCCAAATTTCTATTTGGCAAGCCCTCCGACAAGGTAGCCGAAGGCACCAAGTGGCTGCCATTAGCCGTTCGAAGTTTCTTCAACAAACTGATGCTCAAGGTCTTTGTGGGAGACAATTCGGTGTACGGACTCCGCCCGGTGACCGAAGCGTTTGGTGCTACCCACCCCACCATCAACGACGAACTCCTCCACAAAATCCGCCACGGCAAGGTAGGTCCACGACTAGACATCGCCCGATTTGAAGGCAATACTGTGGTCTTTGAAGATGGGCGCCAAGAAGCATACGATAGCGTCATTGCCTGTACCGGCTATTGGCTCACCCATCCCTTTTTCGAAAAGGAATTAATTGACTACAGTACCGGTCCCGTACCCCTGTACTTGAAAATGTTCCATCCTAGTCTTTCCAACATCTACTTTATTGGCATGTTTCAGCCGCTCGGCTGCATCTGGCCCGGTGCGGAGTTGCAGAGTAAACTGATGGCGCAGGAACTGATAGGCGCCTGGAAGCGGCCCAAGAATTTGGCCGAACTCTGTGAAAAAGAGGTGACAGACCCACATTACAAACAAGTGAATACCCCAAGACATACGATCACGGTGGATTTCCACCTCTTTGTCAAGGCCTTGAAGCAGCAACTTCCTAAAAACTACGTGTCCAAAAAGCCAAAAAATCCAGAAGTTCTTACCCCTGCCTAAGGCATATTTACCTTTCCCAAAGGGAATTCCTATCTTTAAAACTAGGTGGCTAACTCCAGTACCCTAACTTTACAAAAACCCCAACCAAACCTCAAACCTAACTCAAGCCAGTCATGCACATCAACGACCATAACCCCCTCCTTCCTTACGTCCCGGCAGCAGATCGCTACGATCACATGAAGTACCGCTACTGCGGCAACAGTGGAATCCAACTTCCTGAAATCAGCCTAGGCCTCTGGCACAACTTTGGGCACAATGCCGACTTCACCCTTGGTAGAAGGATTTTGAGAAGAGCCTTTGACTTGGGAATTTGCCACTTTGATCTCGCCAACAACTATGGCCCTCCCTTTGGATCGGCAGAGGAAAATTTTGGACGCATGATGCAGAAGGATTTTCTTCCCTACCGGGACGAACTCCTGATATCCTCCAAGGCAGGCTGGGACATGTGGCCAGGTCCCTACGGAAACTTTGGATCTAAAAAATACCTGATCGCAAGTTGCGATCAGAGTTTGAAGCGAATGGGACTGGATTACGTAGATATTTTTTACCACCACCGTCCTGATCCCAACACCCCCTTGGAAGAGACCATGGGTGCTTTGGACCTGCTGGTTCGTCAGGGAAAAGCCCTCTACGTAGGTATCTCCCAGTACAGCGCTGAAGACACCGCTCGTGCCTATGAAATCTTAAAATCTTTGGGAACACCCCTAATTATCCACCAGCCTCGCTACAGCATGATGGACCGCTGGGTAGAAAATGGATTGATGGAGGTTTTGGGACAAAAAGGGATAGGAAGCATTGCCTTTTCCCCTCTGGAGCAGGGCTTGCTCACCGACAAGTACTTGAAAGGAATTCCGGCTGACTCCCGTGCAGCCAAGGATGGCCGCTACCTGAAGCCCGAGCAGGTTGCTCCGGAGAAACTAGCGGTCATTCAGCGCTTGAATGAGTTGGCGCTACGTCGTGGACAAACCTTAGCGCAGCTAGCCATCGCCTGGCTTCTCAAAGACCCACGCATCAGTTCCGTGCTTGTGGGTGTATCACGTCCCGAGCAGTTGGACGATAACGTGGCTGCAATCCAGAATAGTCAGTTTAGCGCAGAAGAACTCGCGGAAATTGAGGGTATTTTGAGGGGTTAATGGGAAACCAGCCTTCAAGAAATCTCGGGATCTTGACGGTCCTGGTGCTTGCCCAATTTATGGGCACCTCCCTCTGGTTTGCGGGTAATGCCGCTGCTCCGGAGTTGGAGGCACTTTTGGGTCAGTCGGGGCTCGTTCCCATGATCACATCCGCGGTGCAGTTGGGATTTATTGTGGGCACTTTTTTTTATGCCTTATTCCAGTTGTCGGATCGCTATTCCCCCTCCCAAGTCTTTCTTTGGAGTTCACTCGCTGCTGGGGCGGTGAATGTTGCGCTGCTTTTGATACCCCTCCAGTTGGAGTGGATTTTGGGTAGTCGGTTTTTGACTGGTTTTTTCCTGGGGGGAATTTATCCTGTAGGGATGAAGATCGCTGCTGACTACACCAAAGGTGGACTTGGGGTTGCACTGGGATTTTTGGTAGGTGCCCTAGTGCTAGGCACTGCCTTCCCCTTTTTGATTCAAGGATTGGAATTGGATGTATCCTATCGAGTTTTAATTCTTGTTCCTGCAGGCTTGGCTTGTTTGGGAGGGCTGCTTGTTGGGATAGGAATACCCAATGGACCTTACCGCAAACCGAATCCAGCGCTCAACTTTTCCTTAATCCCCCAGTTGGCACGGAATAAAGCCTTGCAGGGAGCGGCGGGCGGGTATTTTGGGCACATGTGGGAGGTGTACACCTTTTGGGCTTTTTTGCCATTACTCTTGGGCTTTCTTACCCAAAATACGCTGTCTCCTGCTACCCAATCCCTATGGACCTTTTTGCTGATTGGCATCGGGGGTATTTCCTGTGCAGTTGGGGGCCTGATCTCCAAGAAAGTAGGAAGCGGGACCGTGGCGATGGGGAGTTTGATCGGTTCCGGGGTTTGCGGACTGCTTTTACTACTGGTTCCCGAATTCCCAATGGCTGCAGTTTTTCCCTTTTTGCTACTATGGGGGCTATTGGTTACCGCAGATTCCCCGCAGTTCTCCACCTTGGTTGCGCAAAGCGTCGCTCCCGAGCACAGGGGCACCGCCCTGACCTTGGTGAATGGACTAGGCTTCGGACTGACGATTGTGAGCATCCAAGTCACCCAGTTTGCCTCCGGATTCCTTTCTCCTAATCAGTTTATCGGGCTGCTCTGCTTGGGTCCTGTGGTGGGAGTATTTTTGTTTTTTTCTTCCCGCAGATTTTCACAGAAAAATCCCGAAGATTTAAAAAAAATCCCCCTTACCCCGTAATTCTGCGGGGCAGGCTCCTCTGGGGCAAATATCAATCCTATTTATCCCCTTTTCGACATCGATGAGATAGTTAAAAAACCGCTCCAGAGGAGCCGAATGTTAATAGAATAAAATCCAAAAACTAAAGATGTGCTCCAGAGGAGCACTATTAAATTTTTTCTTTGCTTCTTTCTTCCACGCAGATTTTCTCGGAAAACTACCACAAATCAAAAAAAATAAATCAGCGTGTCTTTTCTGCTGTGATCAGCGAGGATAAAAATAATTGTATCGCCGCCTACGGGGCTCTGGACACCAAAACTTCCTCACACCCCCCCCGGTTACACCGGGGGTTACAATTGTCCCACCTCTTCGAGGTTCTTTCTCCTACATCATTTCCTTAATCCTAAACAATTTTAAGTGACCTATTGCGAATTCAACTGATTTTAACGGACAGGTTAGTATTATAAAAAATGTAGCTCCGAAGGATCTGGCATTTGGATATTTTTTGCCTTTTCCATGAAATCCTGCGCTATCAATTCAACTTGCCTATAAGAGTCAAAAAATTCTTCCTCACCCTGTTCCATGATTGAGAGATTTTTTCCTATTTTCCCATACACAAACACCACTTTACCATGGGAATCACACGAAGAGATTGGATCAAAACTGCATCACTCAGCAGTGGAATGGCTT
>CAMBMU010000130.1 GCA_945868725.1 Spirosoma fluviale
AAGTATGTTTTTCCATTACTTTCATAGGTCATATCTGCTAGGATTTGCAGTCCCCCAATCTGGATGGGGAGGATCTGATCTAAAAAATCATCGTGATTTCCTCGCAAGTAAAATACCTTTGTAGCTTGGTTTTCCATCATCTTCAACACACGGTTGAAAAATCGGGTATGCTTCCGTTTCCAGCTTCCAGACTTTTTTAGCTGCCATCCGTCGATGATGTCGCCATTGAGAATGAGGTTGTCGCAGTGAAATTGTTTCAAAAACCGTACAATTTCTTTCGATTTGGAGCCCTTGGTTCCCAAGTGAACATCCGAAACGATAATGGTTTTGTAGTGAGTCTTCACGTAGCTAGTTTTGTTTGTCCAAATTGGATAGCAAACGTCACTTGACTATGTTTGAAACGTTATGTTTTTGTGTCTAATACGAAATTATATTTCTCCAAAATTAAAATTAGGTTAATTAGAAGTTAAAAATCAGTACAGGTATCACCAAATCCACTTTAGCTCCTGATTAACTAATCCATCAACTATTATGCAAGCGGTTTGTAGCACTTGCCCATCAATCCTTAGTTTAGTCCTTGTAATCCACCACTTCCATGAAAAAGATCATCCTTAGCCTGAGCTGCCTGCTTGTCATTTTTTCAAGCGTTGCACAACAACCTGCCTACAAAGGGAATTACGAGCTAGCTGCTCGTTTTTCACCCGATAAACTGAAGAAAATGATTTTTTCCACCAGCGTAGATGCGCATTGGATGAAAAAATCGGATCGCTTTTGGTACGAATACGAAACTTCTCAAGGGAAAAAATGGCTACTGGTAGATCCGGTTCGGAGAACAAAAACGCCACTCTTTGATTCAGACAAACTAGCGGCAGAGCTGACTCGGTCGGTCAAAGACCCCTTTGATGGACAGCACCTCAAATTGGATAACATGAAGCTTTTGGCAGATGAAAATACACTCCAATTCACGGTTAAAAGTACCGCAGAGGTACTAAAGAAGGATTGGGCTGAGCTGAAAGCAAAAAATAAAACTTCCAAAGACTCCCTAGAAAAGAAGGTGCATACCTTTCAATTCAATTTGATTTCTCAGCAAATCAAAGAAATAGAAACTGAAAAAGAGCCTACACGACTCGCTTGGGCAAATATTTCTCCAGACTCCTCCAAAGTAGTGTATGTTAAAAACTTCAACCTGTTTTGGATGGATAAAGCCAACTTTTTGAAGGCAGTCAAGGATTTGAAGGATACTACCCTCGTTGAAAATGTCCTTACTAAAGATGGGGTAGCGGATTATGAGTATGGTTGGGGAGACCGTGGTGATGACAATGTGGAGGTAGAAAAAAAGAAAAACGATCGAAAGCGAGCTCCAGTGCTTTGGAGTGCGGATAGCAAGCAATTTATTCTTACCCGCACGGATCAGCGAAAGGTCAAGGATTTGTGGGTGATCCACAATACTCGCGACCCACGTCCTACCTTAGAAACCTTCAAGTATGCCATGCCAGGTGAGAAGGAGCAGCCGCAGACGGACTTGATCCATTATTCCTTTGAAACTAAGGAACTAAGCAACTTGCCTATTTCCACCTTTAAAGACCAAACCGTCTCGCTTTGGTCTACTACTCCTGCGGCAAATACACGGGATGATGATTTCCGTCCCACTACTTGGTTGGGTAATGCCTCTGAATTTTACTTTGCCATCAGCTCTAGGGACCTCAAGCGAGTAGATGTCTTGCGATGGAATTTGAAAACCAATCAGAAGGAACTGGTAATCGAAGAAAGAAGCAATACCTACATCGATTTTGAAAAACCTGAATTGCTTGGAAATGACTTGATCTGGTGGTCCGAGCGAGATGGCTGGGGGCATTTTTACCTGTATGGAAAGGACGGGACCATTAAGCGTCAACTTACTTCAGGTCCGTACCATACAGCGGGTGCTGCCCGAGTAGATGGTACCCTTCGTAAGCTTTACTTTACTGCCAATGGCAAAGAAAAAGGCGAAGATCCCTACTACGAACACTTGTATTCCGTGTCTTTGGATGGGGGAGCAGTTACTCAATTAAATAAAGGGGATTTCAACCATGAAATAAACATCAATGACGCAGCTTCCTACTTTGTTTCTAACTTTTCTAGAGTCAATACGGTTCCTGCATCAGCTTTATACGATCGAAATGGGGCAAAAATAATGGAATTGGAGACTGCGGACCTCAGCCAACTCTTTGCGGCAGGATACCAATTTCCAGAGCCTTTTAGGTTCAAGGCAGATGATGGCATTACCGATTTGTATGGGGTAATGTACAAGCCTTTCGATTTCGATTCTACCCGTTCTTATCCATTGATCCAATATGTTTATCCTGGACCACAGACAGAAGCAGTCAATAAGTCTTTTGGTCGCGGCATGGATCGTGCCGACCGCTTGGCACAGTTTGGTTTTGTGGTAGTTACCTTAGGCAATCGAGGAGGTCATCCTGCGCGATCCAAGTGGTACCACAACTTTGGGTATGGGGATATGCGGGATTATGGATTGGCAGATAAGAAAGCAGCTGTAGATCAACTGGCGGATCGCCATTCCTTTATTGACCGCAGCAAGGTGGGCATTCATGGGCATTCCGGTGGAGGCTTTATGTCCACTGCGGCAATGTTGGTGTATCCAGACGTATTTAAAGTGGCGGTTTCTTCAGCAGGAAATCACGAAAACAACATTTACAACCGCTGGTGGTCGGAGAAGCACCATGGAGTTCAGGAGCGTATTTTACCAAGTGGAGATACCACTTTTGTCTATCAAATTGAGAAAAACCCCGACTTGGCAAAAAACCTAAAAGGGCACTTGATGCTCAGCACGGGTGATGTAGATAATAACGTGCATCCCGCAGGCACCATCCGTATGGCCAATGCCTTGATTAAGGCAGGAAAGCGATTTGAATTTGTGCTTCTTCCGGGACAGCGTCATGGATATGGAGACATGAATGAATATTTCTTCTGGAAGATGGGTGACTATTTTACGGCTCATTTATTGGGAGATACCAGTCCGCCTCCAGTGGACATGCAGGAGATGTTACGCGATAAGCCCAAGGACAAATAAACCGGCCAGTTTCCTTTTTTTTCATCCCTCAAAAAGTCTTTTCTTTTTGAGGGATTTTTCCTTTTTTACTTCCTTGCAATTCAAATCCTGCAGCCTTATCTTTAAACTTTTACAAGTCATTTCAACTAGTTCATCCAGACTAAACTTACAGGATATGCCAAAATGCGTTCATTTGGGAGCAAAATTGAAGTGCTCTTTTGGTGCAGGACCCAAGGATATGATAGTTTTACCCATAGCAATGGCCATGAATGCTTCGAAGCCTTTAGCTGCTCAGATGGATTTTATACCCATGTTGAATGTCCCAGCTTTTGGGCAGTGTAAGTCACCTCTCAATCCCATGAATTGGAAAATGATTGGCCCAGTTCCTGTTTTTGTTCCTTCTTCCTGTATTCCGATCCCTATAATGCCTTGGTCTCCAGTTGCCAAGAAACTCAAATTACGAGGATTTCCAGCAATGCTCGCTACGAGTAAAACGATGTGTATTTGGATGGGATCAATTACCGTAGATAAACCAGGGGTAACTAATGTGGAGGCGAAGTGATAAGCTGTGCTTCGGTAATTTTTTCGTGAATCGAACCGTATTTTCGGCTGTGTTTCCAGAACCCAAACTTGGGATTAAGTGAATGGATGCTAGTGAGGCTGTCCTTTAGCGGATAGCAGCTAGGGTTTCGGGTTGATCAACTCCTGACTATCCCTACCAGTGCTTCGAAAAAGAAAAATCGACGAATCGAGGTAAGAATAGCGAACTAAAAAAAACGCCCAAGAAGTTCTCAATTGAAAATTTCTTAGGCGTATAAGAAGGTGAATTTATTCTACTTTGAATACATATTCTCCATCTTCTATGTACAGCGTTAAGACTGAAACCTCACACAGATCAATATCATTGATGTAGATGTAATCCTCTTCCGATTCGTCATGGGTCAACCTGAGATCCCAGACGCAGAGGGTCTCATCACCAACATAATCGAATGTGATGTCTATGACAGCCCCATCTTCTACGATATCTTCAGGAAGGATGTCTTCACCCCAATTTTTCGTGGTGGTTTCTGTCAAATACACGGCATAAAAATCTTCGCCAGTGTTATTTACCAATTTAAAGTCTAGGACAGTCTGTGCTTGCGTCCAAGTTGTAGCCGCAAAAACTAGGGCTACAAGAAGTAAGATTTGTTTTTTCATAATAAACGGTTGTTTGGAAGGGTGAAATCCCGGTTGTTAATTAAAAATATTTATAAATTTAATTGTTTAAACTTATTATGAAATTTTGAAACCTACAATAAGGCGACATTATTATTTTGTAAAAAAATCTTTAAACCATAAATTATTTTTAAATCACCAAAAAAAATCCATTAACTTTTACCTAGGGTCATCCAAAAAATAAGGTAAATCACAAGCGTAGCACCACTGCTAATCCCGAAGGTTAGGCCTCCGACACCAAAGAAAAATACGAGGAATAGGCCCCTCAACAATCCAGAAGAGGTTCCAAGAGCTCGTGCAATGCCACCCAATACACCTCCAAGCCATTTGTCATTTGCGTTTCTAGTCATTTTTTTTTTAGGGAGGAAAATCCAATTTTAATTACCCTTGTAAAAAAAGCAAAAAAAATGAAAACATGTATACTTATGTTGGTAGGCCTAGGGATAGATCCAAGATGATTGGCTAGACTCCCATTTTCAATAATTCAATTAAGTCTGTTGCTTTTAGGGTTGTAAAAATTGTTTGAATTATTTAAATATGTAGGTTTAAATAACATCAATCTGTATCAAATTCAGGTTATGGTAAGTAGCTCCTAGTTAGTTCAGAAAACATCTACTTTTCACCCTATTTCAAAATGAATACTTCATCCTCCCAAAAAAATCTATTGGGCTATGCTCTTGAATTTTTTCTTCTCTTTTTGGCAGTCACCCTTGGATTTTTTGCTGAAAACTACCGGGAGAGCCAAGTGGAACGCAAAACAGAACGGATGTACCTGGAGTCTTTGCTCGAGGATCTTGGTCAAGACACAGTGAAAATTGATTTCAGTATTCAATCCAAACTCACAAAAGACGCCTATTTTGATACACTTCACCAAATCATCTATCAAACACCAAAACCATGGCCTACCCGGAAATTGTATTTTTTGTCTAGGTACTTGGTGATCCGAGAACCTTTTTACGGCACGGAGGGTACAATCAAACAATTAGAAAATTCCGGGGGTTTCAAATTGATTCAAAATCACTAGTGTCCGAGAAACGATTTTAAAATAAGGGTAGATTCAATTGCTTGAACCTACCCTGTTTTGTGTACTTTGTGTTTACGACAACATTATTTACACATGGGTAAAAATACACATTTCTTCGGACAGCCGGTTTTCTCTCAG
>CAMBMU010000131.1 GCA_945868725.1 Spirosoma fluviale
GCCTGTGCATTGGGTTGAACAGCCCTGCGTCGGCCCACTACAAAGGCTTCCAAAGGCTTTCCAAAGGCGATTGCCGATTGGATTTGCATAAAATCACGCTTTTCCAAATCGAGTTCCGCCAATTGCTTTTCAAGGTAGTTTCTAAAAAGAACGTAATCCACTTTCCCATCCTCAGAAAGTGTTCCATAATTCTGGGCTTGCAGCGTCTTAAGGTAATCCTTGTTAAAGGACTCCATTCGAACAAAGTACTCGCTCGAAAGGCGATTTGTGTACAAGCGGGTGAGGGCACCTCGATCTGCTTGGTAGGTTTGGATCAAGTTGACAAGCTCCGTTGCATTTGCAAAAAAGGAGAAGAGTGCGAGGGAAAGAAAAAGAACTAATTTTTTCATGGCTTAAGATTTTGGGTAAAAATTACCTGTCAGAAACATAGAAAATCTTTGCCGAAATGCCTAACTGATTTATAGGACCCACACATTTTAGAAAACCACATGGGCAAAAAGAAAAAAAACAAGAATCTATTTTTCAATTCAGCACTTAACCACTTCCCTGGACCTCGAAAAGCAAAGATCCTCTCAGAATTTTTTATATTTAGGTATGCGAAAATTTCTTATAGCCCTAACAATCCTCTTGGCCCTGGTGGCTAGCTTTATTTTATACACCTTTTACACCACCGGGTATTTTAGGGAAGTCACAGCAAAGAGTGAGGTTGGACTTGTTTATAGCAGCATTGAACTACCTGGTGTAGAGGACATTGCCCTTGCCCGAGAAGACAGCTTTCTCCTGCTTTCTGTTAATGATCGAGCTTCACATAGAGCAGGTAAAGAAGGTTATCATGGAATTTATTTGGTAGACCTTCGATCTGAACAATTCGACGCTGTTCCGATTTCTTCTGAACTCAATTTCCCATTCTATCCTCATGGAATAAGTATATTCAAACTCGATAGCGCCACCTATGGTCTTCTAGCCATTAATCATGTGGAGGGCAAGCACTCCATTGAATCCTTTCTCCTCAAAGGGAAAACTTTGCATCACCTCAAAACCATAACGGGACCTGAACTTATCAGTCCAAACGACCTTGTAATGGTGGGGTCTGAATCATTTTACTTTACCAATGACCATGGCTACACCAGCAAATGGGGACTACTTGCCGAAAATTACCTTGCAGTGAAAGCCGCTTCTGTGGGATATTTTGATGGAAAAAAATTCGAGCTCGTTGCAGAAAACCTTTCTTATTCCAATGGAATTCAAGTTGATACTTCTAGGAAACTTCTCTATGTGGCAAGCTCCAGAGAGTTCTCTGTTGGGGTATATTCCCTGCTCCCGGACGGTGAGCTTTCCTACATAGAGGACATACCTGCAGGCACTGGGGTCGACAATATTGAATTGGGTGAAGATGGAATGCTTTGGATTGGCTGCCATCCCAACTTACTGACATTTGCCGCCTATGCTTCCGGGAAAACCCCCATTTCCCCATCTGAAGTCATCACGCTTACCTATCAAAAAGAAGGTGAAGCTATTGTACGTTCGGTATGGACCGATCCAGGAACCCAACTTTCGGGAGCGTCGGTGGCTGTGCCGTTTGGTGATTATCTCTTTATTGGAAATGTCATGGACACCAAGGTCTTGGTGCTCAAAAAAAATTAAGCCCTAAAATGCCGCGGAGTCATCCCAGCAATCCGCTTAAAACTCCGATTGAAGTAGGACAAATTTTCAAAACCTACCCGGTAAGCAATTTCTGAAATACTCAAATCAGTTTCTTGCAGTAGATTTTGGGCTTCATTGATCCGTAAATGCAACAGGTAGTCGGTAAAGGTCTTTCGAGTACGAAGCTTGAAAAATCGACAAAAAGCCTCCTTACTCAAGTGAGCCTCTTCAGCCACCTCAGCCAAGGTGATTTTTTGAAACCGGTGTGCCAGCACATACTGCATCACCCGATCCATTCGGCTCCCATCCTTTTCAGAAAGTCCCAACAACCTGCCCCCTCGATTGAGCTGCTGCAACGAACTTCCTGCTTGCTCGAGAAAGTACAATAGCCCAATCGCTAACTGAAACCGCTGGAGACCCTGCGTTCCCCCAAACTGATCCACGGCTTCCTTGATCTTTGAAGCCGATTCCCCATGCAGCTGAAAGCAAAGCCCAGAAAATTCCCGAAACCTTCTCAAAGACTGCAGCTCTTCTACAGGGAGCAGGGCATTTTCAAGCACCTCAAAATCAAAAAAAATGGTATCCCCTACCACTTCCAGGTTCGGATTCCCCTCAAAGTATGCGGCATCACTTCGAAAGACATGAGGGGCATTCTCACCCAAGAAAAATACATCTCCTGGCTGAAATCTCCCCACATAATCCCCACTCAAAAATTGTCCACTTCCCTCCACAATGACGGTCAACTGCCACTGTGGATGCTGGTGCAACTTGTCGTAAAAATGAGGCCCCCTGTCCTCCTGGTAACGCACAAATTCGCGACTAGACTTAGGGATTTGAAAGGAAATGATTTTTTCCACAAGGGTAGTTTTGGTATAGAATTACATCAAAAATTGTTCAATCGATTATTATTTGATCAATATAGTATTAAAATGAACTAATACAGGAACAGATTTTTTTATTGGACCTTCTTAGATTTGAGAAACAAAAATTTCACCCCAGCCAGCTTTGGCTAAAATCGACCCCTTATGAACTGGAAAGGCGTATTTCCCGCAGTAACTACCAAATTTCATGCTGACGGTAGTCTGGACATGAACCTGTTTTTTAAGAACCTAGACTTCCAATTGGCCAGTGGTGTACACGGCATTATTTTGGGAGGAACCTTAGGTGAAAGCTCCGTACTCTCACAAGAAGAAAAAATCACATTGACTAGAGAAACGGTCAACTACATCAACGGCAGAGTGCCTGTAATACTAAATATCGCCGAAGGGGCTACCAAAGACGCACTTTTTTGGGCTAAAAAAGCGGAAGAATTAGGTGCTTCTGGCTTGATGATTCTTCCTCCCATGCGCTATGGAGCAGACCCACGTGAAGTGGTCACCTACTTCAAAACAGTAGCCCAATCCACCTCCTTGCCTATGATGATCTACAATAACCCTGTGGATTACAAAACCCTTGTGACGATCGACATGTTTGCCGAGTTGGCAGACTGCCCCAACATTCAAGCCATCAAAGAATCTACCCGTGACATCTCCAATGTCACACGTATGTTCAACCGATTTGGAGATCGATTCCAGATTCTTTGCGGTGTAGATACCCTAGCACTTGAAGAATTGCTGATGGGTGCCGTAGGCTGGGTAGCAGGATTGGTTTGTGCGTTCCCGAAGGAAACTGTCGTGATATACAACTTGGTGCAAGAGGGAAAAATTGAGGAGGCACGGGATATTTACCGTTGGTTTTTACCGCTGCTGGAACTCGATATCCACCCCAAACTGGTTCAGTACATCAAGCTTGCGGAACAGCATTGCGGCATTGGCTCCGAACATGTGCGTGCACCACGCTTGACCTTGATTGGTGAGGAGCGAACACGAATTGAAAAAATAATCACGGACGGAATTAAGAATAGGCCGGCACTTTAAAAATGAACTAGAAATAAAATTGAAATAAAGTAGAAATAGACTTCGCTCTGCCTGCCTGCCTACGGTAGGTAGGCCGCGGTGGGCTCCGTGAAATAGAATTGAAATACTGACTGAATTCGCTATTTCCACTGTGTTTCAACCATATTTCCTCACTATTTCGATCGTATTTCAACTGTATCTTTCAAATAATTTATCCAATCAATCATGAATATCGACTCCATATTTCACGCAGCCCAAACCGCTTTTCTAGATTATAAAAATCTATCTGGAAAGGAAAAAGGGCATTTTTTGGAGACCCTAGCTGAGATTTTGGAATCCAATCGAGCAGCCATAGTTCCCCTGGCCGTACGGGAGTCCAACCTTCCCGAAGGACGAATCAACGGAGAGTTGGGGAGGACTACCGGACAAATTCGGCTGTTTGCCAATTTGGTAAAGGAAGGTTCCTGGGTAGAAGCTTCTATCGATCCGGCAATACCTGATCGAAGCCCGCTGCCTCGAGCAGATATCCGCCGTATCCTTACTCCATTGGGTCCGGTGGTCGTCTTTGGAGCGAGCAATTTTCCGCTTGCTTTTTCTACGGCGGGCGGAGATACCATATCTGCCTTGGCAGCAGGCTGTTCTGTCGTTTACAAAGCACACCCTGCCCATCCAGAAACCTCCAGAAAAGTGGCTGACTGCATCCAACAGGCCTTAACTTCATGCGGGCTACCTTCTGCCCTATTTACACATGTTGAGGGAGGAATTACCGAAGGCCAAGCATTGGTTAAGCATCCCATGGCGAAAGCACTGGCATTTACTGGTTCGCATGCTGGAGGCATGGCCTTATTCCACCTCGCCAACCAGCGTGAAGTGCCCATTCCAGTTTTTGCAGAAATGGGATCAGTCAACCCAATTTTCTGCTTCCCTCAAAAATTGGAAAAAGAAAATGATGCTTTGGCAAAAGCATTTGTCGCTTCGCTGACCTTGGGAGCAGGCCAATTTTGCACCAATCCAGGCCTCATCTTTGTGCCCGAAAAACAGGCGCAAAAGTTTGAACTTGCAATCGCCGCCGAACTCCATGCGATTGCCGCTGCACCCATGCTTCATGAGGGCATTGCAAAGGCCTATTACGATTCCATCCAGGCACTTGAAGCGCGCAACGAACTCCGTTGGGTAAAAGTGGCTGATCCAAAGCATCTGATTAATGGAAGTCCTGCCTTGGCAGAAATCAAGGCTGCAGACTGGCTAAAGCATCCACTTTTCCACCAAGAAGTGTTTGGAGCATTTGGGCTAATGGTAGTTTACCGCGACCATGCAGAACTTCTGAACATCGCTCAGCAACTTGAAGGGCAGCTGACCATTACGGTTTGGGCAGAGTTGGAAGAACTTAAAAATCACCTTACGCTAGTCAACTTGCTTCAGGAAAAATGTGGGCGCCTGCTTTTCAAGGGAGCACCTACTGGAGTAGAAGTAGGGCATGCCATGCAACATGGGGGACCTTTCCCGGCTACTACTGCGAGCCAGACCACTTCTGTTGGTAGCTATGCCATCAAACGCTTTGCCAGACCCATAGCTTTCCAAGATATGCCCCAAGAACTACTCCCCGAAGCCTTGATGGATGCCAATCCACTTGGAATTTGGAGGACGGTGAATGGGGATTTAACTAAATAATAAAAATACAGTGGAAATAGACTACGCTTCGCTACGTGAAATAGGTTGAGAAACGAATTTGGTTCTATTTCACCGAGCTTGCTCGGTTTATTTCTATTGAATTTCCATTGTATTTCATTTAATCCTTCTACCCCCACAAAAAAATGCC
>CAMBMU010000132.1 GCA_945868725.1 Spirosoma fluviale
AATCCTTTAGAAGCAAGAAACAAGAGATTAGACACTGTCATGTAAAAGGTACCAAGTGTGCTTCAGAAGTACTATTTGGGCATAATTCGAATTCTAATTAGTAATTGTCTCTCGGCTCCTGCTTCTCGTTTCTTGTCTCTCGCCTCTCGCCTCTCGTTTCTTGCTTCTTGCTTCTTGTCTCTCGGCTCTTGTCTCTTGCTTCTTCCTAGTCAAACAAATACCAACTAATCCCCAAATCCAAGAATGACCGGTAGCCGGTGTAGTCTGGAGTTACGAAATAGCCCTCCTGGGCCATCAAACCAGCATTCAGGTGGTTGTACTTGAATAGTACCCGGGTTCGGTTGATCCGGAAATCTAGGAATAGGTCCAACACAGGATAGGCCTGTACCTCAAAACTGTTTTGCAAGTGAAACTGCTGCAGGGAAGGCTGGTAGGCATCTGCAAAAAAGGAGGAGCGAAACCGCACATCCACTCCCATTTGCACGTACACATTGTCATCAAAAAGCGGCCCATCAAAGTACACCTTCGTATTGTTGTACCAAGCAGGAATTCGAAGCGCATCAGCCGATTCCCCACTCACCTTGGTGTAGATTAGCTCGGAATCTATTCGGAATTTCTTCCCTACAGGAATAGAAGCCTTTAACGCAGGCATCATCAAAAAGGCCTGCCCTGTGGCTTGCTGTGCCTTCATATCTGTTCCTAGAAAGACGTAATTATTGATTCGGGTCAGCGTTAAACTGGGGCGCAACTGGATTTTTTTCAAAGGAACTTTCACGGTTCCTTTGATCTGGTCCACACCGATATCGCTAAAGTCGTTGCTCCACTCCCGGTGATTGCCGCGGTACTGCTGATGAAATAAACTCGGTTTGTACAAGGCCTTGGTGTAGTCCACATCTAGCCAAGGGGAAATAAATAACCCATGCAATCGAAAGTTGCCCGGCAACAAATACTCTCCATCCGCCTTCAGTTGCCAGGTATCCGAAAGCTTTCCGATCAGCTCCCCTCCAATATAGACCTCCGTAAAGCTTCGTGTTGGATCCACCAGTTGTGGTGACCAGCGTTTGCCATTCCGCAACTTTGCATAGGTGTTGTAATAAAAGCCTTTATAGGTGCCCTTGAGCCCAAACTCATTTCTCCACTCCGCAAAATCGTTTCGGTTTTGGGTGCTATCCGAATCAATCAAGCGGTCCTTAGGGAAAAATAACCCGTCCGAACCACTGAGCAGGGATTCAAAGACCAGTCCTTGGATTTTGCGATCCAGCACATGGTAAAACTGGAGTCCATTGCCGAGTTTGAACTCCTGATACAGGTGATATTCTTGGCGAAGTTCTCGCGCTCGCGACTGTAGCAGCCAAACCTTGGCATCTTCGTAGGTAAAGTAGAGGGAAGTAGGATCCACAGCGGTAGGAATGATCCCCCCAATCTCATTGACTACATGCTTCATGCGGGAAAAGGAACCCAACAGCCAGTAGCGTCCATTTTCAGAGCGATAGTTGGTATGCAAAGCGTAGGCATTCTGCACCACCATGTTGTCGTCACGCTTGGAAGGATTCAAGGTTTTTCGCACCCGCTGCGTCGTAAAATCAAATCCAATATTCCAGCGCGGATTCACATTTCGTGCAAAGGAAAGATCAAGCAAATTTCGATGCCCGCCTCCAAAAAAGGCTGCCATTTCGGTAAAGGGAGATTTGGAATCGTAAAACCGCCTCGTGGAAGGGTCCTTGAAATACAGGTCGTAGGCATCAAAGCCAGAACTCAACCCAATCTGTTCGGGCAGTCCAAAGTAGACCGGCTTGGCAGCAGATCCAATGTTACCCAAATCCTGGTATTTCCATCCGGACTTGGACACTGGGTCGTAGCTGTGAAAATTATTGAGTAGCGTATCTAACTCATACAAAACGAGGCTGTTGCGCTTGATAGCCTGCTCGTAAAAATACAAGGTGGTCTTGGGACCATATACCTGCTTGGTACTGTCGTCAAGCAGCGTACGAGGCCCTTCCTGTTCTTCAACGTCTTTGGGATCAGCCAATTGTTTCCCCGGGCGGGCAGCAGCTGGATTGCTCGGGTTTACGGGTTGCGTTGGACGCGGAAGAGGGCGTTGCCCAAAAGCAGTTTGACTTGCTAGAAGGAAAAGAAATACCGCTAAACAAAAGATCTTCCTGGTCACGATGGGAAAAGGTTTTTTCGTAGCCTTTGGAGCAGCAGTTCCTGTTGACTTAGGTCTAGTGCTACCTGTATCGGCAGTGCAAAAATCGGAATTTCCGACCACATTCCCGAACGGGCTAACGATTTAAGTTTCACCGCATCTTTTTCTGTGGTCAGCAGCACCCCCTCATTTCCTTTTTCCTGGGCCAGGAGCTTTGCAATCCGTTCTGCATCGGGTTCCGCATAAGGGTGGTGATCTGGAAAGAAAAAAGTTTCCAGCACCTTAAAATTCTGTTGGCAGTAGTCCATGAAAGGACGGTTGTCCGCAAGTCCAGAAAGGGCGATTACCTTCGAAAAGCTCGCCCGGAGAGGTCCTGACACTTGATAGGGCAGCCCATAGGTTATCGAAGAAAAAAAGAGATCGGCACCTGCATTCAAGTAAGGGCCCAAGCCTTGGGTCAACCTATTTTTTTCGTCCAAACTCAATTTGGCGGGGCACTTGGTCACCACCACCACATCCGCACGCTTGGCTCCCGCTCTAGACTCTCTCAACCTCCCCATTGGGAGCAAGTGATCGGTACTAAAAGGAGAAGCGTACGGGGTAAGCAAAATTCTGAAGTGTGGATCCAGCTTGCGGTGTTGAAAGGCATCGTCCAATACAAGGAGTTGAAGGTTAGGAAGCAGTTGATGAATTTTTTGCGCGGCGCTTACCCGATCTTCCCCCACAAAAACGGGGATCTCTCCTTTAAAATGCGTGAAGAGTTGCAAGGGTTCGTCTCCAACTTCCGCTGCCGAACTATCCGGCTGTACCTGCAGAAAGCCTTTTGTTTTCCGTCCATAACCCCTGCTCAGGGTTCCTAGCAATCGCTCTTGATGAAGTAACTCCACCAAAAATGCTACCCAGGGAGTTTTTCCTGTTCCACCTACCGAAAGGTTGCCCACGACCAGTGTCGGGATCGGAGACTTCTGACTACGGATCAGCCCTCGGTCAAACAGGAAGTTTCGTGCCGCAGTAATCCCATGGAAAAGAAAAGCTGTCGGAGCAAGAAGGTAGGCGTACCAAGGCATTGAATAGAATTGCTATTTTTGTTCAAATAAAATGATTATCCGCAACCTTACCGGTGGCTAAATATTTGTTTGAATTACTGCAGATAATCGTCAACAGGCCTCGGCCCACAGGCAGACGACCGTCCACAGTCCACAGTTCACTTAATTGAACTTCAAACCTTATTTTCTTTCGGTTTGGGTGACAAAGCATATAATTAATTCAAATTAACAAAAAAAATGGGATACCGCATTCAGGATATACTTTCCTTCCTCGACCAGATCGCGCCTCCAGCCTACCAGGAGTCCTACGACAATGCCACCTTGATTTGTGGGGATCGGAATTGGCCACTTACTGGGGTGATTTGTACCTTGGACTGCACGGAAGCCGTAGTAGAAGAAGCCATACAACAAGGAGCCAACCTGATTGTGGCGCACCATCCCATTGTCTTCAAAGGACTCAAAAGCATCACGGGCAAAACCTATGTGGAGCGCACGCTCATCAAGGCCATTCAGGCCAATGTGGCTATTTTTGCCATTCACACGAACTTAGACCATGTGGCTGGCGGAGTCAATCGACGAATTGCCGACCGTTTGGGTTTGCAGCAAACGCGCATCCTTCAACCCAAGAAACAACTCTTAAATAACTTGGTGTTTTTCGTTCCGACAGCAGCTAAAAATCAAGTATTGGAAGCGGTATTTCAGGCAGGGGCAGGTCAGATTGGGGAATACAGCGATTGTGCTTTTTCATCAGAAGGTTTGGGTCAGTTTACCCCTTCGGAAAATACCAATCCAAGCCTTGGACAGCGGGGTCAAGCCCACGTGGAACCCGAATTGCGTGTCGAAGTGATCCTGCCTGCACACCTGAGCTCCAAAGTACTTGCTGCATTGAAGGCTGCCCATCCTTACGAGGAGGTGGCCTACTACCTGAGCAATTTGGAGAACGAAAACCAAGAGGTGGGTGCAGGAATGGTTGGCACCCTACCGGAGTCTTTGTCTGAGGAAGAATTTTTAGATTACTTAAAACAGCGGATGAACTTAACTCTTGTTAAACATAGTCCGTTGACTGGGAAGCGAGTGCAAAAAGTTGCGCTTTGCGGAGGTGCCGGAATATTTCTTTTGGGGGATGCGAAAAAGGCTGGAGCAGATGTTTTTGTGACCTCAGACGTTAAGTATCACGAATATTTTGATGCGGAAGGAGCGCTGGTGCTCTGCGATATCGGGCACTATGAGAGCGAAATTTTTACAAAAGATTTACTCGCCGACGTTTTGTCACAAAATTTTCCTAATATTGCACTCTATTTGTCAAAAATAGTTACAAATCCCACATCCTACCGATAGTTCATGGAAAGCACAGTAGCACAAAAACTCGACGCTATCTACACCCTTCAGCTTATAGATTCAAGGTTAGACGCCATCGTTAAAGTAAGAGGAGCCCTTCCTGAGGAAGTGCAAGATCTTGAAGATGAGATCGCAGGCTACGAAACTCGACTTGATAAATTCACAAGAGAAATCGATGGTTTCGAAGAGGATATCAAGCGTCAGAAGGACAACATCAAAGAAGCGGAGAAGCTAATCAAGAAGTACCAGGAGCAGCAGATGAACGTACGGAACAACCGTGAGTACGATGCCATCACCAAGGAATTGGAGCTTCAGGACTTGGATATTCAAGTTTCCAAGAAGAAAATTTCTGAGGCTGGAGTGAAAATTGATCACTTGAAAGCTGAATTTGAAAAAACTAGCGCAACCAAGATTGATCGTCAGAAAGACCTTGATGTGAAGAAAGAGGAACTTTCTACCATCATTGCTGAAAGCGAATCCGAAGAATCCAAGTTGCAGTCCGACCGAGACAAGGCTGCTAAGAAAGTGGATGAGCGCTTGATCAAGTCCTTTACTAAAATTAGAGCAAATGCGAAGAATGGCCTAGCTGTAGTGATGGTTAAAAGAGGTGCTTGTGGTGGTTGCTTCAACACGGTTCCCCCGCAGCGTCAAGCAGATATTCGTGAAAAGAAAAAATTGATCGTTTGTGAGCATTGCGGAAGAATCCTTGCAGGTGTGGAAGACGAGACCGAAGAGGAAGGAACAAAATCAAAAAGAAGAACATCAAGGGCTTAATTCTTAACCCTATAATTTAAATCTCCGAGCTCCTCGGAGATTTTTTTT
>CAMBMU010000133.1 GCA_945868725.1 Spirosoma fluviale
CAAAAAAGCTAATGTTTTCTAACAAAAAAAATCCGTCAAGTCAGATGAACTTGTGAGTGGTAAATATCTCCATTAGCAAATTCTTGGACGGTGTATTTGAACTATTTTTTCAGTGATTTTTACTAAACTCAAAAAAAAGAATTGCAGAAAATGATTATCCGCAATCATGCCAGTAGCTCAGCTCGCCTATTTAAAATATGCGGATAATCGTTGACAGACCACAGTCAACGGTCCACAGCTCACCCAATTGAACCTCAAACCTTTTTTTCTATGGTTAGTGGTGAAAAAGCGGATAATCAGATAAAACAAAAGATATGAAGGCATTATTTCTAACGGCCGTCGGCCAAACTGAAGTCAAGGATATACCAAAGCCAGTGGTGGCGAAGGATCAATTGCTTTTAAAAATTAGCAAGGTGGGCTTTTGTGGGGGGGATTTGAATGGATTCAAAGGACTCTTTGAGTTGCAGGAATACCCAAGCATCCTGGGACATGAGATTGGGGCCTCGATTGCCGAAATTGGCTCCGAGGTGCCAGCTGGATTTCGGATAGGTCAACAAGTCACCGTGTATCCCTATTTGAATTGCGGCACCTGCATCTCCTGCCGAAAGGGACGTAGGAATGCTTGTCAGGACAACAAAACCATGGGCGTCCGCCGACCAGGTGGCATGACGCGCTACATCACCGTTCCCTACACGGATGTGTATTCCTCTGAAAAGCTGTCCCTGACGGAATTGGCCTTGGTGGAGCCGCTGACGGTGGGATTCCATGCGGCAGCTCGGGGTCGGGTGACGGCAAAAGATCGGGTAGCAGTGATCGGATGTGGGATTGTGGGGATGGGAGCGATTGCTTCGGCCGTGAATCGAGGGGCGGAGGTGATTGCCTTGGATTTGGACGAGACCAAACTGGCCATAGCCCGCAAAATAGGCGTTGCACATACCGTCAATACGAGTGAGGAATCCTTGGAGGAGGCATTGGCACGCATCACGCAAGGCGATGGCCCGGATGTGGTCATTGAGGCAGTGGGCAGCCACATTACCTACCGTGCAGCGGTAGAGGCGGTGGCCTACACGGGCCGCGTGGTCTGCATTGGATATGCCAAGAAGGCGGTGGAATTCAATACAGGGATTTTTGTGCGGAAGGAAATTGAAATTTTAGGTTCGCGCAACTGTACGGATGAATTCCCGGAGGTAATTGCCTATTTGGAAGCGGGAAAATTTCCAGTGAAGGAGGTAATCAGTCGGGTAGTCCCCTTGTCTGAATCTGGAGCAGCATTGGTTACCTGGTCAGAAAACGCACAGGGAACTGTCAAAATTATCGTGGACTTAGACGCAGAAGCGGATGATTAAGTCGAGTGTGACTATAGCCTTGGTGCCCGAGATCAAGCAGGGGCCATGGATCTATTGGCATGATTTAACCGCAGCGATTCAAAAGGCGGCGGAGCTTGGATTTGATGCCGTGGAGCTATTTACGGCTTCAGCTCAGTCGGTGGACGCTTCCGAATTGAAGGCCTGTTTGGCGGCGCATTCGATGCGCATTTCCGCGGTGGGCACGGGTGCAGGCAAAGTAATCCATGGCTTGACGCTGACGGATGCTGATCCAGAAATTCGGCAGAAAGCAGTTCGGTTTATCGCAGACATGATGCGTTTTGGGGCGCAGTTTGAAGCGCCGGCCATCATCGGATCGATGCAAGGGAATGCGGGCTTGGATCGAGCCGCGTCTTTGAGGGATTTGGCTGCCTCCTTGAAAGAATTGGGGGCCTTGGCTATATCCTTGGGGATGGAGTTGATTTATGAACCCTTGAACCGGTATGAGACCAACTTATTTAATCGGCTGGAAGATGCGGCAGCATTTTTGGAAGCCGAGGAGATCACTGGAGTAGGATTATTGGCCGATTTATTTCACATGAACATTGAGGAAGAAGATTTGGCCGCGTCGATTCGAAAAAATGCGCGGTGGATTCGGCATGTTCATTTTGTGGATAGCAACCGTCGTCCCATTGGCTTTGGCCATACCGAAATGAATTCCGTAGCGAAGGCTTTGCAGGACATTGGTTATTCCGGATTTGTCTCCGCGGAGGCTTTTCCCTGGCCCGATTCGGATGCGGCAGCGGCACAAACCATAGAGGCATTTACCCATTATTTTAAAAAATAAGTATGCAAAAATTCTGTTTGGCCTTGGATCTAATTGAGGATGAGGCAATGATTCAGGAATACGAAACCCACCATGCTCCAGGAAATGCTTGGCCGGAGGTAACCCAGCACGATATCGATGCGGGAATCTTAAACATCGAGATTTTCCGGACGGGCAACCGCATGTTTATGATTTTGGAAACGGATGATGCCTTCAACTTTGAGGCAAAGGCCATTTTCGACCAAGGAAATCCGAAGATCGCCGAGTGGGAAGCCCTGATGTGGAAATTCCAAAAGCCCTTGCCCTGGGCAAAAGAAGGAGAAAAGTGGGTGTTGATGAATCGGATTTTCAAGTCGTAGGGACCTGATTTTTTCCGCTTCCCTTGTACCGCAATACGCTGCGCATCCAGCATGCCACCCAGCTGCTCCGAGATGGCGCGCACTTGACCACCTCTATCGAAGGCATCGCTGAAATGTCAGGATTCAAGAGTAAATCCATTTTCTATACTGCCTTCAAGGAGGAGTACAACATGACCCCTACGGAGTGGATGAAGAAGAATTTGTAGGGGCTGCCAGGCTATCTTGCAGCATTTTTAACCGGCTGATTAATTCGGCAAAGGCAGGAGCCTTGCCATAGATCATGTTCTGGGTCATTTTTTCATAGTCGCCCCTGTAGTGATCGAGGAGATGATCAGGGGGAATACACGAAAGGCTTTGTCGACCATGGTGGGAATAGTCTATCCCAGCTTGCCTGATGTAGTGTTTTCGATGGGCTACTATCCTTTCGAATAGCGGGATGTCCTGAAGTGCCGATTCAGCATACTTGGATTCGGATAAGCGATAGAGGTCATAAAGGTGCCTTGACATGCGCAGGTGTCGAATTTCATCAGGATGCTTGGTAAACTCTTCGTGCAACAAAAACACCTTTTCAAGCAAGGTGATTTGTGGTGCCATGGCAGAGACTTCAAATCGATTCCCCAATACCTCGACTTGAGGCAAGGCATTTTCGATTAGCGAATTAACCTCTCGCAGATGGCTTGCATCTTTGATCGCTCTTGCGCTCAGCTCCACTTTAATGGTATTGGGCAGGTAATCCACATTTTCTAAAATCGAAACATAAGCGATCACCAATTCCTGTGGATCTACCGTGTCTCTCCTCGATTCGGGGATGGGAGTCGCATGCACAGAAAATAATTGTGCAGGGACTCCCATTTCCAAAAGGGTCATTTCCAGGTCTGCCTTAAAATCTGTACTGACGAATTCGCTTGAAATTCTTTTCAGCTTTCTGATTTGGGTAAAAGACAGCTCTTCTGCAAATCCATAAAAAGATCGATCGATGGACAAGTCAATGTCTTCAGAAAATCTATCAATTACTTTCCAGGCCTTGCTCAGCGAAGTTCCCCCTTTAAAATGGAGAGAGGGGGCGTATGTTGTCTTGAAAACAGCAAGCAGTACGAGGGTTACCCAAAGGTCTTTTTCAAGCGCCTTTGCGTTGATCCCGCTTACCGTACTTGCTTGCTGTACCAGGAGCCTGCGATCTTCTATCGCTAATTCGAACCAATTCATGTGTCGGTGATTTAAAAAGTAGGTTAAAAAGTTGTCCCGCAATCCAAGAAGGGGCCAGTTTGATGTCATTGGCAAGCAGCTCAGGATCCTCCTTTTGGATTAAATTACGAAGCTGATGCTTGAGGACATCATCTAGTTGGCTTGGTCCTAATTCATCCATCGCAAGAATTAGGAGGGAACTGATAGGGCCTTTGAGCGCCAGTTTTTTCGGACTGGCAGATTTAAAAAGAATCTCGCTCGCCCCTATGGTATACCTTCTTGGCTGGCCATTGGTGATGTACACGTGTTTGGTCGGAACTTGTTGAGAAATGCCTAGTTTATTTAAGGCATAAACACCCGCAGGCTTGATCTGAACCTGGTCCCGCTCGGCGATAGCCGTGGCTATCTGCTCTAGGGATGGGGTAAGGGGGCCAATTAGGGGGTGTTGTTGAGGAACAGCATAGATCCCATTTGCGAGGCGCAGGATGGTCTTGTCTTTCGCCAAACGAGAAAGGGCCATCTTGATGGCATCGTCTGTTCCGAACATACGGAATGCAGCCGGAAAAAAAATAGTTCCCGGCGTCATTAAATCAATCTGCTTTACAATCTCCTGATGCGCTTTCATCTTTCAAAGCTACTCCATTTTTCCTGAATTTGTTACCTTTTTATATAAAAAAGTAACAAATTTTAAATCAACCAAAATCAGGAATTGCTTTCTTCGGCTATCAGCCCCGAATCTACCTGATAAGCTGCTTCTTGACCCTAGGCATCCAACGGGCATCGCGGAGCGCTCCGGCTCCAAGAGCAAGTCCATTTTCTATACTGCCTTCAAGGAGGAGTACAACATGACCCCTACGGAGTGGATGAAGAAGAATTTGTAGGGGTTTACAATTTTGGATATGAATTGTCACATTCAACTTATACTTTCGAGGATCTAAAACGGATGAGAAATCAAGTGCTGTTATTGAAACATTACAGTTTCGATACCAATTAACAAAGTCCGAAAAGTAACGAGTAGCATCACTAGTTGAAAGAGCATAAATGAGGTTCATGCAGCCCTAAAAAATGAAAAAAACACTTTTTGCCATCCTTTGCTTTACTTTTTTTGGAGTTTTTGCTTGCAACTCTGACTCAGACTTAACTCCTCCTAGTGGTACAGGAAATCCGGCTGCTGGGAGTAATTTATATCCCAGTTACAACACCAACCCAATTGCTGCCGATGCCACAGGAATGAGTAGTACAGCGGTTCAACTTGCTGCAAAAATAAAGCTGGGATGGAACATGGGCAATTCACTTGAAGCCATCGGTGGAGAAACTGCTTGGGGGAACCCAAAAGCGACCAAAGCATGGATTGATTTGGTTAAAGCCAATGGTTTCAATGCCATTCGAATTCCATGTTCTTTTGATCAATACCTGGCAAATTCCACAACAGCAAAAATTAAAGAAGAGTGGCTGGCCCGAGTAAAAGAGGTGGTACACTATGCGGTTGATAACGACATGTATGTCATTGTCAACATCCATTGGGACGGTGGCTGGTTAGAAAATAATTGCACCGAAGCCGCAAAGTCCGCCACGAATGCGAAACAAAAAGCCTATTGGGAGCAAATTGCAACTTATTTAAGAGGCTTTGATGAACACCTGATTTTTGCCAG
>CAMBMU010000134.1 GCA_945868725.1 Spirosoma fluviale
AGTAAAAAGACCTTTCCACTGGGTGCCGCTACTTTTGCGAACTTCGAGTTTAGCGACAACAGCCAGTGGATTGCCTTTAAGGAATACCCCAAGTTCACCGAAAAGCAGGCCAATGAAAAAGCCAAAGGCAAGCCCCTTAAGGAAAAACTCCACCTGATTCAATTGGGCTCTGGAGACAAAAAGACCTTCGAGGGAATTTCAAGTTTTAACTTCACTGGTGAGGCCGCTACCCACCTCCTAATTACCCTCCCCAAAGAAGGAACTGGAGACTCCAAAGGATCTGATCTATTGATTCATCACCTCGCCACAGGCAAGTCCCAGAACCTAGGCAATATCCGCGAGCATGCAGTGAATAAGGCGGGCACGCACCTGGCCTATGCCGTAGATGCGGCCAACTCCCAAGGCAATGGCCTCTACCTACTCACCTTGGCTAGCAATAGCGTATCGGTTTTGGATTCGGATGAGGCAGGATACCAAAGTATCAACTGGACTGAAAAAGGAGATGCCTTTGCAGCGCTCAAGTTTAAAAAAGACAAAAAATACACCCAGGAAAAAGGAGCCGTACTAGGTATAAAAAATCTTTCTAGTCCACAGATAACCCTATATGAGCCCGCTAAAGATTCTACCAGTTTTGACTCCCGTTACACCATCAGCCCCAACCGTCGCCCCCTCTGGTCGGATGATTTGAGCCGTCTGTTTTATGGCATTCACCCACTGGTTTTGGCTGAAAAAGTAAGCCCCAAAAAGGAAGTCAACCAAGATTCTCTCCGACAGGCCGAAGTGGTATCGCTTGAAAAAATCAAGTCGGATTCCACCATCAAGTCTGTTTCAGATCTTCAAAAGGCCATAGCCAAACTCAATACAGGCGCCTCTCCCGAGAAGAAGGCTTCTGATGCTAAAAAGCCAGAAATGACGATTTGGCACTGGAACGACGAGCGATTGCAGTCCCGTCAGCAAGTGATGGAAGGCATGGACAAGAACTTCAGTTTCTGGGCCATGTATGACGTTGTAGGTAAAAAACATACCCCACTTCAGGACAGTACCCTCCTTGAACTCAACCTCCTTCCCAACCAGTACTATGCCCTAGGAGCAGATCAGCAGGCCTACGAATTGGACAACAACCTCAACGGGCAAACCTACGATGATTATTACATTGTAGACCTAAAATCGGGAGCTAAAACCCTCCTGTTTGAGAAGTTTTACCAGCCCTCTTTCGCATCCATGCCACGAGCGTCTACGGATGGAAAGAAACTACTCTATGGTAAGGATGGCCATTTTCACGTGTACGACATCGCGACTAAAACCCACAGCAACCTCACGGAGAAGCTTCCGGTTTCCTTTGTGGATGTAGAAGACGACCACAACGTGGTCAAGCCCCTCTACAATCCCTTGGGATGGAGTAGTGATAGCCGTTACGCACTCATTCGGGATGGCTGGGATATTTGGCAAATCCCCCTTTCTGCCAAGGAAACGCCCCTCAATTTGACTCAAAATGGCAAGGCTCAAAAAATTCGCTACCAGTACCGCGTCAGCCTTGACTCGGATGAAAAGGGTGTCGACTTGACCAAAACCATGTACCTCCGCATCTATGGTGAGCGGACCAAGAAAAGCGGGTATGCTACCCTTGCTCCAGCAAAAGCTGGATTGACCGCTGGTGCAAAAGTCTTGCGATGGGAAGATGCCAATATCCAAGGCCTAAGCAAGGCGAAAAAGGCGGCAGTATTAACTTTCACCCGTGAAAATGCCAACCAGCCTACGCAAGTCTTCCTGACCGATGCTACGCTAAGCATCTCCAAGCAACTTACTGAAAATACACCTGATGCGAGCAAATATGCCTGGTCTGCAGGAGTTAAGTTGGTGGACTATGTGACCACCAAAGGAGATTCCCTGCAAGCAGCCCTCTTCCTTCCCGCTGGCTATGTGGAAGGGAAGCAGTATCCTACGGTGGTGTATTACTACGAAAAGCTTTCTCAGACCTTGCACAATTGGTCTAATCCGGCCTACAGTGGAACTGGCTGGAATCCTAGCGTCTACACCAG
Organism: Spirosoma fluviale; assembly: GCA_945868725.1. Lineage (GTDB taxonomy): Bacteria > Bacteroidota > Bacteroidia > Cytophagales > Cyclobacteriaceae > Algoriphagus. The sequence goes on from CAMBMU010000134.1 coordinate 2,040, forward strand.
CAACGGCTATGCGGTATTAATTCCAGATATCGTGTATAAAATGGATGATCCAGGAATGTCCGCTGTTTGGGCGGTACTCCCTGCGGTAGATGCAGCCATCCAAACGGGCGTCATTGATCCCAACAAGATGGGTCTCCATGGTCACAGCTGGGGAGGCTACCAAACGTCCTTCTTGATCACCCAAACCAACCGCTTCAAAGCTGCAGCGGCTGGCGCACCCCTAACCAATATGATTTCCATGTATGACTTAATCTATTGGAATTCAGGTAGTGGGAATATGTCCATTTTTGAAGCTTCACAAGGCAGATTTTTGGGAGGTCCTTGGGAAAACTGGGATGCCTACGAGCGTAATAGCCCCATTTATCATGTTAAAAATGTGAAGACACCACTGCTGATGCTACACAATGACAAGGATGGCGCAGTTGATTTTACCCAAGGGATTGAATACTACAATGCCCTTCGCCGACTAAAAAAGCCTGTGATCATGGTGCAATATCTTGGCGAAAATCACGGCCTCGGCAAACTCGAAAACCGGAAAGACTATGCGGTACGGATGATGGAATTCTTTGATCACCACCTCAAAGGGATGCCCGCACCTTCATGGATGGAAAATGGCGTGCCTAGATTAAAGTTGGGTGATCACTTGGACGAAAGAGTGTTTTGATGTGTCGAACCTAGATTCCGCACGAGACATTCCATCAACTAACTCCTAAAAATGAATCCCTCGGCCTTAGCCGAGGGATTTTTTAGTATTTCAAGTAGAGGAGTTGATTCCAACTTCAAGCCATAGCTTAGTCCGGTAAAGCAAAAGCCACATAGGCATCCCCACTTTTGGTGCCCTTCCCACCTCCGCATGCGATGACAAGGAATTGTTTTCCATTTCTTTCATATACTGCGGGCGTAGCATGACCTGCTGCTGGAAGCTGCGCTTCCCAAAGTAGTTTGCCAGTTTCCTTATCAAAAGCTCTGATTTTCCCATCCTTGGTGGCTGCAATAAAGAGGAGACCGCCGGCAGTGACCACAGGTCCTCCGTAATTTTCGATGCCGGTATTTTCAATCCCCATTGCTTTTAGCGAATCGATAGACCCAAGAGGAATTTGCCATTTTTTCAATCCCGTATTCATGTCGATGGCAGTCAACAGGCCCCAGGGAGGGTTGGAACCATAAATTCCCTCTTTGGTGATGAGCTGTTTGTATCCCTTCATGTAGTAGCGGGGGTAAAGTTTGGAGCTTTCGGTTTCCAGTTCTTTTTTGTTTTCAGCATCGGCTTTGCCAAACAGGTAATCCACTAAAATTCCTCGCTCCTCTACTGAAATATGGGAGAATGAAGGCATTGCACCCCGTCCTTTTTGCAGCAGTAGACTGAGTGATTCAGCAGAATAAGTTTCTTTCAAATCTATCAAACTGGGAATGGAGGGAGGATTGCCTTTCCTGTCGATGCCATGACAATTGCCGCAGTAATTGGTATAAATGGATTGCCCTACCTGGCCAAAGCTAGCATTTGGAGTCATTTCGATGAGCCAAGGAACTTGATTTGCATTGACATAAAGTGTTTGTGATTCGGGATCAAAGGAAGCGCCTCCCCATTCACCCCCTCCATCCATTCCTGGAAAAAGCACGAGCGACTTTTCTGGATGTGGAGGTGCCCATGTATCCCCAAAAATAGCATTTGAAAGCTGGCTTCGGATATCTGTTTCCCATTCAGGGGTTAGATTCAGGATGTTTTTTTCGGCATAAACCAGGTTCATAAACGGTTCAGGCAAGGAGGGGATGGGTTGAGTTTTCGAACTTACCTCTCCTGGCATTTGGGATTGGGTGACGGGAGTTTCAACGATGGGCCAGATGGGGTTTCCAGTTTCCCGATCAAAAACGTAGGTATACCCTTGTTTGGAAATTTGCGCCACGGCATCGATCCATTTGCCGTCTTTTTGGATGCGTATCAGATTGGGATTGGCAGGAAAGTCCCGATCCAACACATCGTGGTGAACCGCCTGAAAATGCCAGATCCGCTTTCCGGTCCGAGCATCAAGAGCTAAGAGCGAGTTCGCATACAGATTGTCACCGTTTCGGTAGCCCCCCCAAAAATCATAGGTAGCCGATCCCGTGGGAACAAAAACGATCCCCCTAGCATAATCCACGGTCATTCCTGCCCAGTTGTTGGCCCCGCCGATTTTCTTGATGTATTTCGGATCCCAGGTTTCATACCCAGGCTCTCCAACTTGTGGAATGGTATGGAAAATCCATTCCCGCTTCCCAGTTTTTACATTGTAAGCCCGGATATGTCCAGGAGCTGCATCTAGTCCTTCAGATAGACGCATCCCCAGAATCAATTTGTCTTCAAAAACAACTCCAGGAGAATTGGATACGATCAGAAAATCTTCCAGATCGGTATCTAGATCTTTTCGAAGATCCACTTTTCCTTGATCTCCGAAAGTTAGGATTGGCTCTCCTGTACCGGCATTTAGTGCCATCAACCAGTTGCCTGCCGTAAACAAAATTCGCTTTTCATTCCCCTCTTCCCAGTAGCTCACCCCACGGTTGGTACCTGCCCAGGAATTTTCACCTCCCAACACCGTAAACGGGTCAAAACGCCAAATCTCTTCTCCTGTGGCCGCATTGAGTGCAAAAACATGCAGTTTGGGCGTGGTGCCGTAAAGCAGCTCTCCCACGAGGATGGGCTGGCATTGAATCTGGCTTCGCTCCGTGGCGTCACCGGTGTGGTAAGTCCATGCTACTTCGAGTTGGGATACGTTCTCTTTGTTGATTTGGGTCAATGCGGAATATCTCGAGCCATCTTCAGGCCCGCCATAGTGGGACCAATCTGTATAGTCTATTTCTCTTGCTTTTTGGCTACAGGATAATGTAAAAAGGCAGGAGACGATAAAAAGAGATTTTTTTAAGGCCATTTGGGTGAATTTAGAGTCTAAGAATGGAAGATTTTGAATTACACCAAGTTAGACAGAAAAAATTAAATCCGCAGCACCTTTTTTCTGGAGATTCTTGGATTGGACTTCCTAGAAAATCGACTAAATAACCGTTATCCTAACTTTTTTCTCCTTCAGTTTTTGATTGTTGACCTTGGGGAGGAGCTGCTCCAGCACAGCCGATTTTACCGCGACAAAAGCACAATCGATCTTCAATTCAATCGCACCAAGTTCGGCTGCATTGATCCCCCCTTGTTTAAAAAAGAACCCTGCAATATCCCCCTTGGAAATTTTATCCTTTCTTCCTCCTGAAATCAGTAAGGT
>CAMBMU010000135.1 GCA_945868725.1 Spirosoma fluviale
AGTGTTGCAAATGTAGAAAAATGAGTATTCTCTACAAATCCTTTTCAGAAAAAATAGACCCAAATTTTATAATAACTAGTTAATCCGATCAATATGAGCATTTTACCACAACTCGCGTTTGTCCTAATTCTGGGTGTTGCGGGCTTTATTTTGAGTAAAAGGATCCAATTTCTTCGAAGAAACATCCTGCTTGGCAAGGCAGAGACCCGAAATGACCAACCCGAAAACCGGTGGAAAGCCATGTTTCTTGTGGCCTTGGGCCAGCAGAAAATGTTCAAACGCTTGGTTCCCGCATTTTTACACCTGTTGATTTATGTGGGATTTCTGGTCATCAACTTGGAAGTACTGGAGTTTGTGCTCGACGGAATACTGGGAACCCACCGCCTCTTTGCTCCACTCTTAGGAGGACTGTATACGGTAGCGATTAATGTATTTGAATTTCTAGCCGTTGCGGTATTGGTCTCTTGTGTTGCTTTTTTGGCGCGGAGAAACGTGATGAAAGTGGAGCGTTTTACCAAACCCGAACTGAAGGGCTGGGCGGCGCTGGATGCCAATTTGATTTTAGTGATCGAAATCATCCTGATGTTTGCCATTCTGACGATGAATGCCACGGATCAGCTGTTGGCAGCACGAGGGGATGCACATTACCTAGTTCTTGGCCCTCTTTTCTTCAGTAGCTTTCTCCAACCTTTGTTCGAAGGATTTTCTACTGCTGCCCTGCTGGTAGCAGAGCGTTTCGCCTGGTGGTTTCACATTTTCGGTATTTTAGCTTTCGCAGTGTATGTGACCTATTCCAAGCACCTGCATATTTTCTTGGCCTTCCCCAATACTTGGTATGCTAATCTAAAACCAAAAGGAGAAATGGTAAATATGCCCGAGGTGACCCATGAAGTGAACATGATGTTGGGAATACCTACCGAAACTCCTGCTGAAACTCCTGCTGAAATAGGAAGATTTGGAGCCAAGGATATCAATGACCTCAGCTGGGTGAATGTGCTCAATGCCTACTCTTGCACGGAGTGTGGCCGCTGCACTTCCGAGTGCCCAGCGAATTTGACTGGCAAAAAACTTTCCCCGCGCAAAATCATGATGGATGTCCGCGACCGAGCCGAAGAGGTGGGCAAAAGCCTAGATGCTGGAGGTCCAGGCCTAGCAGACGGGAAGTCACTCTTGGGAGATTACATTACCAAAGAAGAAATCAACGCATGCACCAGCTGCAATGCCTGTGTGGAAGCCTGTCCCATTAATATTGACCCCTTGTCGATTATTTTGCAGATGCGTCGCTACGTGGCCATGGAGGAATCGGGTACCCCTGCACAGTGGAATGCGATGTTCCAAAATATGGAAACGAGCTTTTCACCCTGGAAATTTAGTCCAAGTGACCGTTTCAATTGGGCGGATAAACTAAAAGAAGAGGAAATAAAATAAGGGAATATCGGATGTTTGAGGGCCAATTTCCGTTGAAAATTTTTCTCGGTTAGGTCTTGCATCTTGTGTCTAACGTCTATTAGCTAAAACATGTCTACCTACCAAGTCCCTACTATGGCCGAAATGGCCGCTAACTCCCAAACACCCGAGGTTCTCTTTTGGGTGGGCTGTGCAGGTTCCTTCGATGACCGATACAAGGCCGTTACCCAAGCCTTTGTAAAAATACTGACTAAAGTAGGTGTAAGTTTTGCAGTGCTAGGCCCCGAAGAAGCCTGCACAGGAGATCCAGCACGTAGGGCCGGCAACGAGTTTCTCTTTCAGATGCAAGCTGTGGCCAACATCCAAGTGATGAATGGCTACGAAGTGAAAAAGGTGGTGACCGCCTGCCCACACTGCTTCAATACCATCAAAAACGAATACCCTGCCTTGGGAGGTAACTACGAGGTGATTCACCACTCCGAGTTTCTTCAACAGCTGATCAACGAGGGTAAAGTTGCACTCCAAGGTGGAGGAGAGTTTAAAGGAAAAAAAATCACCTTCCACGACTCTTGCTACCTCGGACGGGCCAACGAAGTCTATGAGGCTCCCCGCGAGGTAATCAAGGCTTTGGATGTGGAGCTTGTAGAAATGAAGCGCTGCCGTACCAAAGGACTCTGCTGCGGCGCTGGAGGTGCACAGATGTTTAAAGAGCCAGAAGCTGGCAAAAAGGACATCAACATCGAACGGACCGAAGAGGCATTAGCCACAGGAGCGCAGGCCATTGCGGTGGGTTGTCCCTTTTGCTTAACCATGATGACCGACGGCATCAAAAACAAAAACAAGGAAGCGGAAGTACAAGTTTATGACCTTGCGGAGATGATTGCCAAGGGCATGGGAATTTAATTTCAAGATTTGAATCCAAAAGACCCTTTTTGTCGTTATGCATAACGAGTTTTTCTTTGAACCAAAATAGCAGCATGTATCAACCTTTTGACCAGCTTCCAGATTCTTCCCGCATATGGATATATGCTTCTACTCGCAGATTTTCAGCTGCTGAGCAGTTGGTGATTCGAAAAGCACTGCAAGATTTTTGTGAAGGATGGGCTACCCATGGCAAGGTGATGCCCAGCTCTTTTGAAATTTTGCACGACCAGGTGCTCGTTTTGGCTGTGGACGAAAGTCAATTGGGAGCCTCCGGGTGTTCGATCGACTCTTCGGTTCGTGCCCTTCAATCCTTGGAACAAGTTCTTGGTGTGGATCTGGTCAACCAGGGGAAAGTCACCCTTAAAGATGCCCATGGAGCGCTTCGAGTGTTGCCCGCTCTGGGGCTGAAGTCTAAAATTTCAATGGGAGAAATTACGCCAGAACTAGAGGTGATGCAGCCCTCACTACAGACCAAATCCGATCTAAAGAGCCTGTGGCAGCCTGTGCGAAAAAGCTGGCTGTCCTCCTATTTTCCAAATTAATTACCCATATTCACCCCAAGATTTCAGCTGCTGTACGATGAAACCATTTTTTTTTCACCTAGCTCTTTGCTTTCTCCTGCTTCTAGGAGGGTGTAAAAGCCTTTTGGAAAAAGGGAACGAACAATTTCTTTCTGGCCAGTACCAGTATGCCATAGGTACCTTCAATCAGATACTAGCCAAAGACAGCAGCAACTTGCGTGCTAGGCAAGTCCTTGCTGAGAGCTACCGCCTATCCAATCGTATCGAAGCTTCTGTCCCACATTACGAGGCGCTGGTAGCAGCAGAACCTACCTTTGAATCCTACTTTCACCTTGGCCAAAGTCTCAAAGCCAATCAAGAAATTGAAGAGGCAAAAAAGGCTTTTGAGCAAGCCGCATTGCTTACTTCTGACGACCGCCTGCTCGCTCGTGTGAAGCATGAGGTTGAAGGTATTACTTTGGTGCCTGCGATAGGGGAGTATTTTCCGAATTACCAATTGGTCAATTACCGAGAATTAAACACGCTAGGAGCAGATTATGCGCCGCTAATTAGTGAGGACTTTCTTTATTTCACTTCAGGAAGAGCCTCTTCCAACCTCTATGCCGCAACGGGCTCTCCTTACCACCAGCTCTTTCGCGCCCGTGCTGAAGGATTAAAGGTCGATGCAGGAGGAGTGCAATTCTTACCCGAATTTCAAAATGAGGAAGGGCTCAACCAGGCCGCTTTAGCCATCAGTCCAGACGGAAATACCCTGATCTATGCAAGGGGAAATTCTACATCGGCTAAAGATTATCCAGAATCTACCCTTTTTGTGTCCTATTTCAGAGGGGCGGGATTTACCCAACCCATTTGGATGCCGGTGAATGAAGAGGAAACCTGGTGGAATTCTACCCCTGCTTTTAGTTCAGATGGGGCTGAACTTTACTTTGCCTCTACCCGGCTAGGAGGATATGGAGGAGTAGACTTATACAAAGCCACCAAGATGGCCAACGGAGACTTTGGCAATGCAGTGAATTTAGGTTCTACTGTAAATACCGCCGGCAACGAATTATTTCCACGTCCTGCAAAGGATGGGAAGTTTTACTTTGCTTCAGATGGACATCCAGGGTTTGGCAAACTCGACCTTTTTGTGGCGGAGAAAAATAGTGATGGAAAACAGGTAGTCTCCAACTTGGGAAAAAATTTCAATAGTAATCGAGATGATTTTGGGATTTTCTTTGCAGACTATCCAAAAGCCGGTTTTATCTCCTCCAATCGTGAAGGGGGCAAAGGGGATGATGACATCTACTTTTTTGAGGACAAAACGCCTAAGCCAAAAATCCTCAATGTACTGCTCAATGTCTATACCAAGGAAGTTAAAGCCGATGGCAAAGAAGCAATTTTGCCTCAAACCCGCGTGGTCTTGTATGGTGTAGACAAGCGCCCATTGGGGGGGGACATGGTGAATGCACAAGGAAGAGTTCGATTTACGCTTTCTCCCGAAAGTGAATACAGCCTTATCGCCTCAAGGAATGGGTATTTCTCAAAATCCTTCCCATATAGCACCAAGGGAAAGACTCCTGATCTTGCTACGCTTATCCAGGACGTGACCAACATCTCTTTGGATACCACTGTATTCCTCGATCAGCTGATTCTTGAAAAAGTGACTGTTTTAGAAAATATTTACTACGATTTGGCTAAGTCAGATATTCGTCCTGATGCTGCGCTCGAATTGGATAAATTGGTGAAAATTCTAAAGGATAATCCAACCATCCGCATTGAGTTAAGTTCACACACAGACTCAAGATCTGGAGACGACTACAACTTAACGCTATCTCAGATAAGGGCTCAGTCAGCTGTGGATTACCTTGTTTCGCAGGGTATTGCTGCAGATCGTCTGGTAGCGAAGGGCTATGGAGAAACGCAGCTTCGAGTCCAAAATGCACAAACCGAGGAGGAGCATCAAACCAATCGACGAACGGAATTCAAAGTAATTGAGATTAAAGGAAACTAAGTGAACTAGGAAAGACCTCTTCCTAGGCTGGAATTCCCTTCTTACTTCTTTTTTAATTGCTTTTCTCCCGAGGGGCGAGGGCTACCCTTTTATTTTTCGATGGCCTCGTAAATGAGGTCGTGAATCTGGGTTCTAAAGCCTCGATCGAGCAGGGTATTGTTGTTTGCATTTGGATGAACTCGATTGGAGAGAAAGACATAGATCAGCTGATTTTCTGGATCCGCCCAAACACAAGTTCCTGTAAATCCCGTATGGCCAAAGGTGCTTTTTGATGCTAATTTGCCCGCAGATCCGCCTTTTCCTTTTTCGGGTTCGGGCTTGTCCCA
>CAMBMU010000136.1 GCA_945868725.1 Spirosoma fluviale
GCATTCACATCAATTCTACCTCCTGGATTATTAATTACAACAATTCTTAGTCTATTACTTGTTCGAGTCCAAACTGAGGGTTCAGCAGAATCTTCCCTAAAATTAGAAAGAGTCCATCCATTTAATTTAAATTTAAAATCGACAATTTCGGTACCAACTCCCCCTGTCAATGGGTATGTTTTAGGTAGCTGCGAATACTCGGTACCCGCATTTTCACTAAAAAATGCTAAAACGATTCCCGTGCTCATTACGGATGCAGAAATTGCCGTCACGTTTGTAAGACCTGTCTCTCTTTTGTAGAAAGTTGAAGGAACATTAACTGTTCCACTCGAAGTCCAAGTAGTACCCACTGTGTAAGATACCACAGATGAAACACCCGCACCTGCTGCCCCTGTTGCTCCCGCTGCACCGGCGGCACCAGCGGCACCTGCTGCACCTGCTGCGCCAGCTACTCCTGCTGTGCCAGCTGCTCCTGAATCACCTTTTGCCCCTTGAGGACCTTCTGGACCAATTGGTCCTTCACAAGCTAGTATAGCGAATGACACTAGCGCTAAAATAAAAAAAGCACTTAGTTTAGTTTTCATAATTCAATTGTTTGGGATGATTTGCATGATAGGATTGTAAAGTACTAAAATATATTTTTTTCCTTAATATTAATTTTTCAATTTTCCCCAAGATACTTTCTTAGTTGCATCAACCTTAATTCTTCATCCTCAGCTCCTTCAAAAATAATTTACCCTACATAAACATTACCTACTAGCGAGTGATCTTCCAAATCATTAGGGTATAAGGGAATTGGATTAAACTTTAGCTTAGTATCTCCGTACCCCAGTCCGAAAGGAAAAAAGGCATTCCTCAGGTGATACTAGATGAAATTTAGCAAGAAAAATAGGGGCTTCAAACCGTTCAGAAGCAGGGGGAATGCAAAAGCCCTTAATCCAGTGAATCAAGGGCTTTTATGCTTGCAGAGAGGAAGGATAATGAACCTAAGATTATATCAAAACAATTTTCTTTCTATTTCACTTTTCGCTGTTGATTTCATCTTGCAAGATTTTCATCGCTTGGATAATCTCCTCAAATGTTGGCGGATTACCATAAATCATTTCCGCTTCCATTATTTCATAATCCCGTTCCAATGCTTTTAAAATATCGTCACTTGGAATAATACGAATACTACCCCGCTTGAGTGTATCGTAATTAAATCGTTTTAACCTGGAGTAATATTTTCGATGTTCAATTATTTCTTCGATAAATTTATTATCATGTAGCGTTGATAAAGAAAAATCTTGTCTACTAAGTTGAAATAAATCGTAATAATGACGCGAAATACGCTCGGTGCGCATTTTAGCTAACTCATCACGGCTGTATTCTTCATGCAATAAAAAAATCTTTTCAATGAGCGTTCGCTGTGGCTGGATAGTAAGAACCTCACAGTTTTCTTCGATATAATTTTCATTTGGGAAATGAGTAACCAATAACGACCTCATGCTGCGTTTTGTACTTGGTTCTTTGAGCGAACGGACACTAAATTCTATTTTAACTCGGTCAGGCAAATATGGATTGGGATCAAACAGGGATACAAAATTCACATATAAGGTTTGTGGGTCTGTATCAGGCATATCAGCACGTACAGGTTCGGCCTCTAAAGAATAAAGGTTTTCAGGAACTTGACAATTTCGAAATTCGGCTTTTAACGCATCCATCAATTCATTGGAAGTAAACGAACACCCAGCTCTTCTTAATTGCTCCACAAATGTTTTGGAAGGCTTTTCAGTGTAAGCAATACCAACTGCTTCTAAACTTAACGAAATATCAATATCTTCCGAAAACCTATCTATCAACTGCCAGCCTTTGCTCAAAGAAGTTCCACCTTTAAAAGCAAAATGTTTTGTATAAGGTGTATTGAATACCAGTTTAAGCGAAAGTGTTACCCACCAATCTTTTTCTATTGCCTTTGCTGAGATACCTGAAATTCTTGAAGCTTCATTTATTGAAATCAATCTTGAAGCATCATTTAAGCTTTTTAACCAACCAATCATCGTGCAGGATTTAAAAGATTTTTGACAACAAAATCACTCACTTTTGATGGGGCCAATCGTAAATTATACTTTAAATTTTCAGGGCTCTCTTGTTTCAAAAGCTCCATTACTCTACTCATTTGTGTCGGTGATATTTTTTGTAAATCAAGTTCTTCTAATCCTAAAAACAACAAACTCGTAATGTCCCCTTTCATCGATAGTTTTTTGGCGGTAGTAGACTTAAATATGATGGCGTTTTTACCAATCTGAATTCTCTTTGAGTTTCCAGTGGTTAGAAATACCAACCTCATTGGTACTTGAGTAGATAAACCCACTTTATTCAAAGCGTATTGTCCTGAAGGTTTTATTTTAACATGTTCCTTTTTTGCCAAGGCTTCAGCTAACTCCTCCATGGATGGCAATACTTTCCCAAAAACCTTGTCATTTTTTGGTATTACATAGATTCCCTGCCCCATTCTCTCCACATGCCCCGTTTCGACAAGCCTAGATAGTGCTTTTCTTATAGCGGTAGAAGTACCTAGTTCCTTAAAATCGGAAGGCAAAAAGACTTGTCCAGGCTTAAATCTATTGGTTTTCAGTTCAATAATATGCTTCACCGACTCTTTCATGTCACAAACATATAAATAATTGTGACAATATAAAGCAGATTATGTCACAGTATTTAAAATTAATGTGACTGAAAGATGCTGTATTCGAAACTGAAAAACTTGAAAAAATGAAGAAAAGAGCTTTGTTGTAAAAACAAAACCCTAACCATGCAACATATTAAGTATAATCTTCAAAACAGCAGAGGAATCGTCTTTCATAGTGGACCTTGAAGTCAAAAATATTTTACAGTAAAACTCCTTTAACTTGCAAATATTTTCCACTATGAGACCAGTTTTGACAAATTTTTTCCATTAAAACGTTGGACGCAAGGATCCTTCCCGATAAAAATAGATAATTCCACCACTTGGTTTAACCAAAAAAGCCCTCAATTCTTTGAATCAAGGGCTTTTTTGTGTGCAGAGAGAGAGGGATTCGAACCCTCGATACCCTTTTGGAGTATACACACTTTCCAGGCGTGCTCCTTCAGCCACTCGGACACCTCTCTGTTTGTGGCTTGATCCGCTACGCGAATCGGAGTGCAAAGAAAAAAATTATTCCTGCCGATTCCAAACGGCATCGGAAATTAAACAAAACTAGATGCTGATCTCCCCCGCAATCGGCTGCGTGAGTTGCAAGCAAATCTCTTCTCGGCTTAATTTTTGGCCTAACAGAAACATCAATTTCGTAACTGCTGCCTCGGTCGTCATGTCAGCTCCACTCACCACGCCTACAGCTAGCAATTCCTTGCTCGTTTCGTACCTGCCTTGAATTACACGACCTCCATTACACTGGGACACATTCAAGAGGATCATCCCCTTCTTGATTGCGGATTCCAAAGATTTCATAAACCAGCCTAGAGAAGGACTATTTCCCGATCCGTAAGTTTCTAAAACCACTCCTCTTAAGCTTGGAATAGCAAAACAAGCATCTAAAATTTTGTCCGTAATCCCAGGAAAAAGTTTTAAAATCATCACCCCATTGTCCAGCTTATTTCGATTGACCAACTTTCGATTGGGCTCGTAGGATCGGATGGCCGTCGTGTTGTAATCAATCACAATACCCGCCTCCGCTAGAATGGGGTAGTTTTCCGATTCAAAGGCATCAAAATGGACACTTTGCACCTTTTTAGATCGGTTGCCACGCAGCAACATGTGGTTAAAGAAAATGCATACTTCTGGAACTATGGGTTTCCCCTTGGACTTTGCCGTTGCAATCTCCAAAGAGGTCATCAGATTTTCTCGGGCATCGGAGCGCATGGCAGAGATCGGCAGTTGTGCTCCTGTAAAAATGACGGGTTTATTTAAGCCCTCCAGCATGTAACTCAGCATGGATGCGGAGTAGGCCATCGTATCAGTCCCATGCAACACCACAAAGCCATCGTAACTGTCGTAATTCTCCGTGATGATATAGGCCATGTCCTTCCAGTGGCTCATTGTCACATTGGAAGAGTCGATGGGCTCGGGAAATGAAATCACTGTAATGGCAATATTCATGTTGGATAGAATCGGAATTTTCTCCAAAATCTGCCCGAAATTGAAGGGCACCAAAGCACCCGAATCATCGTAAGACATACCCAAAGTTCCTCCCGTATAAATAATCAGCACAGAGGATGCCTTGCTTGTCTTGATTCCGGTATTCAGTCGAACAATCTTGTAATTCATTTTTCGATCTTTGTAAACAGTTGAAGTGCCTGAGCACAAGTTGATTCTGCTACCACCGCAGCTGGTACCTGAAGGAGGTCCCCTACCCGTTGCGCAACAAAGGGCAAGAAAGCTGGGGTATTTCTTTTCCCTCGATGTGGAACCGGCGCCAAGTAGGGAGCGTCTGTTTCCAATACCAAATGCTCCAAACCAATATACGGAATCACCTGATCTAAACCTCCATTTTTGTAGGTTGCAACGCCACCAATTCCCAGGAGAAATCCCATTTCTACAATGCGTTTTGCCTGGTCCAAAGTTCCAGTAAAGCAATGAAATATTCCTCTCAGCTTGCCATCGTGCATTTTCTCAATAAAGTCAATCGTCAAATCGATGGACTCTCGGCAGTGCAATACAATGGGTAGCTGCATGGCTTTGGCCCAGCCCACCTGAATCTCCAAGGCCACAAGCTGCCGATCTAAATTCGTTTTATCCCAATACAAATCAGTACCAATCTCTCCCACCGCAGCGAAAGACCGGCTGTTCAGCCAGTTTTCCATCACCTGCAGCTGCGCCTCAAAATCATCGCCTACTTCACAAGGATGCAATCCCATCATCGGTACACACAAGTCCCCGTAACGGGCCTCACAGTCCAGCATGCGGTCGATGCTATGCACATCTACATTAGGCATAAAAATCATTGAAACGCCCGAAGCAAGGATCTCGGCAATGACCTGATCGCGATCTGCATCAAACTTGCTGGAATAAATATGGGCGTGGGTATCAATCAACTGCATCTAAAAGCAGGGTTAAGGGGTCATTTATCCCTCAAAAATAAGAAAGTATACATGCAATATCCCGAAAGGAACAGATTGGTTTAAAAAAT
>CAMBMU010000137.1 GCA_945868725.1 Spirosoma fluviale
GTTGCCATCGTAAAAATTAGCATTGGAGTTATTCAGTGTGGTATTGCTTAGCGATTGCAACAGCCAGTTGATGTAAGAGATTCGAAACCCTCCGAGGATGGATACCTTATCCTTGATGAGGGGCCCATTGAGGGAGAGCTTCCCAGAGAAGTTGCTCGCCATGAAGTCTCCTCCCCATTTGTCTGTGCTACCTGCTTTTGGGAGAATGTCTAAAATAGCCGAGCTTCTACCCCCAAATCGGGAAGGAACTACCGCCTTGTAGAGGGTGACGTCGTTGACCATGTCTGGATTGAATGCCGTGAAGAGGCCAAACATGTGCGATGGGTTGTAGATCGGCGCACCCGCAAATTGAATCAAGTTTTGGTCTACGCCACCTCCACGAACATTGAGACCTGAGGAGGCTTCTCCTACTTGACTGACACCTGGGAGGGTAGCGAGAGATCTTACGATGTCGATTTCTCCCATAAATGGAGGAAGATCACGCATCGTATTTACACTGAGCGTGACTGCACCCATGTTGGTGGATTTAATGTTTTTCTCGGGATCACTTCCGTAGATGACCACATCATCCAGAGTGAAATCTTCCAGTAACATGCGGATGGTAATCCGGCCATCTCCTACGGCTGTGATGGGGTAAATCTTGGTTTCATAGCCCACATATCGAAACTCGAGGGTGTACTCTGCCCGGGAAACTTCCAGTTCAAAGCTTCCATTCTCGTCGGTGATGCGGGTGAGGTCGAGCTCGGGAATCCGGATGGTGGCCCCCACAAGGGCTTCTCCGGTGATTTCGTCGGTGATTCTACCCGAAAGCTTGATGCCTTTGAGTTGCCCGATGTCACGACCGATCACCTCCCGCTTCACCGCGGGAGTTTGGGCCCACACCGCTGTAAACCCAAAAAATAAAAAGATAAGTAGGGATATTTTTTTCATGGGGATAGGCTTAGATCGCATCTGGGTCAAATTTGTACAATTCCATGGGCAAGGATCCACTCACGGATTCCTCGGGGGCACGGAGAAAATAAATCGAGCCATTGAACTGGAAGTGGCCACTGTTGATACTTTGAGGGAAACCAATGATTTGATTTTTTGCTTTCCAGTTGAGCGTCTCTAGGTTTAACTCCCAGAGTTCCTGGGTAGCTCTAAACAAGCCCATATAGGCTTTTGATCCGATGACTTCCACGATGGGGTAGCCTTGTCCTTTGTTACCCGGATAGGTAGTCAGGAGCTGCCAGCTGTCGAGTGGGGGATTGTATTCCCATACCTGTCCGTTGCTTCCCAAGACAATCACCCGAGTAGCTCGGGCAAAGGCGGCGGCGTTGCGTCCCAGAGCAATAGGGGTATTGCGTTTGGTCGACCAGGTCTGCTGCACTGGGTCGTAGGCACGTACCAGAAGAGAGGCACCGTCCAAACCTCCAAACAGAAGCAAGCCGCCTTCCCAGTCCACGGCCAAGGCTTCGCGGGAGTTGAAGGGGAGGTCGCTAAGGCGCTCGAAGGTGCTGCCGTTGATTTTCCAGAAGCTTCGGTCGTACACAAACTGATCGCGAGCTGGCTCCAAAGCACCAGCACCTAGGTAATTGGACGTGGCGAAAGCAAATCTGCGTTTGTTTCCAGGGAAACTAACTTCAGACCAGGTGCCAGTAGCGGGGTTGAAGCGCTGGAAACCAGCATAGTTATCTCCCAATTTGATTTTGCCGAGCCCTACATGAAATCCTGCGCTATTGGAAAAATAGCTGTTGTCATAAATTCGAAGGCTTCCCGGAAAGTCGGATACCTTGCTGTATTTTCCTGCTTGGTACTCAAAAGGAGTGGAGATCGTGTACTCTTTATTTTGGATGAGCAACTTGATGGGGACTAGTACTTGTCCAGTTGCAGGGGGAATTTTTACTGTGAGTTTGGATTCAAAAACGTTTTTGATCACTTGGGCCTGCTGGCTGCCAAAGAAGACTTGAGTGCCTTCCGGAAAATTTTTGCCTTCGATGACTAGTTCAATTCCGGCTGAGGAATAGGCGGGAGAAAAACTCGCAATCGATGGGGTCAATGTTTTTAATTCCACGGCCTGCCCTTCCAAGCGTTGACCATTTACCTCAGCGAAGGCTTTTACAAAGTAGGTCTGGCCAATTTTAAACCCGCTTTTTTCTCCAATAAATCGTCCAGGCTCTTTTTTTTCACCCAAGGATAGCAGGATGGGGCTGGAAAAGGAGGCATCGGTTGAAAAGACAAAGCCATGGTCGTCGGCCAAAACCTCCCTGTTGGTAAGAAGTCTGCCCGACACGCGTAGTTTATCGCCCCCTACAAACAAGATATCTTCGGTCGATACAAGAATCGGTGTGTTCTCTTCCTCAGTACAGGACCAGGAGGCCAACAACATAAAAAAAACAAATGCAGCGCGTATTTTTTGCATGGGATAGTGGTCTAGTCAACTCACAAAAATAGGATTTTAAAGGAGGGGGAACAATTTTTTAGGAGTTCCATGAAAGAAATAGAATTAGAAAGGAGAGGATTTTTGTTAAAAACCCAATAAAAATCCAGAAATCAAGTTCTTATAATCCTCCGAATAACTGCCATCTTCATTTTTTAGGAGGAGTTCCATGGGAAGAACGCTCGGTATTGGCTCCGAAAAAGTAAATCCAACCACTTCTCGATGGACAGGCTTGGAGGCACTGTCTCGAATGCCCACACGAGTGCCTGGAAAAAGGCCATTGTCTTTTGCGCATTGGAAAAAATCTTCCATTTGCCGTGGAGGTAAAATAACCCAGAAAGAACCGGAAGGTGCAAGGAGCTGACTTGCTTTGTGTAAAAGTTCCTCAAAGGACAAGCTGTGGGTGTGAAGGGCTTGGTTTCTCTTGGGGTCCCTAGCGGGGAGGTGATCGGGGAAAAAGGGAGGGTTGCTGACCAGCAGGTCAAAGTGTTTCTCCACTGGAAAATCTTGAAACCTTCCTTGCAGGACTGTTAATCGTTCAGAGAAAGGGCTTTCCAAGCAATTTTCCGCTGCCTGACTAGCTGCATTTGGGTCAAGTTCCACTGCGGTAAGGCTAGCTTGAGGAAAGCGCTGGGCTAGCATGAGGGCGATAACTCCCGTTCCTGTTCCGATGTCTAGGATTTGCTTGGGGGCATCGCTTTGAACCAAGCTGCCTAGCAGGACTGCATCGGTGCTGATCTTCATGGCACAGCGGTCTTGCTCCACCCGAAATTGCTGAAATTGAAACCAGCTGTTCCCCACTAGGTACGGGCCCGGTTGAAGAGGCGAGTGCGGAATCGAGGCTTATCGTCCATGATGTTGAAGTCGTCCTCGGACACGCGCTTCACACTTTCTATGGTGTAAAAGGCCTTTTCATCCATTTGCTTTACCCTGGAGATAAACTCAGGCAGCTGGTCACGCTTCATGACTGTAAACAAAAGGTTGACCTTGCCGTAGCGTCCTTCTGCGTCCACGCTAGTGAAGCGGTAGTTTTTTTCTTTCATAAACTCGAGCAAGACGGGTAGTGAATTCGGTGTAATGACCCGAACCAATACCCGACCGAGGGCTAGCTTTTCATCTATCGTCATGCCTACGTAGTTTCCCATGGCAAAGCCCCCTGCATAGGCCAAATAAGAAAGTGGGTTGTCTATATTTTGGAAAATTTGTCCAATTGCCAGGAGCCAAATCAAGGCCTCAAAAAACCCCAATATGGGAACAATATTTTTTTTGCCGTTCATCATGAACATGAATCGCAGCGTATTGATGGAGACATCTGCCACTCGTGCCATAAAGATCAGCAAAGGCATGATCAGGTAGTCAAATAGGGCGTCGGAGATGCCGAGGGTCTGGATTATATCTTGCATGGAAATGAGAAATGGGTAGCACAAAAATACCGCTTTCTTTGAAGAGGCAGTTAGAAAAAAGGGAAGAATCTAGTCTTAGATTTTTTGGTCTCTGCCCGCAGGGATACCCAAAATCAAAAATTGAAAGGTCATGGCCAAGAGAATCCAAATCAGCAGGTTCCAGTTGCCAAATGCATCCAAACAAATGCCAAAAACTAGGGGTCCTAAGGCGGCTAAGATATAACCTGCCGACTGCACCATTCCAGAAAGCCTAGAGGTGGTCAAGGCCTCTGCCGTACGCATAGAAATCAAGGTGTAGGCGATGCTCAAGCTTGCTCCACTACCGATTCCGATCACCGTCAGGGCTGCAAAAGTGAGGAGCTCGTGGTGGATAAATAGTGCGGAATAGCCGATCAGGTAGCCAATGCCTACGACCAGTATCACACCAGATTGTTGCCGCAGTCGCATCAGCAGGTTGGGGGCAAAGAAAGTGCCGATCAAAGAGATCAATTGCATGTAGAAGAGCGCCATTCCAGCATTTACGGGAGTCATCCCCCGAGCGATAAGTAGGTCGGGCAGCCAGGTGATCATGGTGAAATACATAACTGATTGGGACCCCATAAATCCAGTTACCTGCCAGGCGAGTCGGGATTTCCATACATTTTTTCCTGCCAGCTGCTCGGCATTGCCCTCGGATTTGGGAGGAGATAGCTGTGGAATCCAGGCGATAAGTGCAAGGGCCATCAAGCCCACCCAGGAAAGGAGTGCTCCTCTCCATCCCCATCCAAGCCCTTCTGCTAGGGGCACACTAATTCCCGAAGCGATGGCAGCAAAGAGAGACATGCCCGTGGAGAGGAGGGCCGTCATGAGTCCGATTTTTTCGGGGATGTAGGCTTTGAAAAAGGGGATCATCAATACGTTGGCCGTCACAATGCCTATTCCTGTCAAGGCGGTACCTAGGTAAAGCAAGGCAATCCCGCCTTGCACCCTGATGACCACTCCTAGGGCAAGCAGGAGTATTCCAAGAAATATGGCTTTTCCTAGGCCCAGCTTCTTCCCAATGCTAGGAGCAAACAACGAAAAAAG
The DNA here is from genome assembly GCA_945868725.1 of Spirosoma fluviale. Taxonomy (GTDB): domain Bacteria; phylum Bacteroidota; class Bacteroidia; order Cytophagales; family Cyclobacteriaceae; genus Algoriphagus. The sequence goes on from CAMBMU010000137.1 coordinate 4,888, forward strand.
GGCAAAGGTAATCAGGCTTAGGGTAGTCAAAAATCCCGCCGCCCCATTGGATATTCCAAGATCCTCTCGGATAAAGGGAATTAGTGGACCTACTGAAGCAATGGAGGTTCGTAGGTTGATCGAGATCAACACGATGCCGAGGATAAGTAAGGCTTGGGAGGAGGATTTGGGCAAGG
>CAMBMU010000138.1 GCA_945868725.1 Spirosoma fluviale
GTAACTGTGAAAAAATCGGCTGTCCGAAGAAATGTGTATTTTTCATCCGCTGTAATTTGAAGTTGTGGTAAACCTAAAATACAGCAAAAGGGTAAGCTTCACATCAGAAGCTTACCCTAAATTTAAAAACCGTTTCTCGGACACTAGTGCTTTTTTTTTTAAACTTATTTATTGGTTTCTAGTTTGGTATCTGTAAACACTAAAAAAACATTCAAATGAAAAATTTCAAACTAGTAACTTTTGCCCTTTTGGGTTTTGCAGCTACAAGCTTGGTAGGTTGCAATGCTCCTAAGGAAGAAGCAACAGACGAAACTGCTGTTGATTCTACCACACTTGTAGTAGAAGAAGTAGCACCTAACACTGTGGTAGATATCGCAGTAGGATCTGCTGACCATACTACCCTAGTCGCTGCTGTAACAGCTGCAGGCTTAGTAGAGACCCTTAGCGGAACAGGTCCTTTCACTATTTTTGCTCCAACAAATGCTGCGTTTGCTGCATTGCCAAAGGGTACAGTAGAAGGTCTTTTGAAGCCTGAAAGCAAAGATAAATTGACTGCTGTCCTTACCTACCACGTTGTGGCTGGAAATGTATTGTCATCTCAATTAACCGACGGTCAGAAAGTAAAGACTTTGAATGGTCAAGAATTGACTGTAGCGATCAAGGGTGGTGTAGTAACTATCAATGGTGCTAAAGTTGTAGCTGCTGACCTAGCTGGTACAAATGGCGTAATTCACGTAGTGGATGGCGTAATCTTACCAAAGTAAGTAACTCCACAACAATAGAAAAGTCGGCTTTAGGGCCGACTTTTCTTGTTTTAAAGCGAATTCAACTCTCGAGTCGCTCTGTTTTTTTTAAACTTTTAATTTTTTCTTCTTTCAAACAAACACTCACCTGCGTAATTTACTTTGCTTTCAACCTGATCTCCTCGCCATCTTTTTTTTAATACAAATGAAAAACAACCTACTCACCTTTTGTTTTCTACTTGCGCTAAGTGCCTCGGCTTTCGCGCAAGGATCCGATAAGCAGGCAGACGAACGTGCCCTGCAGGAACTTATCCAGCGCTCCTTTGATAGCATTTTTTCAGCCCATCGTGCCGGCCAGGTCGAGCAGTTTTATACTGCAGACTTTTTACTACTTGAACAAGGGGAGATTTGGACCCTGGAGACGGTTAAAAACTACTTGACCAAAGCGAAGAACAGTCCCAACCCTGTCAATCGGGTCAACCGCTTTGAGTTTATCAAAACGGAAGTGTTTGGCGACCGGGCTTGGATAGCCTACCACAACTGGGCAAGCCTCAGTGCCGACGGACAAGCCCCACGCGAACTCTACTGGTTGGAAAGTGCCACCGCCATCAAAACGGAGTCGGGCTGGCGGCTAGACATGCTGCATTCCACTCGGGTGGATCAAAAAAAGTGAACGCAAAGTTCCTTTAAACCTTATTTGGTGAAAAGTTTTTCTAAAATCTTGTAGGTAATCAGGTAGGTAGGACGAACTCCATCCATTCCCAATGCACCCGAGGCGAGGGTACTACCTGTTTCTAGCGGATTATCAGAGGCATAGTACGCGTAAAGCAACTTGATGTTGGACCGGATATTGGATCTGATTTTAGAGGCCGATTGGATTGCTTTTTGGTAATGTGCCCCTTCCATTTCAAGACCTACAGCCTTCCAAGAGGATTCCATAAAGTAGGTCAATATATCTCGATTCTGTAGGGAGGTGCCTAGCACAGTAATCATGGTTCCTTGGTACACCCCTAGGCCGTAGCCTTTAAAATCAGACTTCTTAAGTTCGTTCCGAAAAGGATAATTGTCGGCAGTACCTTCAAATACGTGAGCAGTAGGTACCATCAAATCTCCTTTTCCCCCATGCAAAATCCCTGCCTTACCCATGATTGAGGTAGACACCACATCAAGGGGATACTTTTTACCGGCTTTGGAGTAAGGCTTCAGCAATTCATCAAAACATTCGTAGGCTTGTTCTCCAAAAGCATAATCCATCACCACAAACACAGGTCTTTTAGCTTTTGCTTTGGGAAGAAATACACCAGGGATTAAGGTTTCATAGTCCATTTGAGCGGTATCGATGAGTTGAGCTCCTATATTGGTCCCTGACTCATCGGGTAGATCTACAAATCCATGTTTTTCGGCATAAGCCAGAATTTTCTTACCCTGATTGTTTTTTGCCTTTATGGAAATATCAGTAGCTACTTGCTCTACCTCTTCAAAAGTCCCAAGACCAAGCGCTTGATGGGAATAAATGGTCGTAAGTACACTGTGCAAGTTGGCCGATATGATGTGAATCGGTCTATTTATAAGTTTTCTTTCTACAAGTGCTTCCTTGATCCGATTAGCCCATAGCTCACCATATACGTGGTGCCCCACACGCTCTCGAAGGGTAGCAGAAAAGCTAATTTCTCGATCAAGACCCTGCAAGGATTCTTCCATTGCCAACTTACCCAAATGGTAAATGATGGAAAACAGGCTGTTGGAATTACTGCTTTCAGCAAACTTTTGGACCGCCAGAACTGTCTCTTCGTAGGTTCTACCCATAATATGGCTGAGGTAGGCCGCCGCACTTTCAACTTCCAACTCCTCTCCCAACTTTTCCTTCTTTACATATTCCTCCAACATCTTCCAATTCGAAGAAATTTTTCCTTTGGGGTCCGTACTATTTTGTTGGATTTTTCGAGACTCAATGTAGAGGAAAGTCAAGTGTGTCAAAATATCATAAATATCTGATCTTCCACGAGTCATCTCCACATACATAATCTGTTCATCAAGGCGATAACAGTTTCTTTTTCTACGTGGTGGGACGATAGGCGTTAAATGTGAAGTTTCATATCCTTCTCTACTAATCAGGCGCACAAATCTGCATTCTTCGATTCCTTTTGGAAGGCGGTCCATCACATAGAGCAAGCCATCCAATTCTATTTTTTCTGGATCGGTTAATTTCCCATAAATCTCTGGGCTCAGCACCATCAGGGCTTGAATCAATCCTTCTCCAGAAACGCCCATGGGCTTGTAGCTTCCACGGTTAAAAAGATGGCGCATGGTGATGTAGAGCCGTTCTATTGCTGCTCGGGACTCTTGGGCTCGTGTTCGTATCATACCTTTCTACTAGGTTAAATTCTACAAAATTAGCGTTTTTACACGGAAAAATGGCATCCAGACCTAAAAATCAACAAGCTACCAAGTAATCTAGCCTCCAATGAAGTAGGATTTTTTCCTTTTCCAGGACATCAAGTGAAATTAAGGTTTGAGTTTATCTTCAAATAAGCGCTGCAATTTCTCCACCTTTGGACGAACCACATATTGGCAATAGGGTTGCCCCTCGTTACGCATGTAGTAGTTTTGATGGTATTTTTCTGCCGGATAAAAGTTGGAAAACGCAGTAATTTCAGTCACAATTGGATCAGAAAATTCCTTGGACTGATTCAACTTTTCCATCATTTCACTTGCTAGCTTCTCCTGAGTGTCACTCAAATAAAAAATGGCAGAACGGTATTGAGGTCCTGTGTCGCCTCCTTGCCTGTTCAATGTGGTGGGGTCATGAGTAGCCCAAAAAACAGCCAATAGTTCGGATAAATTAATTTTTGTTGAGTCAAAGATTACCTGAATTACTTCAGCGTGTCCAGTCCTACCCGTACAGATTGCTTCATAACTAGGTTGCTCCACGATGCCACCAGCATACCCTGGAATCACCTCTTTCACTCCCTCCAGTCGCAAAAAAACAGCCTCTGTACACCAAAAACAACCACCTCCCAACACCACTACTTCTAATCCATCTGGACAATTCAATTCTGTTTTGGGGAGCATTTCGTGAATATTCATCGCTTTTAATTTGAAGACTAAACGATATAATCTACATTAAGTTTATCCAATTCAGTCCTAGCAGGACTACCAGAATCCAACTCAAAAAGGTGGATTCTTTTATTTTATGACAGTGGAAGCAAAATGGGTAGCACGAGAGGGAAATGTGGGTTTGTTTTAAATTAAATACCCATATACCAAGCCCAACCATTATCCCCTTTGTCAACAAAATGATCTGTCACTACGATTCGCTTGATATATTTAACACTTTGAGCGCCTAATTGCGTTTCGATTCGGGCACGAATGGGGGCGCCATGTTGAATCGGTAAATTTCGGCCGTTCATTCCGTATGCCAAAATGGTTTGTGGATGAAAGGCATCAAACATATCAATGCTCGTATTGAAGTTATCATAGCTGAAAAAATTGACAAATCGAGCTTTAGGTAGGATACCAGCATGATGAAGTAAAAGCCCTAAAGGTGTCCCCGTCCATTCCGCGATGGCGGACCAACCTTCTTCGCAGTTATGTCGAGTTATCTGGGTTCTTGATTTAAATTTTTGAATATCATCCATGGAATATTGCCCGGGTCTAGCCACACAGCCTTCAATGGAAAGTTTCCAATTTGCAAATTGATTCCGATGCAATAGTTCATAATCTTGACTAAAACCTGGCAATGATGCATCGGATGGGTTTATAGAACCTGTGGCAGGAAAGGAAGAGATATCGCTAAAATTATATTCTTTAGAAAGCGCTTTTACGTCAAGCAAGGCACGCTGTGCTTCATAGGTAAAAACATCCCCCATTCGTAAAATATTTCCATAGGTAGGAGGATGAGGTTTAGTACAACTAGTTGTAAAAATAGCACCCGCGACAGCTGAAAGTCCTGTGATAATGGCCGATCGTCTTGAAATAATAGATTTGTTTTTCATTTGCATTATTTTTTAATGGTCATGGCTAGCATCTGCTTTTTAAATCCTGATTTAATAATCATCCAAATGTGAATGATTAAAAAGAGGAATAAAGACGAGGAAGCAAAAAAGTGTATTGTACGCGCAGATTGTACGCCAAAAAACATGGTTAACAGATAAGGATGTGAAGCGGCTATAGCCGGCGACATCGTTAGTCCAGTTAATACAATGATGGGTAGTAAAATAAAAATCACCAGTAGATAG
>CAMBMU010000139.1 GCA_945868725.1 Spirosoma fluviale
TAGCGGCCTCCTTGAGGGTCATGAAAAACGTCCAGCTCGAGGTTCCGCAATCCCATGTCGAGTTGTTTTTCAAGCGGTGCATGCTCGTACTCCAGTCCATTGGCCGTATTGGCGCTCATGCTGCGGAGGTAGGTAAGGATCTCGGGAGCCATGGCGCTTTTGTAGCTATTGTGGCTGCCAATGATTTGAGTTTGGTTGAGCTTTTGCGCAAGCACCGGAAAGCACAACACGAAAGAAAGAGCGAGTAAAAGTATGTTTTTCATGTCCTAGAGTTTAAGTAATCAAGTTCTCATTTATTCGTATGAATTAAGTCAAAATTACATCATCATAATGTTATGATACCATGTTTAGGGGGTAACATTATTCTTTTGTTAACTATTGATTTTGAGTAGCTTGAGGTAACGAATTGCCAGTAGATTTGGGAATGAAATTGCTCAAAAAACTCCTATTCTTCGTTGGTGTACTTGCCTCTTTTAGCGGGTATGCGCAAAATAAAGCTGCATTTGCGGTCCATTCACACAACGACTACCTACAGCCTGTTCCTTTTTGGGATGCGTTTAGTGCGGGTTGTGCTTCCATCGAAGTAGATGTGATTTTGCAAGAGGGAGAGCTCATGGTTGCGCATGAAAAAGCATCTATTCAAGCACCCCGCACTTTTGAAAATTTGTACTTGAAGCCGATCCAGCAGGGGGTTGACCTTGGTTTGATTAAGGGGTTTAACTTTCATCTGTTGGTAGATATCAAAACCGAAGCGTACAGTACCCTTGATTTGTTGGTGAAGCAAACGCAGCCCTATGCTGCTATGCTTTATTCTCCAGAAAATCCTTCGGGCTTAAAACTTATTATTTCAGGAGGTAGGCCCAAGGCCGCTGACTATCTGAAGTACCCATCTTGGGTATTTTTTGATTACCAGAGCAAGGAATTGACTGCAGAGCTGCCCTGGGAGAAGATTGGCATGGTGAGTTTGAGTTTTCCTCGGTTTTCAGTGTGGAATGGGAAGGGGAGAATCGTGGAGTCCCAGCGTCAGCAGCTCCAGGCATTTATAGACTTGGTTCATTCCTATGATCGACCTGTTCGCTTCTGGGCTTCTCCTGACGGCAAAACCGCCTGGCGTGCCTTTCATGAAATGGGCATCGATTACATCAATACTGACCGCCCGGCAGAGGCAAACAAGTACCTACGCGGTTTAACAAAAAATGTCTATGCCAATCCTAGTCCACAGGAAGTTTATACCCCTAGCTATTTAGTGGATGGACAGGATGTGCGGGTAAAACAAGTACTCCTGCTTATCGGGGACGGGAATGGACTGGCGCAGATTTCTGCGGGGCTTTTTGCCAATGGAGGGGAACTTACCTTGACCCAAATTCGAAATTTAGGATTGGTCAAAACACAGGCGGCAGATGATTTCACTACGGATTCTGCCTCCGGAGCGACCGCCATGGCTACAGGCCAAAAAGCAAATAACAGAGCCCTTGGCCTCAATGCGGCTGGGGATTCGATCCCAAATCTTCCCTATTTCTTGAGCCTTAAGGGCTTCAAAACTGGTCTTGTGACGAACGACGAACTGACTGGAGCTACTCCGGCCGCTTTTTATGCACACCATCCTGAGCGAGATGCTGTGTTGGAGATCGCGGGCTACTTGCCTAAAAGCGCCTTGAATTTGGTAATTGGTGGTGGAGGAAGGTCCTTTAACAAAGAAAAGTTGAGCCAAGCAGGATTTACCCTTGTGTCCGACTTACAGGAGCTTGCGGAGGTGAAGGGATCGCGTGTAGCACATTTTGCAAGCGAAGGAGGGATGCCGGGTATGGAGGCAGGTAGGGAAAATTTCCTTTCTCAGGCCTTTTTGCAAGCAAGTTCCTACTTAGGGAAAGGTAAAACTCCATTTTTTCTGATGGTGGAGGCTGCAAAAATTGACTCAGGAGGGCATTCCAATAGCCCTTCCACGATTGTTACGGAGCTGCTTGATTTTGACCGAACCATTGCGGAAGCCATTCGCTATGCCGATACGCATCCGGGAACCTTGGTCTTGGTGACTGCCGACCATGAAACTGGCGGTGTGACCCTTCCACAAGGAAATGTAGACAAACGGGAGGTGGAATTGGCATTTCACAGCGACGACCATACCGGTATTTTGGTCCCTATTTTTGCCTATGGGGCGCGTTCCGGAGAATTCAGAGGAGTGTATTCCAATACGGAGATTTTCACGCGGATTTTAAAGGTGGTAAAATAGTGACTGGGCTTGCCCCGCAATGCTGCGGGTCAAGCCCATTTATCTTCCGCGACGGACGTGAAAAAAAAATAATCTCGCAAAGCCGCAAAGCCTGCCTGCGGTAGGCAGGCAGAAAAGCCGCAAAGGACTGGTTTCGATTCCTGACTCCAAAGAGATATTTAACGTCCGAAAATCTTACTTCTTATTTAATGGCTGGGAATCCCAGGGATGCAACTCCCTCCCGCAATTCTGCGGGACAGGCTCTTGATAAGGGGGTTAGGGGGATTTTTTGAACGTATTAGTTTACGCTGATCAAGGAGAAAAGGCCCGCAGATTTTTTGTTTTTCCCCAAGGATTTATCTGCGTTATTTTTCCTTATTGATCCGCGTAAAAAAAATAATCGCGCAAAGACGCCAAGACGCAAAGGAATCCTCTTTGCGTCTTGTCCGCCGCGGCGGACGCAAAAAAAAATCTCAGCAGATTTTTTGTTTCTCTCCAAGGATTTATCAGCGTTATTTTTCCTTTTTAGATCAGCGTAAACTTTTTTATTTTCGGAATTTTAGTTCTTTTTCTGTAGGTTGAGGGTATTCCAATGGGGCCGTCAATCCTTCGGAAGCTTCGATTCAACAATCTAGGTGCCTATGAAAATTTTATCCTTCCTCACCCTCACACTTTTACTTCTCAGCAGTTCGGCTTGGGCGCAGTCAAACCAAGCCCCCACCACCAAGAGGCCCAATATTGTCTTTATCATGTCCGATGACCATGCCTACCAAGCCATTTCGGCCTACAGCAATCGACTCATCGAGACCCCCAACATTGACCGCATTGCCAAGATGGGCATGCTATTCACCAATGCCACGGTCACCAACTCCATTTGCGCGCCAAGCCGCGCCACCATCCTCACCGGCAAGCACTCCCACCTCAACGGTAAAATCGACAACGACTTTCCCTTCGACACCACCAACGTTACCTTTCCCCAGCTCTTTCAGGAGGCAGGTTACCAGACGGCCATGTTTGGCAAGCTCCACTTTGGCAATGCACCCAAAGGCTTTGACCAATACAAAATTTTGCCTGGCCAAGGATCCTACTACAACCCAGACTTTATCACCAAAAACGAGGGCACCATCCGCGTAGAAGGCTATGTCACCGACATCATTACCGACATGACCTTGGACTGGCTCAAGGAGGAACGAAACCCAAGCGATCCTTTCCTCCTTTTTTACCTACACAAAGCCCCCCATCGGGAATGGCTACCTGCCGAGCGGCACTTGGAAGAATTTACCCAGCGCACCTTCCCCGAGCCGGCCACGCTATTTGATGATTATTCCGGCAGAGGACGTGCGGCCAAGGAAGCGGAGATGAACTTGCTGAAGCACATGAGTTGGTCTGGAGATTCCAAGATTTATACCTCGGTGATGAAGGAATTAGGCATTCCGGGAGCTTCCTCCGGGGACACGCTAGCCTTTTCCCGCGAGGTGGGGAGATTGACTTCAGGGCAGCTGGCCAACTGGACTCGCTCCTACGATCAGGTAAATGCTGCATTAAAAGAATCTTACCCAAGTATGGATGACAAGGAAAAGATGCAATGGCGCTACCAACGCTACATGCAGGATTACCTGGGGACCATTCGTGCGGTAGATGAGAATGTGGGTCGCGTCTTGGATTACTTGGAAGCCAACAAGCTGATGGACAACACCCTCATCGTGTACACTTCGGACCAAGGATTCTACTTGGGTGAGCATGGCTGGTATGACAAGCGCTTTGTGTACGACGAAAGTTTCAAGACACCACTTCTTGTGGCTTGGCCAGGAAAAGTTGCCCCAGGCAGCAAAAGCACTGAGATGGTTCAAAACCTGGACTATGCCCAAACCTTCCTAGAGGCCGCGGGCATTCCAGCACCAGCAGACATGCAGGGTGAGTCCCTGCTTCCGCTGCTTACCGGAAATTCCGAATCCTGGACCCGAGATGCGGTTTACTACCACTACTACGAGTACCCGGCGGTACACATGGTGAAGCGGCATTACGCCATCGTGACCGAACAGTACAAACTGGTGCATTACTATTACGATGTGGATGAGTGGGAACTGATCGACCGCATCAAAGATCCCCAGGAGCTGCGCAATGTATATGATGACCCGAGTTATGCCTCTGTGGTAGCGGAGCTTCATCGCAAGTTGGAAGAGCTGCGCAAACAATATGGGGATAGCGCAGAAATCTCCCAAGGCTACTTGGACGCGTATTTGGATCGATTGGAGAAAAACCCGGCCTTTGGTTCCAATATAGAAGTCACCAAAAAGTTGCTGGAGGAGCGCAAAAAATCTCGACAAGACTAATTTTGGTAGCTGCGCGAACCAGACTTGTTGTTCCTTGTCTAAAAGATATGGAAGAAGATTCCTAACTTTCTTTTTCAATTCAGATCCCCATGGTGCCCATTACCCACAAATCGAACACCCTTCGTAAAGCCATCGCTCAGGCCATCGTGCGCGTCAGCAAGCCAGAAACGGTTTTGGCCATTCGAAACCGCACCGTACCCAAGGGGGAGGTGCTGGAATGTGCCCGGGTAGCAGGACTTTTTGCGGCCAAGCGTACCGCAGACATGAT
>CAMBMU010000140.1 GCA_945868725.1 Spirosoma fluviale
AATTCAAAGCACCCCTTTGGTGCTGGGCAGCTGATTTAAGTTGCGGGGATCTCGCTGCACAGCCATCTTGATGGCTCGAGCTAGGCCTTTGAAGGTTGCCTCGATCTTGTGATGCTCGTTGTCACCAGTAAGTTGGATGTTCAAATTGCACTTGGCGGCATCTGAAAAAGATTTAAAGAAGTGGAAGAACATTTCCGTGGGCATGTCTCCGACTTTTTCTCGGGAGAACTTGGCGTCCCACACCAACCAAGGTCTACCTCCGAAGTCGATCGCCACCTGAGCAAGCGCATCATCCATGGGAAGCAAAAATCCATAGCGGTAAATTCCCTTTTTGTCTCCAAGGGCCTTGGCATAGGCTTCGCCCAAGGCAAGCGCGGTGTCTTCGATGGTGTGGTGCTCGTCGATGTGAAGGTCGCCCTTCACTTGGATCGATAGGTCCGTACTTCCATGCTTGCCCAGCTGCTCCAGCATGTGGTCAAAGAAATGAAGCCCTGTGGAGATGGAACATGCCCCCGAACCATCCAAATTCAATTCGATCGAAATGTCCGTTTCAGAAGTCTTCCGGTGTACCGTGGCTTTTCGTGGAGGAAGTTTGAGGAAGGTGTAGATAGCGTCCCAGTCCTGGGTGGACAAAACTGCATCACCCTGATGTTCTCCGTAGAAAATAGCCTTTGCACCTAGATTTTCAGCAAGTTGGATATCGGTAGCTCGATCTCCAATGACAAATGAATTGGCAAGGTCGTAGTCTTCCGAAAAATAGGCCGTCAGCATGCCTGTTCGCGGCTTACGGGTAGGTGCCTGTTCGTGTTCAAAGCTGCGATCGATGTGAATCGCGGCAAAGTGGATATTTTCCTGCTCCAGCGTCTTCAGCATCTTGTATTGGGCTGGCCAAAAATCCTTTTCTGGAAAAGAATCGGTTCCCAATCCATCTTGGTTGCTCACCAGCACCAATTCGTAGTTACATTCTTCCGCGATCTTACGGAGGTTGGAGATGGCTTTGGGGATAAACTCAAGTTTCTCCAAGCTATCGACTTGGAAATCTGTAGGAGGCTCCTTGATGAGGGTACCATCTCTGTCGATGAATAACACTTTCTTTTTCATGGGAATGGAAGGTTGTGGTTCAATCAATTGAATTTTTGAATGCAGGTCAAGCGCGATTTACTTTTTCAAGGGCTTGGAGTAGCGAATGGCTTTCTTCACGTGTACCAACCGTAATTCGGAGGCAGCCTTCGCAGTGTAGGACTGTGGAACGGTTGCGCACAATCACTTTTTCTTGGATCAAACCTTCGTAGAAGCGATTGGCATCAGGGACTTGAACGAGTAGAAAATTGGCATCTGAGGGATGGATGTGCAGGATGTAGGGCAACTTTTCCAGCTCTTGACGTAAGTAGGTACGTTCTTCTAGAATCTTTTCGATGAGCTCCTTCACCTTTGCCTTATTTTTCAGACCTGTCAGAACGGTATCTTGTGTCAACCCCGAAATGTTGTAAGGTGGTTTGATTTGATTGAGGATCCCAATCAGTTCGGGGCTACTGAAAGCCATCCCTAAGCGTAGGGAGGCCAATCCCCAGGCCTTGGAGAAGGTTTGCATGACCAGCAAGTTGGGGTACTGCTCCAGCACCTCAATCAAGCTTGACTCCGAGCTAAAATCGATGTAGGCTTCGTCTACGACTACAATCCCTGGAAACTGATCCAGGAGAAAATAGATGTCTTCCCGCTTCACCTTATTTCCGGATGGATTGTTAGGGGAGCAGATAAACAGAATTTTGGACTGGGCATCTGCTGCCGCGAGGATTTTATCGGGCTGCAACTGGAAGTCAGGGGTAAGGGCTACGTTTCGTATTTCTACATGATTGATGGAGGCGCTCACCCCGTACATGCCGTAGGTGGGAGGAAGTAGGATCACATTGTCCTTGCCTGGGTTGCAAAAGGCACGAAACAGCAGGTCAATGGCCTCGTCTGATCCATTGCCCAAGAAGATCTGAGCCGGCTCACATCCTTTGATTTTGGCAATTTCCGCTTTCAATGCACTTTGGTAGGGATCTGGGTAGCGGTTGTGGTCTGCCTCGGTGATGGACCCAAAAGGGTTTTCGTTCGCATCCAAAAACACCCCTTCCGAGCCGCTATATTCGTCCCGTGCAGAGGTATAGGGCTTGAGCTTGAGGAGGTGAGGACGGAGGAGGGTAGCTAGGTCAACCTTCATTTTTATTCGTTTTGAGGGAGTTGAGCCGTAGGGTGACGGCATTCTTGTGGGCGTCCAACTGCTCGTTGGCGGCCATGATCTCTACTGCAGGGCCAAGGGCTTGTAGCCCTTTGGCTGTAATCTTCTGGTAGGTGATCTTTTTCACAAAGCTGTCCAGCGATACGCCACTGTAATTACGGGCATAGCCAGAGGTGGGGAGCGTATGGTTGGTACCGGAGGCATAGTCTCCTGCTGCCTCAGGGCTGAAGTTTCCGATAAAGACTGAACCAGCATTGTAAATTTTATCCAGAATGGTCTCTTCATTCGCTAAAGCGAGGATCAGGTGCTCTGGAGCATAGGCATTGATCAGGGCGATCGCCGTGTCTGTATCTTCTAGGATTACTGCACAGGAGTTTTTTAGCGCCTTAGCTGCGATGTCCTTACGAGGAAGGCTTTCCAGTTGAAGGCCGATCTCTGCCAGTACTTTTTTAACGAAATCCTCAGAAGGGCTTACGAGTACAACCTGTGAATCCACCCCATGTTCTGCTTGGGAGAGGAGGTCAGCGGCAACGAAGGCAGGTATGGCCGTTTCGTCTGCATAAACCAGCACTTCGGAAGGGCCTGCAGGCATGTCTATGGCTACTCCGTATTTGGTGGCCATTTGCTTGGCTGCGGTCACGTACTGGTTGCCAGGACCAAATATCTTATCTACCTGAGGAACAGATTCGGTTCCAAAGGTGAGGGCAGCAATCGCTTGCGCACCTCCTACCTTGACAATCTTAGAAATGCCTACCAGTTGTGCGGTGTAGAGAATAGCAGGGTGAATGTTTCCACCCTTGTTGGTAGGGGTGCAGAGCACCACTTCGGCGCAGCCAGCAAGGGCAGCAGGCACACCAAGCATCAGAACCGTGCTAAAAAGGGGGGCAGTACCTCCTGGGATGTACAAGCCTACCCGTTGGATGGGAACGCTCTTTCTGCTGCAGATCACTCCGGGCATCACTTCCACCACCAGTTCAGGCGTGGTTTGAGCTGCATGGAATTTTTCAATATTGGATTTTGCTAGCGCAATCGCCTCGATGAGTTCTGGACTGAGTTGGGCGGCTGCGGCTTGTACTTCTTCTGGGCTTGCAAGCAAGGAATCCAACTTTACATGGTCGAATTCTTGGGCAAACTTGCGTAAGGCCTTGTCTCCGTTTCGAGCTACTTTTTCAAAGATTGGCTTGACAATTTCCTTTATTTTTTGGGTTTGCATGGCAGGGCGAGCCAGGTGCTTTTGCCACTTTTCTGGACTGGGGTTGAGGAGGATTTTCATCGGTTGAGGTCTAGAATATTTTAAATAACCATCTTCTCTATGGGAACCACGAGGATTCCTTCTGCTCCGGCAGCGCGGAGTTCGTCCATATTTTCCCAAAATTGATCTTCGCTGAGCACGGAGTGTACGGATGACCAACCTTCTTCCGCTAGGGGTAGGATGGTAGGGCTACGCATACCAGGCATTAGGGCGATGATCTTGGGTAGGGCAGCATTGGGGACGTTCATAAGCACGTATTTGTTGCTTTTACCAGTTTGCACGGCATTGATGCGGAAGAGTAGCTTGTCGACAATGCTTTTTTTCCAGTCGCTCAACTGGGGGTTTCCAATCAGGACGGCTTCGGAAGTGAACACTTCCTCAACCTCTTTGAGGCCATTCATCATCAGAGTAGAACCCGAGCTGACGATATCGCAAATCCCTTCGGCCAGGCCGATGCTGGGTGCAATTTCTACTGAGCCGCTAATCTCGTGGATTTCGGCGTGGATTTGATGCGTTTGCAGGTAGGTTTTCAGAACCTTCGGGTAGGAGGTGGCAATGCTTTTTCCCTCAAAATAGTGGAGGCCCTCGTAGGGAATTCCCTTGGGAATGGCAAGTGAAAGTCGGCACTTGGAAAAGCCTAGCTTCTTGAGTACCAGCACCTCTTTGCCTTTTTCAGTTACCTCATTTTGTCCTACAATTCCTAAATCAGCCACTCCATCGGCTACGTAGCCCGGAATATCGTCGTCACGGAGAAATAGAAATTCAACAGGGAAGTTGGTGGAGCTGGACTTGAGCTTGCCCGTTCCATTGTAAAACTTGATGCCACACTCTTTGATTAGGCTAAGTGAGTCATCGGATAGGCGGCCACTTTTTTGGACGGCAATGCGTACAATCTGTTCCATAAGGAGATTTGAATGAATTCGAAACTAATTGAATGAAGGGGTGGTGACTGGCTGAATCCCTATCATCAGCGGCACCGGGTGGGGTGTAAATATCTTCCTCTCAGGAGGAATGATGGAAACGATGCAGCAGATGGAGCTCCTGTGCTGGCAGAGAAAAAGTAAGAATTGCTGCTGTTGATTTCATTTCGGAAGCAAATATA
>CAMBMU010000141.1 GCA_945868725.1 Spirosoma fluviale
CATCACAGCCTTGGAAGGAAGGATAAAAGGTATAGCGAATGCGAGCGGGACCAGTTCCTCGGTTGACAAGGGTCTGGGTGATGGAGGAAAGTTCGGCCAGTGGGGATGGCTCGCCTTGGACTAGGCCAATGACTTGCCCAGAAAGCAGAGTCGCCGACCAGCGCAGCTCCATGGGGTTTGTCCCCCAACTTTTGGGCAGAAGAGAGATGGAAAAGGGAGTTCCTGAACAAATCAGGCTATCGGAAACTGTAGCCTCAATTCTTGGAACTGGATTTACCTGCACTTCTACAATACGAGCAGGGAGGAGGCAGCCGTTGACCAGGGCTTGGAGCTGGTAGGAGACCTTGGCAAGGGTCTTTCCTGTATTGATCAGAGTATCCGTAATCTCGAGTAGCGGGGTTAGTGTATTACTGGTGTAGCCCAGCAATTCCCCCTCTTCGGGAGCTAGCAGTACTTCGGCAGTCCAACGAATAGGCACCAAAACCTCCGAATCGGCGAGGTGCAGCACGATATCGGAGATCGATCTCGAACATAGGGAAGTAGTTCCCTTTACCTCAAGCTCTGGGTCCGATGGAAAACTTACTGCAAGGATATTTATGGAGCTATTTGGAGTTGATATTCCTTCGTTTACTGCCTTGATTCGATAGTTTCCTGGGGGCAAGCCTGAAATTTGGGGCAGCTGCTCTTTGATCAGGCGGTAGAACTGCCAGTTGTCCGTATTGAGCTCCTCTTGCTTGAAAACATAGAAATCATAGGGAGGAATACCTCCTGTAACTGCCTGAACGGAAATGGTCCTGGTGCAAGAATCGAGTTCCCATTGCGTTATTTTTGGAGGTAGGGTGCTGCTATCAAAAAATGAACCTGTCCTAACCTTAAAAAAATCAATCGAAAAAATTCCCACGGCCAGGAGAAAAAATAGAAGTTCTCCCCGGTGCATGATAGACTTGATACTGAAGAAATTAAGTTACAGTTTTTGCTTGAGTTTTTTCTGATTTTTTTTGCATTTAAGTTTTGCTTTTAAGATCTATCATTTTTTTGTTCCAACAGAAGCTTGAATGGAGTGGAAATTCCCACGAGTTTCTATTTTTGCTCCCACCCTATGCATCTTTCCCAGACCTACTCCGAGTGGATGGCCTCCTTATCGGCTCAGCTCAGCACGTATTCCCAAGCGGAGGCAGAAAACCTCGTTTTTTGGTTGTTCGAACATCATTTGGGTTTGAGACGGGCAGACCTGCAACTCACTATTCCAACTGCGGTGGACAGGGAGCCTCTACTTGCGGATTTCGAGCGATTGCTGACGGGTGAACCGATTCAATACATCCTTGGGGAAGCCCCTTTTTATGGAAGAAATTTTGGTGTCACGCGGGATACGCTGATTCCGCGAAATGAAACTGAGGAGCTAGTACATCTCATCCTCAAGGAAAATCCCAAGTCGGAACTGCGCGTCTTGGATTTGGGAACAGGCACGGGATGCATTCCAATTACCTTGGCCTTGGAGCTGCAGGATCCGGAGGTATATGCGCTGGATATATCGGCTGCAGCCCTGGGGGTTGCACGTAAAAATGCCCTACAACTAAGGGCCAAAGTTGAGTTTTTGGAAAGGGACCTTTTGGGGGATATCCCAAATCTTGCTTTTTTTGATGTCTTGGTCTCCAATCCTCCCTACGTACCTCTCCGGGATCAGGGAGAAATGCATGTCAATGTCCTGAATTTTGAGCCGCATCTGGCACTTTTCGTTCCGGATGAGGACCCGCTCGTGTTTTACCGAGCGATCGGAGTTTGGGGGCAGCAACTGCTGAAGCAGGGAGGAAAATTGTATTTGGAGATCTACGAGAACTTGGCGGATGAATTGGTACAACTCTTGGGTTCGCAAGGCTATGAGCAGCTGCGTGTGCATCAGGATCTCAATGGAAAAAATAGAATGCTATCGGCTATCTGGCCATAAACGACAAAAAAATGAAAAATAACTCCATTTCCGATCTTGGACTCTTCCTCGTTCGCTTGCTTGCAGGTGGCATGATGCTCACGCATGGCCTGCCCAAATTTGACCGCCTTTTTGGTGAGGGTCCTGTGAAATTTGCAGATCCATTTGGGCTGGGACCCGAAATCAGTTTGGGGCTGGTCCTTTTTGCGGAGGTAGGTTGCTCTATTCTGGTGATGCTAGGATTTAAAACTCGCTGGGCTACCCTGCCTCTACTTTTTACCATGCTGGTAGCTGCTCTTTATGCGCATGCCGCCGATCCTTTTGGAAAGAAGGAACTCTCCTTGCTATTCTTCACCCTGTTTCTATCGATTCTAATTTCTGGTGGAGGAAGATATTCGTTGGATGGATGGAAGGGGAAATCAAAGTAATTCAAAAAAAATCCTTTCTGGCAACTCCCTTGTTTTAGATAAATGAAATAAATTAAGCATATAATTTTTTGCTATATGATGTGCTTCTATTTTTAATTATGTTTTAATATTAATTTTTATAATTAAATTTATATTATTTTCCGCAGTGCTATTTTTCATTCAAACTGAAAGAATTAGCTTTATTTAACAGCTATCCATTAAAAGGTTTTCATTACAAGATAATTGGCTTAATTTTAGGCCTAAAACAATAAATCACTACTCATCTTGTTTAAGATAGGAAGTTGAGCCAAAAAGAATACAAAGGCACGAAGTTTGTAACTACACTAAATTAACCGTCTGATTCACCCAAATCAGTTTGTAAAAAAGAAATTAACCCTGTGAACATCACCCAAAATCAGGAGTTCAGATTTTATGATAAAGTATTTCCTACAATGCCTGGTAATGGTTTCTGCAGAAGATAATTTCTTGATGCGGCTATCCTTTGAAATAGAAGGCAAAAAGCCTTATAAATTTTCTGGTAAATGAAGCGTAATAAGCTAAAAATTAATGTTTTTGTTGGTTTAAGCTATTTTTTATTTAGCCTTTTTGGATCACTCATTTCTGCTGATAACCGAGAAAATGAGGTTTCACTTTTTAATATTTCCTTGGATGTGACCATTAAATCCTGCCCTGGAGAGATTGTCATAAGTGCTAATGGAGGAAGCCAAGTATTTTCCTATGTTTGGGAGACTCGTCCCACTGGTTCTACTGCTGCATGGCAGCCAGTAATTATAAATGGTAATCCAATACTATCAACCTCAAGATCTATTGTAGGGGCTGTACCCGCAGACTATAAAGTTACAGTGCGGGATACTAGTACTCCTGCACTAGAACAAGAAGGAATTTACACACTTTCTCAGCCCTATGCTCTTAGTGTAATTACCCACTTTGAAGGATTGATTTGTTCTGCCGAACCTAACTCTGGCTTAGCACTTCTCGAATTTTCCAATGGGTTTAGAAACTATACCTGGAATTTAGAACAAAATGGAGCTACTGTAAGGCAAGGAGTATCAACGAGTTTTTACTTAGCAATCCAAAATTTGGGAGTGGGTACCTACACCTTAAATTGGACCGATGCTAATGATTGTACAGGAACAAAGACGATTACTATTGCTGGACCTCCTAGCCCACTTTCAGGAACTTTTACTTCGCAAAATGTAACTTGCCCTGGTGGTTCTAATGGATCAATATCTGTAACTAATATTTCAGGTGGATGGGGTTCAAATTATTTAATTCGAATTCTTAAAGACGACTTAGAGTACAGCCCTTGGGGTATTGCCCAAAGCACATACACTAACCTTCCAGCAGGTGTTTACACTATCCAATACACAGATAAAGTCAATCCTGCAAATGTGGCGCAATTTGACCGATTTAAAACATTATTTACCGTAAGCCAATTTGCCGGCTGCAATAAATCAGTATCAATTACCATTACCCAACCAGCCCAATTTAGTGTACCTGTAACAAAATCTGCAGCAGTTTGCCAAGGAGAAACCAATGGGTTTCTCACCTTAGTGCCTACTGGAGGAAGTCCTCCTTATCAAGTAACCTTTTATACGGGTCATTTTGCCGATCCACTTGTGCCAGTAGTAGGCGCAAATATGGCATCCATAGGTCAGGTAACGGGAGTTACTTCTGGGCAAACTGTAACAAAAAATGGACTTGCTGCAGGACAGTATGCAATCCAATTGATTGACGTAAATAATTGTGTCTATTCGGGAAATTTCACCCTTATTGAAAATCCAAAACCTGTCGTTGCCGATCAGATAGTACCAACCGTTTGTAGCGATACACCGCTTGGGGTTAACTTCAATTCCAGTACTTCCGTAGCTGCAGCAACCTACAATGTCACCGCACTTAATCTGAATGGACTCACCGTTTCTGCTGGAGGGGCTGCCGTTGCAAATAACCTTACAGCCGCTGCTCTTGCCGACGATGCATTCACAAACACTACCAACGCTGCTGTCAACGTCATCTACACCGCCGTCCCTGTATCTGCTGCAGGCTGTCTTGGAAATCCATTCACTGTCACCGTCACTGTAAACCCTGAACCCGTAGTCGTTAATCAAATCATTACCGTTTGCAGCGATAGCCCATTGACTGGATTCACACTAGGTAACGATGCCGACTTAC
>CAMBMU010000142.1 GCA_945868725.1 Spirosoma fluviale
TTTGACCAAGTTATTTTGACCATTCGCGCACCATTTTTTTCGCCTCATCGGAGGAGTAGGTTTCGCCGCTTGTTGCTTGCTTGATTCCGGTTTCAATCTTATTCAATAAGATTAATCGGTCCATCAATTCTTCGATTGAGAATTCTTCAGGGAGTGATTTAATGACTTCTATCGCTTTATCTTTGGTTATCATGGAGTTATCTTTTGTTTAATTTAATCAGAAAAATTCAATCTAAGGGAATTCAATTCGTAGAAATCCGTTTTCCAAATTCATCCAAGTGCGTGTCGCTAAAGTCTAGGTGGGTAACGAATCGAACGAGATCTTTTCCAAACTTCACGCCTTTGATGCCTTTTTGGGTTAGTTCCTGAAGGTAAGTTTCGGGACTGATTCCCTCCAGGCGCGCAATCACAATATTGGTTGCCACAGGAAGCACTTCTGCCACATGAGGAGCTTGTATTAAAAACTGCCCAAGTACCCGCGCCCTACGGTGGTCTTCTTTCAAGCGCTCTACCTGATGGTCGAGGGCATAGATTCCCGCTGCAGCAAGAAATCCTGCTTGGCGCATGCCGCCACCAAACACTTTCCGTACCTTTTTTGCCCGCTTGATATCAGCCTTCGTGCCCAACAGCACCGATCCAATCGGGCAGCCCAAGCCCTTACTGAGGCAGATCGAAATGGTGTCAAAATGTGCGCCCCAGTCGGCAGGACTTTCTCCGCTCTCGACCAAGGCATTGAACAATCGGGCTCCATCCAGGTGAAGCTTCAGCCCTTTTTCTTTGCAGAGCGCATGGATGGGCTTTATTTCGTCTAGGGTATAGATGCTTCCACCTCCCTTATTCATCGTATTTTCTAGCGAAACTAAAGTGGTTTCGGGTGCATGTACATCGTCTGGGTTGATGGATTCGGCCACCTGCGAAGCGGTGATTTTCCCCAAGTCTCCACTCAGAAGTTTCACTGAAGCCATGGAATTGGCCATAATACCCCCGCCCTCGTAGAGGTAGATGTGCGAATACTGATGGCAAATCACCTCTTTTTGTGGGCCTGTATGCAAGCGGATGGCGATCTGGTTGGTCATGGTGCCCGAGGGGCAAAATAAGGCTGCTTCCATCCCAAACAGCGCTGCGATTTTTGTTTCCAGGGCATTGACCGTGGGATCTTCCCCAAATACATCGTCGCCGAGCGGGGCGGCAAACATGGCTTCTTTCATCCCCGCTGTTGGCTGAGTGAGGGTGTCGCTTCGTAAATCAAGAATCTGCATCAATTTGTTTCGTCTTTTTTGAAGAATAGGTCTAGGCTACTTTTTTATTTTTCGGAAAACTCCTTCCATGTCTGATAGCTCCAAATTTAGGGCCTTAGTGGAAATTTGAATTTCAACCAAGGAGATACCAAGAGAGATCAATAAGGAGAGCATGCTGCTGATAAATACAAAGTTGGCGGCAGCAGTGAATCCCTTGAATAGTAAAAACATGCAAATCACGCAAAGCAAAAAGCTAAAAACGCCGAAGAGTTGCATGTTCTTAATCAAGGTTAATCTCCTGCGGAGATTGTGAATCTGCTCCACAATAATTTCTTGATCTGGGTCTTTCAAGTAATTCTTGTGCAATCCTCGAATCAGGGTGGCAATGGCCAAAAACCGATTCGTAAATGCCAGCATCAATAGGGTGATGGCTGAAAAAAGGAGGGCAGGGGTGGAGAGTTCAAGTTCCATAGGTAATCAGGCAATTCTACTGTGTAAGTTGAGAAAAAGAAATGAAAAAGCCCGCTCCAAGATGCCTATGAATAAAAATGGCAGTTTTGGAGCGGGCTTAGGAAAGTGATTACTTACAAGTGGATCACCTCGTCATAGGCTGCAGCGGCAGCTTCCATGATCGCTTCGGACATGGTCGGGTGTGGATGCACGGTTTTGATGAGTTCGTGTCCTGTAGTTTCCAGTTTGCGGATCGCAACGATCTCGGCAATCATCTCAGTGACATTGGCTCCGATCAGGTGAGCGCCAAGGATTTCCCCATATTTTTTATCGAATACTAGCTTTACAAAACCATCCTTCGCGCCTGCTGCGGATGCTTTGCCTGATGCAGAGAAAGGAAACTTGCCAATACGCACCTCGTAGCCAGCAGCTTTTGCCTTGGCTTCGGTCATGCCCACAGAGGCAATCTCTGGTGAGCAGTAGGTGCAACCCGGAATATTGCCATAATCCAATGGCTCTGGGTGATGACCCGCGATTTTTTCTACGCAAATGATGCCTTCGGCCGAAGCGACGTGCGCAAGTGCCGGTCCAGGAACTACATCTCCTATGGCATAATAGCCAGGCATGTTGGTTTGGTAGTAGTCATTTACTTGGATTTTGCCCTTGTCAACCAAGATGCCAACCTCTTCCAAACCGATGTTTTCAAGGTTGGAGACGACTCCAGCGGCAGAAAGTACCACCTCACAGTCAAGTACTTCCTCGCCCTTGGCTGTTTTGACGGTTACCTTACATCCTGCTCCTTTGGTATCTACCTTCGTTACCTCGGAGGAGGTCATGACGGTGATTCCTGATTTTTTATAGATTTTCTCAAGGGCTTTGGATACCTCTTCGTCCTCCACGGGCACGATGCGGTCCATGAATTCCACAATAGTCACCTTGGTGCCAATGGAGTTGTAGAAATAGGCAAATTCCACACCGATTGCACCTGAACCTACAACCACCATACTTTTGGGTTGCTTCTCTAGGGTCATTGCCTTTCGGTAGCCAATGATTTTTTCGTTATCGATTTTTAGGGTAGGGAGCTCGCGGGCACGAGCACCTGTTGCGATGATAATATGGTCTGCAGTGTACACCATCTTTCCTCCGTTGGTATCGGACACTTCTACCTTTTTGCCTGGCTGGATTTTTCCCCAGCCGGAAAGGATGTCGATTTTATTTTTCTTCATCAAAAATTGCACACCCTTGCTCATGCCGTCTGCTACGCCTCGGCTGCGCTTAACCATGGCGGCAAAATCTGCTTCCGCTCCATTAACTTGGATTCCATAGTCGCTGGCATGGCTGATGTACTCAAATACTTGTGCGCTTTTTAGCAAGGCTTTGGTAGGGATACAACCCCAGTTGAGGCAGATGCCACCCAATTCTTCCGCTTCCACAATGGCAGTTTTCAGTCCCAGTTGGGAAGCACGAATGGCCGACACGTATCCTCCCGGTCCGCTACCCAGTACAATCAAGTCAAATTTTGTCGAAGACATAGTTTAATGGATTTGATATCAAAATAACTTCGCAAAAATAGGTCTTTTGACTTCAGAAAAAAATCTGTTTTGGACCTAGATTTCATTGGTGAAAAGTTTCATGCTGAACGCCTTATTGTGGGGGTAGTTAATTTTGAGTTCCTATTTTTTTACTCCTTTTTCTAGTGAAAATTGGAAAAATAAGATTCAAAACCGCTGTTTTTTTGGCTTGTATTGGAACTGAAAAAATCCAAGGTCTAAATCCCGAGAGAAATTTCTATTTTTGGCAAAATCAAAATTGACTGTATTCATGGGATTACTTACAGGAAAAATCGCCTTAGTTACTGGAGCTTCCAAGGGAATTGGTAGAGCCATTGCCACCAAATTTGCACAGGAAGGGGCACAGGTTGCCTTTACTTATCTTTCAAGTGTTGAAAAAGGACTTGCGCTAGAGGCGGAGTTGGCCGTTTACGGAGTTCGTGCCAAAGGCTACCGCTCCGATGCTTCAGATTTCAAAGCAGCGGAGGAATTAGTCAATGCCGTGGTGGCTGATTTTGGAACCTTGGATATCCTAGTCAACAATGCGGGCATCACCCGAGACAATTTGTTGATGCGCATGACCGAGGAATCTTGGGACGAGATCATGAACATCAATTTAAAATCCTGCTTCAATACCGTAAAAGCAGCCACTCGCGTAATGATGAAGGCCAAGTCTGGATCCATCATCAACATGACTTCAGTGGTGGGCGTGAAGGGAAATGCGGGGCAAGCCAATTATGCAGCTTCGAAGGCTGGAATCATTGGATTCACCAAGTCTGTGGCTTTGGAATTAGGTTCCCGCAACATCCGATGCAATGCAGTGGCGCCAGGATTTATTGAAACTGAGATGACCGAGGTGCTGGACGAGAAAACTGTTCAAGGCTGGAGGGATGCAATCCCGATGAAGCGTGGTGGGCAGCCGCAAGAAATTGCCGATGCCTGTGTGTTTCTCGGTTCCGATATGAGCAGCTACATCTCAGGCCAAGTACTCCATGTTAATGGAGCGATGTATACTTAACCTTTGAGGTCTTTTTCGGACCTCGAAGGTTTAATTTTTGAACTTTGAAACCTTCGAGGTTTTGGTAAACATCAAAGGTTGGACCTAACCTTTGAGGTCTTTTTCGGACCTCGAAGGTTTTTAATTTATCCTTTGAGGTCTTCTTCGGACCTCGAAGGATTTGATTTCTCAAAGAAGATAGATTGAAACCTTCGAGGTTTTGGTAAACCTCAAAGGTTAGACCTAACCTT
>CAMBMU010000143.1 GCA_945868725.1 Spirosoma fluviale
TTGGCTGTTTCGTTTTGCGTCACCGCAATCAAGTCAACCTCAGGGCCGATTTGCAATTGACTTACAGGAATGGATTCATTGGCAGCTAACTTATGCCCTTGGGTAGCAGGAAGAATGTGCTGGGCATATTCCAACCATTTTTTACCAAAGGAACCCGAATACAAGTGGTAGCTAGACTGCT
The DNA here is from genome assembly GCA_945868725.1 of Spirosoma fluviale. Classification (GTDB taxonomy): domain Bacteria; phylum Bacteroidota; class Bacteroidia; order Cytophagales; family Cyclobacteriaceae; genus Algoriphagus. The sequence continues at coordinate 182 of CAMBMU010000143.1, forward strand.
CTACCAAGGATTGGGAAATTATCTCCCAGCCTTCCGTAGCCGAAGAGGTGAATAGCAAGGTAAAGTCAGCAGGAACCTGCAACTTCTCTCGAAAAAGCTGTTCGGTATCCCGATACAAATTCATAAACACCGAACTGCGGTGATTGGCACTCAATATTCCTTGGACATAGGCGTCCTGCAGGTACTGGGGCAGCGCATCGTATACTTTGGAAGGTCCTGGGGCGAAGGTGATCATCGGGTAGCAGAGCTTAGAAAATACTGGATGGCAAGGGCATATCCTTTTAATCCAAGGCCAGCAATCATGCCCACACAGGATTTGGAAAGGATGCTCTTGTGGCGAAATTCTTCCCGCTTGTACAAATTGGAAATATGGACCTCCACCGTAGGACTGGTAACTGCGGCCACCGCATCCGATAGGGCGACCGAGGTGTGCGTATAGCCGCCAGCATTCAAAATAATGCCATCTACAGAAAAGCCTACCTCCTGAATTTTGTTGATTAGCTCCCCTTCTACATTACTTTGGAAGTAGGAAAGCTGGACCTCAGGATACTGGGCCTGAAGCTGGATAAAATAGCTTTCAAAGGATTCACTGCCGTATATTTCTGGCTCTCGCTTGCCGAGCAAGTTGAGATTTGGGCCATTGATCACCTGGATTTTCATGGGTACATCGAAAAGAATTGACTATAAAGGTATTGACTCCAAGCTAGCTTGCCAAAAGCTTCGCTTAAGGAGTTTTTTGCTTGCGTTCCTTGACACGAAATAGGTAGGCTAGCGTAAATTCTAGGTTGGTCGAACTTATTTCAAAAACACGATCCTGGGACTCTGGATTCGTAAAGTCATACCCAAAGCGTGCCTCGGCAGACAGGGTCGACTTGCCAAAAAGCTTGGAAATCCCAGCTCCTCCCGTCAAGCCATACATGCGCTTGTTTGGGGCATCTGCAGGCTGTCCAAAGGTAGGTAGTTCCTTGGGGGTAGCACCTGAATACTCCCTTGTAAGGTCCTGCACCTGTCTTAGCAGCCCAAAGTGTGGGCCAAACTTGATTTGAAATCGCCCGGACCGCCCTGCGAAAATACTGGCCAGCATGGGGAATTTGAGGTAAGTAAACTCGGTTTGATTGACCTTACCTGCATCGTTGACTTGGGCGAAGCCAAGGGTAAGCTGCTGGATATTGAGCTCTACCCCTGCATTTTTGGAGTCAAAATATTCGACTACCAGGGCGAAGGTGGGAGCGGCAACTCCCTCCACTTTTTTGACCCGGGTACCTGCTGTCGCCTGGTAGCTGTAGGAACTGCTACTCAACCCTCCTCGAATGCCGATGCTCAACTGCGCGAAAGCAATTCCTGGCAAGAGAAGAAAGACCAGCACCAATAACTTTTTAACCATAATCGAACCTATCAATTTTTTGTTTTTACTAGGATATTTATTCGCTTTAGCACCAGTAATCAAAGCTATTAAGATTTGAAGGGTAAGAAAATCTACTGTGGACTGTGGGCGGCCTGTAGACCGTGGTCTGCCTGTAGACCGTGGTCTGTCAGCTGTCGATGATTATCCGCAGTATTTAAGCCTAATTTAGAACAACTGGTAGGATTGCGGATAATCATTTTCACTATTTTTTATTCAACCTAAAAGTCCCTTGAATCGGATCCCCAGCCACAGTCAACCCACGCACCTCAACAATCACGGGGCCACCTAAGTCGTTGGAAAAAAAGGAAAGAACCAATTCCCCCTTTTCATTGGTTACCAAGTAGGGATTCCAATACAAGGTTTGCCGATCGTCCTTTTCAGACTGCGTACTGTCGGGGCCATAGCTACGGGGGATAAAGTCACTTGGCACTTGGAAGCCCTCTAGTGTATAGGTGACAATTCCCTTTCCTTCCAAAGGATTCTCCTGCCCTTCGTCCATCTCATCTTTCAAGTAAATGGCAATGACGCCATTTCGCCCCTGGTCTCCTAGCATCGGAACCATCCGGGTGACCACCTCCACCCGATCTATATCGAAGGCATTGATGGTTCGAATGTTATCCGCTGCAGTGGACATCCCACCTCTTACAAGCACCACCCCATCCACCATGACTACAGGTTCCATCGATCCCAAAGCTGAAACCGCGCCACCTCGAAGGCGAATCGTTTGTTGCCCCGTGCCTCCCACAAGAGTAACTTGAGCCCCTGGGATATTGCCCACCAAACTATTGACTAAATCCGTGGAACTGCCTGTTTTGGTAAGCCTTTCTCCTTCAATTACAAAATCAGGATTGCCATAAATGGCTTTTTGTTGCACCTTTTCCTTCTTCGCTTCTGGGTTGACTACTTCAGGTTCCTGGATTTTCGCTGGCGTAGCCAGTGTAGTGACTTTGGGAAAATAAGGTGCTTGGGGCAAGACCACAGGGGCTTTGAGTGGCTCTTGAAGTTGGACATTCAACGGCCGACCTTTTTTGTCAGCGGCCACCAAACCTAGCCGCATGGGTCCATAAAATTCCATGTTCTCCATCGCAAAATCTCCTTCGGCATTGGAAGCCATACTAATCAAGCCCTGAAAGTCATTCACAAAAGCAGTCACATCGGCACCTACCCCTTTCCCTTTGGCATCGGTCACTTTTCCTGTAACAGAAATACTAGTTTCAATGGGATACGAAAATCGTTCTGTCCCAAGGGTTTCTGGGATTTCGCTGAGTTGCAAGCTTGGTACAACATCAACCAACCTCCGGATAGGCACAAGCTGCTCTGCATCCCATATACTTACGGAAAGGTTAGCTGCTGCAGGCCGTCCTTTTTCGTCTGTAAGCTGTAGTCGCAGGTTTACCTCTTCCCGGGGACCGAAATTTGCCTTATCCGACTGCAGTTGAACGCCTTGGTTGATCCATTGTTCATTGGTCTCAGATGCTACGATCCGTTTGTAAGGATTTAACACGGGGAGGGCTTGCATAAAATACTGGTTGGGACCGTAATTTCGCATCCAGTTGGTGTAGGCCCTTAGGTAGTAACGTTCTCCATCCAAAGAATCTGGAAGTAGGAAATCCCCTACCACGATGCCGTCTCGAATGGGGTATTTCTTGGCAAGGAGGATATCGCGCTCCTCTGAGATCAATTCTACATGGAGCACCTCACTCAGCCCGTCCCTCAGGTAGGGGTTGCCGTAGGCAAAATATCCTTTAAAGAAGAGGGAGTCTCCCGCGTAGTAGTAAGGCTTGTCGGTATGGAGGTACACCTTTTCCTGGTAGTTTTTGGCTGTTTTGGAGAGATCCTGTAAGAGCAGCCCTCGTTCGGCATCGTAATCTAGGGGCAATAGGTTGGAGACCCGCTTGCGGTCCATATCTCCAGAGAAAACCAGGTCCTCGGGGTTGAGCACCGTGCCATTTTCCCGTATGCGCACCTGTCCATTTTTTACTTCCAGCCAAGAGATAGGGTAAGGAGCATCTCGGTACGTGTTGGCTTGGGCAAAGCCTTTTTGGTAATGAATTTCAATGCGCCCTTTGAGCTGCAGCAGAAACTCTCCGGGGCTGCTGCCCGGAATGACGAGGGGATCAGCCTTGTAAGGCACAACCGACTTACCGAGCTCGTTCGCAAAAATATCTGTACGGATATTCATGCTTGCAGAGCCCCCTGCCTTGTCTCCATAGAGGTAGAAACCCTCCCGTTCGGAATTCCCTTTGAGCATGGCTCGAAAGAGGTTCATGGGTGAGCGTTGGTAAATGCTGGCTCGGGATTTTTGCCAAAGGGCTTGCTGTGCGTCTGAGTCGGGAGGTAGGAATTCAAACCTTGCTGCACCTACAATACGGTAGTTGGTAGGTGCATCTAGAAACTCGGTTAGGTTAAAGGTAATTTTATAGCCTAGGTAGCGATTTTCAATTTCAATCGGCTGCTCTGCACGGGCCAGAAAGGTCCCTTTTTCGGTTGGGATAGGGAAATCGATAACCCATGGATTGAGGATGCTGGTTTGTGAGGCGGCTTCGTCTATCCCTAAAAAAAGACTCTGAAATTTGCGTAGGTCACGCTCCCAGTTTTTATCTCGAGAGGACTTAACTTCTTGTTCACTGAGCTCCTGCTCCAAAGGAACTAGGTTGAGGTTGAGTGTAAAAGTGCCCCCAGGTTTTAGCGTAATTTTGCGAGTTTGCGCGGTGTAGCCCAAAAAAGAAAAGCCAATTTCTACCGTCCCGGCTTCTATCCCTGAGAGCGTATAGTTACCCTGCATGTCGGTTGCAGTGGATACAGTCGTATTGTTGATAAATACCGAGCAAAAAGGGAG
>CAMBMU010000144.1 GCA_945868725.1 Spirosoma fluviale
TGGAACTGGCAGCACGAGTACGTATCGGAAAACTATACTGCAGAGGTGGGGTATGTTCCTCGCACCGCTTTTTACAAGATTAGCCCCTCCATCGGCTACCGCTGGTTTCCAAAGAGTACCCTAATCCTAAGCCACGGACCGGAACTGAATTCGATCCGCTATTTTTCACTGAAGGGCACGCAAACGGACAACACAACCTACGCTACCTACAGTATCAAGTTTCGAAGCCAAAGCAGCCTCTTGGTCTGGGGGTCTCATGACTTTGTGCAATTGCAGCGCCCCTTTGACCCGACCAACTTCTCTGGCAAAACCCTAGCCAAAGGCACAGAACACCAATGGTCTGCCCGTGGACTAGAATACAGTTCGAAACCTCAAAGCATCTTTACCTATGCTTTCAGTGGCCGAGTAGGCGGCTATTATGCAGATGGGAAGCGGCTCAACCTGACTGCCGACTTAGGCTACCGTTTTCAACCTTATGTGAGCTTGGCACTGAGTAGCAATTACAATTCCATTGACCTTCCCGCACCCTGGGGTAAAACCCAGTTCTGGTTGGTTGGTCCGCGATTAGATGTGACCCTAACCAACACGGTCTTCTTTACCACCTTTGTGCAGTACAACGAGCAGATCAAGAACATCAACCTGAATACCCGCTTTCAATGGCGGTTTAAGCCTGCTTCAGACCTTTTTTTGGTGTACACCGACAACTACCTGCCAGCGCCTTTCTTGATGAAAAACAGGTCCTTGGTCTTGAAATTCACCTACTGGTGGAACCCCTGAGTTAATCGATCGAAATATTTAGGAAAGTAGCTACTCCAAAAAGTGGGCGCGCTCGGAGAAATTGACCGTTTTCAAAGCCAGCAGTAAATTCTACCCTGAAAATCCGGAAGAGATTATCTAGAGAATAGCCAATTTCCGTGTAGTGCGGTGAGTTTTGAGTTTTCAGGTAGTTGACAAAAATATTTTCCCGCACCCCTGAAAAGCGAAGCATGGGGAGCTGCGTAAAAATAAATTTACGGAATTGGTAGTGCACAATGCTGGAGACATAGGATCCGGAAGTGCTGTAGCGGTAGTAGTCCATCACACGGTAATTGGAGGCTGCTCCCATGGAGGAGAAAAGCGTTCGGTTCCCCCCAAAATGTTTGTAGTCTTGAAAAAACATCTGGCGATTGTTCAGGAATGTTCCTGCGGTAACATTGAATTCCAGCTTGCCGCTCACCCCAAAAGAAAGGTCATGCTTTAGGGAAGCTTCCAGTTGGTCGAAGTCTGCAGCCAATCCCGAAGTGCTGAGTTGTGGCAATGCCTTCTGGTAGGTAAACGAAAGCAAAGGTGCGCGCTCATAATTGGGGATTTTCCTTCCATTACGAATCGAATAAGTTAATCCTGGCCTCCAATCGAGTGTCGCTTTGAATTTAGCGACCTGATGATTCGAGAAAGTTCCCTCCGAAGCTTCCACATTGACCGGGGTATTGGAGGTGTACACTTGTGCCTCATTTTTCGATAAACTAAAGTCCGTAGTATTTTCAAGCAGTCTTCTATCCGCCCACAAGAAAGTGAGTTGGTAGCTTAAAGCGGGTGATTTACGCTCACCCCAGGTGGCTTGTACAAAATCTTGCTCGTATAACTTCATGTAATTCTTACGTGCAAAGAGTGAGTAAGTCGCATTTGCTTGTTCCTGGATGGGATCCTCTGGATTAAATTGGTACGCAAATCTACCTCCCGATACCCCCCAGTTGGCACCTGAGCTAGGTTTATTGATCGATCTACGAATCGCTACTTTTCCATACCACTGTTCACTCGAAAATCCATAGCGGAGTTCGGGTTCAATCCGAAACACCTTTCGGATACGGTTGGCTGAGTCTGCAAGCTTGATTTCTTCCACTTTTCTGTAAAAAAAGCCAAGTCCAAGTTTGCGGCCTTCGACAGTGTTGAAGGAAAATTTGGTCAGGTTTACCGGAAAGCCAATGGACTTCCCTTTTCCGAAACTATAGCTGCCCCCCATCAACAAATCTTGGGGTTTAAACTTGGTGCGGGCTTTTTTGGCGATGGAGTCTACTTCAGACTTTTTGGCCGCCTCGATGATGGCTAGGCTATCATCACGCTTGTATCCTTCTACTTCCTTTAGGCTAAGGGGCACAGGCCGGATGCTATCCCAATAGGCCAGGTCACGTTTCCGAGCTAGGGTATCTACCACATAGTTTCGTTCGGACACCACGCCCTTTTTCTCGTCTTCTTGGCGCTGCTGAATTACCTCTTTTTCGTATTGATTGAGCAGTTTGCGGTACTCCTTCTGTGTTTTTGGCTGTTCGCTAGCCAGCTGCTCAAGGGAAGATACCGACTTTGAAAATTTCTGGGTGTTAATTGGTGCTTGCTGAATTTTTTCATCTACCAGTTCAGGCTTGTGCGAAAGATCTGGATTGAGTTTGATGTCGTAATCTCGAGTAGATACCAAGTAATTAAACTGCCCTGCAAAACCAAAAACCTTGCCTCCAAAGTTATACTGCTGCGTCAAGGGCATCCAGACATTGGCGGCTATGGGGGAGTAATTTTGCCGTATATGCACTTGAAAACCCAGTACAGAGGTCTTTAAGTCCAAACTATGAATCGCCCAAAGTTCGTCGATGATGTAGATATACCCCTCAAAAACCCGCTCTCCTCGAGACCTAGGGGTAACCTTGATTTTGCTGACGAGCATATTTTGATCGAAGAAGCTCCCTTGGAAGGTAAATTGATAGTAGATGAAGGCAGATTTGGAAAGGGGTGACACCACCTCATTCACTTGATCCTGGTAGAAGGAAGTTTGGATGTAGCGAGCTGGAGAGGTGCCCTGATTATCCCCGTTGGTACGGATGGAGATCACTTTCTCTTCTACTTTATTGGGCAGCGTAAAGGTAATACGTGAAATAGCCTCGGAGGTGTAGGCTTCGTTGAGTTTGAGCCCTTCCTCAGCCAGTTTCTTTTTCAGAAAAAAGGGAGCATCGGTCAACTGACCTGATCCTTTGAGATACACCGTCATCGCATAACGCTGGAGCTGAAGTCGGTGGTAGGTGGACTTGGAGATGGCCTTTCGCATAATCGTCAGCGCAGGGTCCTCTGCGCCTGCTTGTACTTCTACTTGGCTCAGATTAATTACCTGAGATATCAGAGAAAAGTCAAGCGTAACCCAATCTGATTTGATTTCTACGGTGCGGATTTGCGAAGCATAGCCAAGGTACTGAACTACCACATCGTAGAGACCTGGGGCCAATTTGAATTCGTAGCGTCCACTTTCGTTGGTCGGTACGCCATCTTGCAAGTTTCGGATGTATACAGAAGCAAATGGCAAGGGCTCCCCGGCTTGGGTAGTCACTGTCCCCTTAATCCCTTGTCCTTGGGATAAGCTGAAGGAGCTTAAAAAAAGTAGTACTAGGTAAAAGAAGTAATTTTTGCGCATATACTAGTTTGTTCCCGAAAGGTAAGGATGCAAAACTGAACGATAGAATAGAGTAAGAAGTTTTAACAAAAGGAAAATGTGATTATCCTCAATTATGACGGTGACTCAACATGCCTATTCACCACTGCGGATAGTCAACGGCTGACGGTCAACGGTCCACAGCTCACTTAACAGAAATTCAAAACTTATTTTCATTAGTGAGTGGTGAAAAAGTAGCTAATCACAAAGGGGAATATAAAGGGTATGATTTGTAGCGACTTGAACTGCTAAAAAATGAGTTTTAGTAAACTTTCGAGATGCTGAATACTTCTAAACTTGAGTTATTCTTTGCAAAAACCAGCCATTTTTTGGTTCCTACGGTCACCTCTCTGATTTTCTTCACATCGCCTTTTATTTTCAAGGGGCTTTCCTTGAAAGTCTTGAAGGATCCAGTTGCATCCCCTTTAAGAATAAGACCCCAATTCCCCTGATACGAACCAAAATAAGAGGCCACAGCAGTCGTATTACCCCCTAAAATAAGGTCTAAATATCCATCTTGATCGATATCCTCAACAGCAATGTCTGCTATTGGTGAAAATTGTGCTTCAATTGGTAGCGCCTGAGCGGTGAAATTTTTACCTTTTTGGTTGTATAATACCAAAGATTCAAATTGATAGGACTTCAAATACCGAGCCTCCTTGATTTGGAATTTAGCGAATATTTCATCGACGGTTTTACCTGCAAAATCATTGTAGCGGACAAATTCTTTTTTTAGAGCAGGAATTTGCTTCACTAGTTCATCTTTGCTTGCTACCGTAAAATACTTCCCTTCTACAGGATACGAGACGATTTGTTCCATACTTCCATTTTTATCAAAATCAGCCAGCATCATTTTTATAGGAAACTCTTTGGTAGGTTTCATTCTATGGTTTAACCCTAAATTGCCAACCACTACATCTGGGAAACCATCTTGATTAAAATCTTCTACGGC
>CAMBMU010000145.1 GCA_945868725.1 Spirosoma fluviale
GTGACCGATCTCGCTACCAACAGCGTCACCCAACTTACCTTCGATGGGGAAGCCAACCGGATCATCAACGGGGCTGCAGACTGGGTGTATGAGGAGGAGTTCTCCATGGCTCAAGCCTTCAAATGGTCCCCAGACGGCAAAAAAATTGCCTTTATCCGATTTGACGAAAGTGATGTGCCAGAGTTCAACATGCAAACTTGGGGACCACTCTATCCGCAAGACTACAAGTTTAAGTACCCCAAGGCAGGAGAAAAAAATGCATTGGTTTCCATTCATGTCGTAGACCTGGCCTCTAAAAAGATCCAGAAAATGGATGCGGGACCGGAAGCAGATCAGTACCTGCCCCGCCTCTATTGGACCCAGGATGCGAACCAGCTGGCCTTTATCCGCCTCAATCGACTTCAAAATCAGTTGGACCTCCTGCAGGCCAATGCGAGCACGGGCGAGAGCAAACTCATCCTATCCGAGAAGTCTGCGACCTACGTGGACTTGGACTACAACGACGACCTGCAGTACCTCAGCGATGGGAAAACCTTTATCCGTACCTCCGAGCAGGACGGCTACAAGCACATCTACCACCACAATATGGATGGCACCTTGATTCGTCAGCTGACGACAGGACCTTGGGAAGTGAGTTCCTTGGTGGGAGTAGACGAGAAGGGTAAAAAACTTTACTACCTGTCCACCGAAAAATCTCCCATGGAGCGACAGCTCTATGTGGTCCAGTTGGATGGAAAGGGCAAAAAAATGCTAAGTCCACTTGCAGGCACCTACAGCATCAACATGAGTCCGGATCACCAGTTTTTTATCGCCTACCACAGCAGCGCGGCAAGTCCTGTTACCGTCACCCTCAACGAGGCGAGCGGCAAGGCCCTGAAGGTGCTTGAAGAAAATCAGGCCTTGAAAGACCGGATGGCTAGCTTTGCCCTTGGGAAAAAGGAATTTTTCAGCTTCCCAACAGTAGATGGCACCACCCTCAATGGATACTTGATCAAGCCAGCAGACTTTGATCCCAACAAAAAATACCCTGTTTTGATGTATGTCTATGGAGGCCCAGGTTCGCAAAATGTACTCAACTCTTGGGGCGGATCACGAGACTTTTGGCACCAGCATCTGGTGGCAGAAGGCTACCTCGTAGCAAGTATTGACAACCGGGGCACGGGCGCTAGAGGTCGTGACTTCAAGCATTCCACCTATGCCAACTTGGGCAAGCTGGAGACCATCGATCAGATCGAGGGGGCCAAGTACTTGGCCAAGATGCCCTTTGTAGATCCTTCTCGAATAGGAATTTGGGGCTGGTCTTATGGAGGCTACATGTCCTCCCTTTCCTTGATGATCGGAAATAATGTGTTTAAAACTGCCATTGCAGTGGCCCCGGTGACTACCTGGAGGTACTACGATACGGTCTATACGGAGCGCTACTTGCAGACGCCCCAACTGAATCCTGCAGGCTACGATGACAACTCTCCCATCACCCATGTAAATAAGTTGAAGGGCAACTTCTTGCTGATTCATGGCACGGGAGATGACAATGTCCACTTCCAAAATGCCGTGGACTTGGTCAATGCCCTCATTGCGGCCGACAAGCAGTTTGAGTCCTTTTACTATCCCAACCGCAACCATGGGATTTCGGGTGGAAATACCACCTGGCACCTGTACACGCAGATGACTGACTTCTTGAAGCGAAAGTTGTAAATAATGATTATCCGCTATCCTAGCTATGTATAAATAAGAGTGAATCGTGCGGATAATCGTCGACAGACCATAAACCACGGTTCACGGGCAGTCGACGGTTAACAGCCCATTTTCTTAAGCTTCAAACCTAATTTGCTTTCAATACTTGCAATAAAGTGGATAATCAACCTAAAAAAAATCCGAAAGAGACCTTTCGGATTTTTTTATTTTCAACTAAAAATTCTTTTTTTTATGAAGTATCCCGTAACAAAGAGAGTTGTTTAATTCGATGGGAAACTCAACAAACTACTTTGACGTATACCTGCTAAATAATTCCAAAAGTGGAATACTGCACCTAATCCAAGCTCCTATGAAAACTCTGATTATTTTCCTAGTTAGTGCATTTTTTGCAACCTGTTCCTTTGGCCAAACCTCCTTTAAACGGAATGACCTTTATTTTGAAGCAGGCGGCAATGGTCTTTTTTCTTCTATTAATTACGAGCGACAACTCACAAGCCAACCTGGACTTGGGGTCAGAATTGGGTTGGGATTTTATTCAGAAAATGCGTTCTATTTGACCATCCCCACCGGAGTAAATTACCTTTTCAAATTAAAAAATGATAACTCCTTTATTGATGCTGGATTAGGGGCAACCTGGACGCGTAACAATGGAAAATTGTTTATCGTTGAAGACCCTTCCATTGGAGAGCATTTTGTAAGTTTTGTGCCCAGTATCGGTTACCGAAAGCACACGGCCAACGACTTGATGTGGCGGATCAGCCTAGCCCCTGTTGCCAATAAATATGGTCTGGTTCCTTGGCTTGGGTTATCCTTGGGAAAACGGTTTTGAGAAAAAAATCTTTGATTTACACTAGATTCATCGGATCAAGGATTTTTAAGAAATCAACTTTCTGAAAGTCCTTCAAGTTATTGGTCAAAAGGGGTAGATCTAATGCTAGTGCAGAAGCTGCAATGATTGCATCAGGAATTTTTAGCCCTGTAGACTTTCTAATATTAATGGTTATCTCTTTAATTTCTTCATTCAAATCCACCTTTCCAAAATTTGATAAAAAGAGAGAGATTGTTTTGGATTGTTCAGGAGAGATCTTTTGCCAAGACAAGAGTTCTATTTCAGTGATGACAGAAATTTTTGGAGTTTTATTGCCTAACTCACCCAATAAAAAATCTCTAGATGAGCTAGGTAGCAAATCTTGAAGAAAAAAAATAATCGAGTTTGTATCCCAAAGAATCATTCCCAGTCTCTGAATGACTTTACTTCTTTTTCAATTTCAGAAAGCGACATTTTGGGAAGCGATCCGATAAAACTAGCCCAATCTACCGGTGCAGTTACAGGGGCTTCGTTGATTTCGATTAATTTTTTGTCTGCCAAAGCCTGCAGCTTTTTAACTGCTTTCTTGTCCAAAATTCGAATGAGGAGCTTTTCCATAGTTCAATTTACAACTTTATCTGATCCAAGTAGAACTTCATGCGGCTATGTTTTCTAGCTAAAAATTCAATCTTCTCAATTTGATCCAGCTTGTGGTTGTAGAACACCTCCACATACTCGTCCTCCAATAAGTAAAGATTGACCTTGTGACGGTAGTAACGGATAGCCACCACAAAGCTGCCCTCTAGGTAGAGGGTTTTGATCTTCTGTGAAATCGATAGGCGGCTAAACTCTTCTTTACGCATCGTTACTGGAAACTAAACTTAAATCTACGTAAAACAGGCAGGAATTTGGCTTCGAAACTGCAAATTATCCACAAAAAAGCCCTCTTGCGGAGGGCTTTTTTGATTGTTCTTTTTTGTGACCATCAGCTTTTTACCTATCGCCAAAGAAAACAAGATTTGAAGTTCAAGTAGATGAGCTGTTGACTGCCTGTGAACCGTGGTTTATGGACTGTGGTCAATCTGTCAACGGTTGACAGTCCACAGACGACAGCAGATTGGATTTGTAGAGACAAAGTGTACTATAACCACGATTGACGGTGGACCGTTGACCGTTAACGGTGGACTATTTGAATCTGCTTAGTGTCCGGCTGTTTCGAAGTCTTTGATGGCTTCGCTAAAATCTAGCACTGGCACTTGCTTCACCTCATTTGCCACTATGCTTACGCCTGCTGCGGACCGATAGCCTCCCGCACAGTGAATCAAAATCGGCTTATGCTGTGGAATTTCATGCGCTCGCTCTCGAAGTTCCGGCAGCGGTATATTCAAGGCTCCCTCAAAAATAGGACTGTTGGCCTGCTCGTCACGGTTACGGATGTCCACTAGGGTGTAGGCCTCAGGGTTGGCTTTGAATGCAGCAAGGTCAAAGGATGTTCCTGTAGCCGTCATCCCAGCAGGACGCACTACCGCGCCTTGAATCAACTGCTCGTAGCCAATTTTTGCTGCTTTGTGAATTAGAATTTCGAGTTCAGCGGCAGTTTCTGCAACGAGGAAAAACCGCTCCTCAGGACCCACAATGGAACCGAGCCAGGTTTCAAATTTGCCCCCATTCATGAGGTTGATCGAACCAGGAATGTGGCCTGCAGCAAATTGATCTTGCTTTCGGGTATCGATTACCAAAGCACCCGCAGGAAGGGATGCTCCTTCAGGCAAAATGCTTACCTGATCGATGGATTGCTGGTAGGCGGGTGCACCTTGTTTGTTAAGGTCTACCGCGTATCCAAAATACTTCGGAATGTAGGGCTGCCCTTGAAGTAGGGTGTC
>CAMBMU010000146.1 GCA_945868725.1 Spirosoma fluviale
TGGGCATTTATCCCAAATTCCCGTATATTTGGCTATTCGGACTCTTTTCCGATGGCTTTTCTTCTCAAAAAATCACCTCAACTTGAATTTTAATTCGTTTAATTTTGAGCCTTCCCTTCAAGAAGGGCTTGATGCCATGGGTTTTGACAACCCAACTCCCATCCAGGAAATGGCGATTCCTGTTATTTTAGCTGGAAAAGACTTGATTGCCTGTGCACAAACAGGTACAGGTAAAACCGCCGCTTTTGTGTTGCCCATCCTTAATAAAATCACAAAATCTGGGACGAGCTCACTCAATACTTTGATTTTGGCCCCTACCCGGGAGTTAGCCATACAAATTGACCAGCATATCCAAGGTTTTTCCTATTTCTTGGGTGTAAGTTCTGTACCTATCTATGGTGGTGGAGATGGCATCGTCTGGGAGCAACAGAAGAAGGCCCTAGAAACAGGTGCCGAAATCGTGGTGGCTACACCAGGCCGTCTAATTGCCCTTTTGGCAGGTGGAAAAATTGATTTAAGTACCCTTGAACACTTGGTTTTGGATGAAGCTGACCGCATGTTGGACATGGGCTTTTCGGATGATATATTGAAAATTATCAATTACCTACCTCAAAACCGTCAGACGATCCTTTTTTCAGCAACTATGCCTCCAAAAATTCGTCAGTTCAGCATGAAAATTCTGAATAAGCCGGAGGAAATCTCTATTGCGATTGGTAAAACTGCTGCTGGGGTGACCCAATCCATGTATTCGGTTTATGATACTCAAAAGGAAGAATTGGTTCGTCACATTCTTTCTCAGAAAAATTACGAGGCAGTCATCGTTTTTTGTTCGACCAAGGATAAGGTTAAGGCCTTGCATAAGACCTTAAGAAAGAGCTTTGATATGGAAGCTTTCCACTCCGATTTGGAGCAAGTGGAGCGCGAAAAAATCATGTCGGCTTTCAAAAATAGAAAAGTTAAAATCCTGGTAGGTACGGATATCATCTCGCGAGGCATTGACGTGGTCGGCATTGAGTTAGTCATCAACTACGATACACCAGGTGATCCAGAAGATTACGTGCACCGTGTAGGCCGTACGGCAAGAGCAGATGCCAAAGGAGAGGCCATTACCTTTGTGAACCCTAAGGATCAGCCTAAGTTTGTGCGTATAGAGCAGTTAATTGGTATGTCGGTCACGAAAAACCCGCTTCCAGCTCAAATGGAAAAAGGACCTTCCTTCGTGGGTGAAAAAGTTAAAGAATCAGCTCCTATTTCAGCAGCTTCAACTTCCCCTCTAAAAAAGAAGAAAAAGAAAAAGAAGTCTCCCTCGTCTTCTTCCTCTTTAGCCCCTAGGCCTTATGCTGAGCGTGCTGCCGAACCTTTACCGGTTCTGGCTGTTTCAGAGCAAGAGGCTAGCGCCAGCAAATACGGGCAGCGAAAAAATGTGATCGAGCCTTAAAACCGCGTTTTCTTCACTGCTTACTATTCTTTCACCTACTCATCCATTTTCCAAAAATCCGCAGTGATTTTGGTCTAAAGTGTGTTCCCATTTCGAGTGTTTAAATTTAAGCCAATATGAATACCAAAGACCTTAACCAACTGTTTCAAAGAGATTTATCCAAATTAATTGAGGAGTTGCAAGCCTACACAGATGAGCGTAATCTCTGGATTATAGACCAAGGAATTAACAATTCTGCGGGCAACTTGACACTTCACTTGATTGGCAATGTGAAGCAGTTTTTTGGATTGGACTTGTGTGGCATTGCATTTGAGCGAGATAGAGACAGTGAGTTTGTGCCGAGCAAGCTCAGTAGAGCAGACCTACTCCAAGAGTTAGCGGAGCTCAAAAAGCTTTTGGAGCAAGCCTTGGTACCCATGGACCCCAAAAAACTAGGCGATCAATCCAAACATTCGTTCCTCGGACATTCCATGACCGTAGGATATTTTTTGATCCACCTTTACGGGCATTTTAACTACCATTTGGGTCAAATCAATTACCACCGCCGGCTTTTAGATAAGGAATAGTCGGGTTTCTTAGGTAACTTTTTTATCCAAGGCATACAACCCCCAACCTAGAAATAGGATTCCAATACCGGCCAGACTCTCTAATGGTCTATCCACTAGTAGGTAGCCCATTAGTGCTACACTAAATCCGATGTAAATGAGTTGTGGAAGGGGTTTGAAAGGCGTTTTAAATCCTTCCTGTTTTTTGATTTTAAGTGAAGAGTAAACGGTGACTGTACTCATGAGCTGTAGGATAAATCCTGCATAAAGCATGATTTGCTCAAATGAGCCCGATATAAAAAGAATCAAGCTTATACCAGTATTCAAAATTATCGCCCGAACGGGGATTTCATTTGCATTGACCTTTGCAAGTGGCTTCCATAATTTATAGTCTTTGGCCATGGCATAGGTGACTCTAGGTCCCACCCAGGCATATCCTGATATCGTTGCAATCAATTGTATGCCGATAAATAAACTTACCCATAGCGCTCCATTTGGACCAAAAAGGTTGCCAAATGCAATATCTGCAACCTGTACTTGTCCAGATAACTGGGATACGGAAGCATGCTTGAGGAGAACTAGCTGAAGCAAAACATACACCACAAGTACTAGAAGGGTAGCGCCAATCAGTGCCTTGGGCAAGTTTTTCTTGGGTTGATCCACTTCTTCGATGATGTAAGCTGCAGAATTCCAACCCGTATAGGCATAAAAAACATAGATCAAAGAAACTGCAAATCCAGGAAGTAGAATTTCATCTTTCCAGGTACCGGAAAAATTAAGTGCTGGGCTTTCAATGTTAGTTCCAAAGGCTAAACCCAAACCAATGAGCACTAAGACAAATAGTATCTTCAGAAAAGTCATTCCATTTTGGAATTTGGCGGAGCTGCTCACTGAAAAAATATGAACGGCAGGGATGAGCACCAAGAAAATAAGTCCTGGAAGTACTGTTTCCCCAAATACTGGTCTTAGGTAATTGTTCATCGCCATGGCGGCTATGGCGATAGGAGCAGAAAAACCTACTACCAATGAAACCCAGGCATATAAATAGCCTACCACAGGGTGGATGGTTTCCGAAAGAAAGATGTAATCCCCTCCAGTTCGGCGAAAATGAGTGCCTAATTCGGCATAGACCAAGGCCCCAAGAAGGGCCATTATCCCTCCAAAAACCCAAAGTAATAAAATCGTCCAGGTATTTTGAACCACTGCAAGCTGGAAACCGAGACTAGTAAATACTCCCGTCCCAATCATGTTGGCTATAACAATGCCAGCAGCAGTTTTCCAGGATATTTTTTTGCTTGTAGAATTCAAAGTAGGTTCAGGATTCGATTTTCGAATCTACACGCTGAAACTTGAATAGTTGTATTTCAAAAGGAAAAGTTTGCAAAAATTTCTTCAAAGAAATATCGGATGTGATTATCCGCATTTTATCGTTGTGCCAAGTTTTTTACTCGTCTGAAGTAGAGATACATACACAAGCTGCTTGTCGCAGTTAGAAAATGCCAAAGCGCATGTCCTTGCCAGATGGACATTGGATCACAATTGATCTTGGCCACGTCCATGCTGCGAATCTGAATGGCAACTGCAAGCAATGCAAAGCTCAATACCCCTAACAGTGGACTTCGCTGGGAAGGGTGTTGATAGAAATTGATGATGCCAATTACCAAAAGGATAAAAAATAAGGAGGGGAGGAGAATGGAACTTGAAATTTGAAGTGCCAGCGGAAGGAACCCAGCAATGAGTAAAAGCATTCCTAGCACTAAACCAACCTGCATTTGTTTAGAGAGCTCCTTTTTAACAAGCACCTGAACCATTCCGATGCAAATTAAACTGAGTGTAAGTCCATAGGTGGCATTCATATCGATCCGTTGGCCGATCCAGGTGAGTGAAGAATGGAAAAATGCAGAACCAAAACTCAAATAGATAAAATTAGCTGCCAGGAGGATGGACAAGTAAGGAGAATTACGAACTGAATTGACTCCCTTTACCCCAACCAATTTGAAGTCTTTCAATGCCAACTGAAGGACTAGAAGGCCATAAAAAAAGTAAATCAGGTTGGAATAGGTATTGATGGGTTGGTGGAATAGTCGTTCGGGGCGGTTAAACTCACAGTATTCTACTGTGATGGCAGACTGACTTACCTTCATTCCCATCCAAACACTGCTAT
>CAMBMU010000147.1 GCA_945868725.1 Spirosoma fluviale
GTCACCATGGTCCTGTGTATATTCAGCCAAGGTGGATCCCCCTGCAGCTGCTCCTTCCCACAAACCCGGAGGCTGGTAAGGTTTTACACTGGGACCGCCTACTTCTGGTACCAACAGGCCACTTGAAGCTAAGACCATATCTCGAATAAATTCAGCCTTCATATGACGCCTCAAAAACCGAGAGTAATACTTGTTATCAGGATCTAATTCGATTTTTTCCAGGCCAGAGATACCCGATTGTCTAAACGTGGCAGACGTAACTAATTGGCGCATCAATCGCTTGATATCCCATCCATTTTCCATAAAATCAATTGCAAGCCAATCAAGTAGTTCGGGATGGCTCGGTAGTTCTCCTTGCAGTCCAAAGTCTCCGGGTGTGTTAACTATTCCTCTTCCAAAAACATCTTTCCAGACCAGATTGACAAATACGCGTGCAGTTAAAGGGTTTTTTGGGTCAAACAACCAATCTACTAAACCTAGCCTATTGGCTGGGGATGATTTAGAAAAAGGCAGAATGGCCTCAGGTGTTGCCGGAAATACTTCTTCTCCATAAGCGTTGAAAATTCCACGTTCTCTTATATAATTTTTTCTTAAGGTATCCAATTCACCCATCACAGAAACGATCAATTTAGTAGTACCCTTCTTGTTCACAAAAGAGAGTATGGATCTAACATCTTTGTTAGTAATTTCCATTAGAGGTTTTTTGGCATAGGAATCTGGCTTACCTACTAAGGGATCAATTGGCGATGTTGTAGCCCTCCTCTCATCTATATTGTTAAAGAATGAGAAAAGCTGATAATATTCTTTTTGAGTAATAGGATCATATTTATGATCATGGCAGGCTGCACACTCCAACGTAATTCCTAAAAGTGCTTTTCCTAATGTATTTGTTCGGTCAGCAACATAAGTAACCCGGTATTCCTCCTCATCTACCGCCCCTTCTTCAGTAATTTTATGATTGCGGTTAAATCCAGTGGCCAAAAGTTGCTCCTTAGAAGGGCTATCCAGCAGATCACCTGCCAATTGCCATTCGATAAAGGTATCGTAAGAAATATTTTTGTTAAAGGCGTAGATCACCCAGTCCCGCCAAGGCCACTGAGTTCGTAAATTATCTAATTGGTATCCATATGAATCTGAATATCGGGCTATATCCAGCCATAAAGTAGCCATCCGCTCCCCATATGCAGGCTTATCAAGTAATTTATCAACTAAAACTTCATATGCATCTGCATTTTTATCTTGCAAGAATGAATCCATCATTGCTAGGGTAGGTGGTAGGCCCGTAAGTTCAAAACTAACTCTTCGGAGCAAACTTTCAGGATCTGCTTCCGGGTTTGGTGACATGCCCAATGCTTCCTGCTTTTTGAGAATAAAGTTGTCAATGGAATTCTTGGGCCAATTTATGTTTTTAACCTTAGGAAGGTCAGGAGAAACAGGGCGTTCAAATGCCCAGTGCTTTTCATAGGTCGCCCCCTGTTTGATCCAGGCTTGGATTAGATTTTTTTGGTGTATCGTCAGGGTTAAGTTTGATTTTGGCGGAGGCATAACTTCATTTTCATCTGATGACATAATGCGCTGCCAAACTATAGATTCATGAGGGTTTCCTTTGACAATAGCGTATTTTCCAGGATTTTCTGAAAGCGATTTAAATGCTTCTTCTTCAATATCTAACCTCAATCCTGCCTCCCTTGCGTTGGCATCACGACCATGACAAGCAAAACAGTTGTCTGAAAGAATTGGACGGATATCAAAATTATAACTAATCAATTCAGGTATTTCTTCTGAATTAGTAGTGTTGTTTGAATTACATGACACTAAAATCAAAGAGTAAAACCCAAAAAAAACAATGTACCTATATGTATTAATTAATTTCATAATTCTAATTATTTCGTTGATTTTCAATTCACGAACATTTCATCTACCAGCAGTAAAGCTGCTCCCCCTTTTCTTTTGCTCCAGGTAGGAATTTTTTCCACGGGCTTAGCCACCACCTTAAAGAATTTTCCTTCGAAAGGTTTCACGTCAAATGAAATCAGCTCGATATAAGGGATGCCTTCCTGGGTAGGTTGCTTTGGTTTCATTTTTCCGATCAGTTTCAACTCGTTTAGACCATTCCCACCCCATAGTTCCAGGGACGAGGGCGGAAAAATCACGTTTGAAGGCTCTACCAAAATCTGCATTCCAATGTCACTTACGGACACGGGCACTTTGTATTCCAACAAAAGCTCCATGTCATTTTGAAAAAAACCAGCCCAGTTATTTGCCCATGCAGGACTGTTGGCATTGAATTTTCCCATTTCACCATCAAAGAAAGTCTGAGCTCCGTTGGCGGGATGCACTCTGTTCAGGCGAGAAAGTAATACAACAGTGTCCGGCAAATGCCTGTTTTGATACACATTGAAAGTGTTCACTTCACTTGCCAGCCAGCCTTCCTTATACGCTCGGGCCTTGACTAATTTTCCTTCCTTCAGGATTGTCTTCCCCACTATAAACTCGGGGGAATTTTCCCGATTCGGCTCGGTCCCGTCCAGGGTAAACCTTATTTCCACATCGCGGATGGGATGACCCAACTCCAACACCATTGATTCCCGGAAAATATTCGAACTATTCGCCAATTGGGGAAGATTGAGTTGGAGGATATCTTCTGCAGTCTCTACCCTGCCTGCCACGAGTTTGATTCCCACATACTCTTTCCGCAGGTTATCAACTTCCGCCGGAGTGATGGGCGTATCCCAGACAGTCAGGGAACGGAGATTTCCAAAGTCCTTCATCAGGGACTGCAGGGACTTATAATCCACGGACGTACCGGAAAGGGAAAGGTGGCGGAGCTTTTTAAGGGATTTCAATTGCTCAAGTCCTAGACCAGAAATCGCTGTGAAATTGAGGTTGAGCCGATTCAGGTTTTTAAATTTGGCCAATGTTATCATTTCACCATCCGTGATAGGCATCTTAGCCAGATTTAGCGAAACGATCTGTTCACCTACTTCGAGCAATTCCTCCAAAGAGGCAATTGTGAAATTTGCCTTGCTGTATAGCGTAACATCCAGGGCAGGAGAATCTCTCGAAATCGGAGTTAGGACCCGATACTCGTTGTTGAGTTTTTTGACTGTCTCGGCATCTGCTTTGGGAAAATCATATACCTCTTCCGTAGATGTGGGATTGAGGAAAATCGCTGCCATCATCCGAAGGGAATCTGAGGCAGGAAGAGTCGCCACTCGTGTTTCGAAAGGCAAATTGGATTTAATCCATTGCGTAATGAGGGCCTTTTCTTCCGCTGTTAACTGAGGCTTGTTGGATGGAGGCATGTGTTCCTCATCATCGAGAGGAAGATGAATCCGCTGGAAAATCAGACTTTCTGCTGGATCACCACCTACGAAGATTACACCGGTTTTACCTCCTTTCAGAAAATTCTCTTTGCTGGTCAGAACTAAATCTCCTTTGGATTTACTGGAATTGTGGCAGGAAGTACATTTTTTTTCCAGAATTGGAAGAATCAAGTGATCAAATACTTGTGCATCCTCAAATGACACGGTCACTATCCGCGCCTGGAGGATCGGGCTGAGAATAAAATCATCTCCGTGAGTAAGAGTAGCACCGAAATGTGCCGCCAAAATCAATGCTACGGCCGTCAATCCTGAGCTGATCCGAGCTATCTTCGCACGATACCAAGACCGGTTTCGAATTGAATACAGGATGGATGCAAAAAAAACCATCGCCGTACCAGACCACTTGTGCCTGTCCAGCACATCGCCCGAATACCCTTCTTCCAGAGAAAGAAAAAGACCCATCAATGCCGTAATCAAAGACATAAGCGCAGCAAACAAAAACAGATTTTTGGTAAAGGACTGGTAAAACTCCTGGCCTATGTATTTGGGAGAAAAGCGGAAAAACTCCATCAAAAGTGCCAGAAGCAACAGGGCAATCGGAAAATGGAGCATCAAGGGATGCATCCTTCCCAGAGACTGAAACCAAACAGGCAATCGGATAAAGGATTCGAAGAGAAGGAAAAAAAGCAGTAGAATATTCCCAGTAAACAGGATTCTCTCCGCTATTTT
>CAMBMU010000148.1 GCA_945868725.1 Spirosoma fluviale
CTCACCTACGACAAGCGTGGAGTTGGGGCGTCTGGGGGAATTTATGCGGGTCCAGAGGTAGGGACCAATAATGTAGATTCGACTAACCTCACACTTTTGGCAAAAGATGCAAGTGCCGCTGCGAATAAGCTGCAAGAGCTTGATCAGGACCTACCCATTGGTTTAATTGGATTCAGTCAGGCAGGATGGATCATTCCGATGGCTGCCATCCTAAATCCTTCAGTAGCATATATGGTTTTATTTAGCGGGCCAACGATCACCAGCCTCGAACAACTTCGGTTTCAGTTTCACACGAATGGAGACTCGAATTACTGGGAAAACCATTCCGAAGCAGAAGCACGAGAACACATCAAAAACGATCCTGACCGATTTCAATTTACCCCTTCAGACCCGAAAAACTCCCTGACCGATCTGGCTATCCCTGGACTTTGGCTCTATGGAGCAAAGGATATTCAGGTTCCAGCACAGCTATGTATCGAACAATTAAAACGGCTAAAGAGGGAAGGAAAGTCCTATGATTACCGCCTCTATCCAAATTTGGGACACAACACGGCTAATGCATCCGATCCAACACCGGTTGATGAAGCCATACAGTGGATAAAACAGATCAATAGGTCTGAAAAAAATTAATGAGATACCCCATCCAAAGCCCATGAAATTCTCAAAATTGGTTCCCAGCGTGTTCTACATCGATATTAAAGACGGTCTGAATTTTTTTGTGGATTGTCTCCAATTTTCGATTGAGCACCAAGATTTAAAAACTGCCAATCCCTACTGTGTCTTGGGAAAAGATGGAATTCGAATCATGCTGTTTCAAGATGCGCAATTAGCAAAGGAACACTATCCAGAGCTGCGAATCGAAACGGAAGACATCGATGCAGTCTATGCACAGGTGGCTTCTTCCCATCCCCAGTTCCTGCATCCGAATCTCAATAAGGTGACGCGCAGACCTTGGGGAGCCAAGGAATTTGCCCTAGCAGACAAACAGGTAGGCATACGATTCCAACAATGGTAGACAAAATTTGATGTCGTTAGAAGTAAGATCGAAACGCTTAAATGGTAAAACCCTGTTACTTAAAACAGTAGAATGAGGGTATCTAACACTACCAATCTTTAGAAGTGCTACATTATTCTAACATGTTGGCAAAGATCTATATTCCCACTACCTTAAGGGTAAAGCCAAATTTTTAAACCCTCTCTAATTTAATTGGATAGGATTTTTTGGATGCCCACTGGGGTACATATATATTCTCATCATTATCCACACAAACATCATGAGGATGCATGAATCCAAGATAAGAACGATTTTTCTGTTGTTCCTGCAATTTTCCATCAATAAACTCTGGAGCTGAACCTCCTGGAGTAGAGACAACTTTATTTTTATCATCCAATACAGTGATGTAGCCAGAATTTGGATATTCTTGGTTAGTGCTTCTAAAAACTGCTGCGTAAATATGCTTTCCCTTAAGTACTGGTCTACATACAAATGATCCAGGCATTGGAATGGTATCTATATATTTACCCTCCAATGTAAACTGTTTGAACTGCATATTAGCTCGATCCGTAATCATCAATATTGGATTGCTGCTATTACGAGTATCCACCAAAATCCCATGGCAACAATTGAAAGTATCATTGGAAGTTCCACTGCCACCAAAATGGCGTATGTATTCTCCTTTTGAGTTATATTGAATGACAAAGTTCAATCCATATCCATCTACTACATAAATATCTCCATTATTAGGATTTATGGCAGTTTCCGTTGGTAGAAACTGATCTGCAAATTCGTATTTACCAGTTTCTTTTGGATAATCTAATTTGAAAATTTCTTTACCCTTTAGATCCGTTTTAATTACTTGGTTCCTGTTTGTATCTGTAATGAATAAAAACTGGTCGGATCCTTCTGTACTTATCGTTAAACCATGGCCTCCAGGATAACTGGTACCCCACGTTTCAAGAAGTTTTCCGGATTTATCATAAATTATAATATTATTTTTAACCTCATTGGTAAGCATAATTAACCTGCCCTTTGCGTCCTCAACCATTTCATGACAGTCATTTACCGGGTTTATGTTTGAATCTAGCATTCCCCAACCTTCCACAACCTTATATTGATGTGTACCGTGTCCAATTATGGTGGTTTTATTTTGCCCAAATGATTTCCTAATAATAATATTGGGTATTATTACTGCAGATAAAATGGCTAGACCAGACTTTTTGATGAATGATCTTCTTGCTGTTGTGTCTTTTTTCATTTTTAAATTGCTTAAGGATATTTTGCCTATGATTATTATTTAAGATATTGGTTAAAAACCTTTTTTAGAATTCAATAAAATTTATAATTATTAAATCATCCTATCCCTTAAAATGATCTATTTCCTCCATTTGCTCTTCATGCGAAGTTGGGTTGAATGGTCTTTTTTCAATTTTCGTGATACGTATCCAGTAAAAGGTTAGGTGAATTGTTTACATCTTTTTGTTGTTGTCTATCTTGAATTATTTTTTTTGATTTGGCAAGGTCTTATAGAGTTAGTCTTTCACAATAAAAGCAACTTTTGATTCCACCACCAAACACTAAAAAGGAACAGCCGTGGGTAAAATGCAAGTGTCTAATTTACCCCAACAATTTATGTATTACATTTCCTGCCACGTCAGTTAACCTGAATCTTCTACCCATATGTTTATACACTAATTTTTCATGATCTAGACCAAGCTGATGCAAAAGGGTGGCATGAAAATCATGAACATGAACAGGGTCTTTGACAATATTATAACTGAAATCATCAGTCTCTCCAAACACTAGTCCAGCCTTAACACCACCCCCAGCCATCCACATGCTAAAACAGCGCGGATGGTGATCCCTTCCGTAATTCCCTTTATGTATTGGGCCTTGGCTGAAACAGGTTCGACCAAACTCCCCACCCCAAATAACTAGCGTTTCATCTAACAAACCACGTTGCTTCAGATCAGTTACTAATGCGGCAGAAGCTTGATCAACGTCTTTGGCTTGACCGGAGAAATCATTAGGTAAATTAGCATGTTGATCCCAACCTTGATGATATAGTTGAACAAACCTTACCCCTTCTTCGGACAATTTGCGAGCCATAAGACAGTTTGCAGCATATGTGCCTGGCGTCAGGCAGTCCTTCCCATACAAATCTATTACTGACTGAGGTTCTTTACTAAAGTCCGTAATATCCGGAACGGCAGTCTGCATTCGGTACGCCATTTCATATTGTTTTATTTTTGATATGATCTCAGGGGCGTGTAGTTCTTCATAGGACCAATTATTAAGTTGGGTAAGTTTATCTAGCATTTCCCTACGATCATCCCGACTCAAACCTTTAGGATCCTTCAGAAAGAGTACAGGATCCTCTCCAGATCCAAACTGTACTCCTTGGTGAATAGGGTCTAAGAAGCCGTTTGACCAAAGTTTGGCATATACGCCTTGGCTATTTCCTTTACCTCTGGAAATTAAAACGGTAAATGCAGGCAGGTTTTTGTTTTCACTCCCCAAACCATAACTTAGCCAAGAACCAAAACTTGGACGATTACCCTGCTGGGCACCTGTTTGAAAAAAAGTAAGTGCGGGGTCGTGATTTATAGCTTCTGTATGCATTGACCTGACAATGCATATATCATCAACTATTTTTGCTGTGTGGGGAAACAGGTCGCTTACCCAAGCCCCCGAGGAACCGAATTGATTGAACCC
Organism: Spirosoma fluviale; assembly: GCA_945868725.1. Lineage (GTDB taxonomy): Bacteria > Bacteroidota > Bacteroidia > Cytophagales > Cyclobacteriaceae > Algoriphagus. Next base: position 3,713 of record CAMBMU010000148.1, read on the forward strand.
TGTAAAAGACCCAACCAAGGGTAATCCTCCGACCTGGTTTGCCGTAAACTCAGTAAGTCGCTGATCTCCTCGGACAGAATCAGGAAGGTTTTCTCCAAGCATATTCTTCAGTCTCGGTTTATAGTCAAATGATTCCAATTGAGATGGTGCGCCGCTTTGAAAAAGATAAATAACCCTCTTAGCCTTGGGCGCAAAATCTGGCACTCCGCCGAGTTTTGAAAAATTTTCAGATATTGAAGAACTCTTAAAGAGGTCCGGCATCAATAACGATCCCAAAGCAACACTTCCCAATCCAAGACTCAACTTTGACAGAAAT
>CAMBMU010000149.1 GCA_945868725.1 Spirosoma fluviale
AAGTATTGGAAAGCAAACTGCTCTTCACTGGGGGTGGAAAGTCCGTAGCCATTGTGTTCCACCACAAAAATCACGGGTAATTTCCAAACAGCCGCCACATTCAATCCTTCGTGGAAGTCCCCTTCCGAACTGGCTCCATCGCCTGAAAAGACGAGCGCTACTTTTTTCTCCCCTGCGAGTTTGTGCGCTAAAGCGATGCCGTCAGCAATTGCCAGCTGTGGGCCTAGGTGAGAAATCATCCCTACAATATGGTGCTCGATACTGCCAAAATGAAAGGAACGGTCTCGGCCCTTCGTAAATCCTAAATCTTTGCCCTGAAACTGTGCAAACAAGCGCTCTAAAGGCATGTCTCTACCGGTGAAAATGCCCAAATTGCGGTGCATGGGAAGAATAAATTCATCAGCAGCAAGGGCATGAACTGCCCCTATCGAAATAGCTTCCTGCCCCCATCCGCTAAACCACTTGGAGATCCTGCCTTGGCGTAGGAGAATCAACATTTTCTCTTCGATTCTCCGAGGAACAAGAAGCGATTCGTACAACTTGATTAGGGTTGCATCCGAAAAATTTTTTCGATCAAAAGTTAATTTTTGGGCGTTAGGTGCAGTGAATTCCATAAGGGGTAATTTTCGTACCTAATGTACGGCAAGGGAACAAATCCCCCAAGGGTTTTGTGAGGTAGTCGCTAAGAAGGAGAAGGATTACCAAGGAGAGCTACTCTCCAGCAGGCCCCCGACTCACATCGGGGGCTAAAAATAAATGCAAGGAGTTAAAAAATCTGCTGTAAGGCACGAAATTAGGGATTACTGGCTCCCTACTTTGATTCTTAGCATTAAGGTTGTTTTACCAATGTGTTAAGAAGGTAGTAACAGCAGCTGGAAAGATGGAGTTTGAAAAGACTGAGGTCTTCAAAACATGCTTTTTCTAGGCTTTTTACCTACCTTCGCCTTCCCAAACCGAAGCAAATTCTGTGAAAGCAAGAACATTGAAAAAGGATAAAGTCAACATCATTACGATGGGCTGCTCCAAAAATCTGGTGGATTCTGAGGTACTCCTCACGCAACTTAGGGGCAATGGCATCGATGCCAGCCATGAGTCTGACCGTCAGGACAACAACATCATTATCATCAATACTTGCGGATTTATAGACAATGCCAAGCAGGAATCTATCGACACGATTTTACAATATGTCGATGCCAAAGAAAAAGGTTTGGTGGACAAGGTTTACGTAACGGGCTGCCTCTCGCAGCGCTACAAGGATGACCTTGAAAAGGAGATACCGCAAGTTGATGCATTTTTTGGTACGCGGGAACTGCCGGCTATTCTGAAAAAGTTCAAAGCAGACTACAAGCATGAGTTGGTCGGAGAGCGTTTGCTTACCCATGCCAGCCACTATGCCTATATGAAAATATCCGAGGGTTGCGATCGCCCTTGTTCCTTCTGCGCCATCCCGCTCATGCGTGGAGGACACTTGTCTCGCCCCATTGAAGAGCTGGTGAAAGAAGCGCAGCACCAGGCTGCCAATGGAACAAAAGAATTGCTGCTCATCGCCCAAGATTCGACCTACTATGGCTTGGATTTGTACAAAAAGAGAAACTTAGCCGAGCTACTTCGTAAGCTTTCTGACGTGGAGGGAATCGACTGGATTCGACTGCATTATGCCTATCCTACAGGCTTTCCGATGGATGTGATTGAGGTCATGAAGGAGCGTCCGAACATTTGCAAGTACCTAGATATCCCGCTCCAACACGGTTCCACGGATGTGCTCAAGGCCATGCGTCGTGGTACTACCCGAGAAAAGCAGGAGGAGTTGATTCAGAGTATCCGGGACCTGATCCCAGAGATTGCGATCCGTACCACCTTGATTGCAGGGCATCCTGGTGAAGGGGAAAAAGAATTTCAAGAGATGGTAGACTTTGTGGAGCGCATGAAATTTGAGCGCTTGGGTGTCTTTACCTACTCCCACGAAGAAAATACCCATGCCTTTGGGATGGAAGATAAGTTGTCACAAGAAGAAAAGCAGGCCCGTGCCAACCAGCTGATGGAGGTACAGGAACAGATCAGTTACGACCTCAACCAACAAAAAATTGGCAAGACCTTCAAGGTATTGATCGACAAGAAAGAGGGAGGACATTTTGTAGGCCGAACCGAGTTTGATTCGGTGGAGGTGGACAACGAGGTGCTGATCGATGCTGCCGCGCACTACTGCCGTGTGGGAGATTTTGTGCAGGCCAAAGTGGTGGATGCCACGGAGTTTGATCTTTACGCCACCGTCCAAGACTAATTTTTTCCTGAACTAAGGAAGCATTCCAAGGCTAGGATTGAAAATTTTCAAAATGCAGACTTCTCTTATAGCTGAACTAACTTTTGTGAATAAACCTTTGGGCTGCCTGAGCGTTAGGGAGGTAGCGTTTGTAGGTTTTACTCCAAGCACATTCCAATCATGAAGTTTCTAACTATCCTTCTACTTTCTATTACTTTGCTGACTGTAAGTCGCGAGGCTAGAGGGCAGGAGTATTTTTATTTTGGAAATACCAACTTGGTAGGAACAGGCCCTAGGGTTGAAGGTAAAAAAAATGGCTCCTGGAAGGTATACCAAAGAAAAAAAGTCGAAGCCAATCCGCGTATTGCTAACCTTGAAGTTCCTTTGGATGAGTTGGAGCAAAACTTTGACCTTCGTGTGCCCTTCTATCGAATAGACCTTCAAGGCAATCTTCCTGATGGGGTGATGGAGGAATTTTTTGCAGGTGGACAAGTCAAAAAGATTGTCAACTACAAAGCGGGGATTTTAGATGGAGGTTTTTTTGAATTCAATGAAGAAGGAGAACTGCTGTTATCAGGCACCTACGAACAAGGGCAGCGCAGCGGAGATTGGGTTGTCTACCGAAGTGACGGAACCAAAAAATCTGAATACAACTACCGCAACAATTTATTGGAAGAATTTGCGCTAAGCTACTATCCTTCTGGGCAGCTAGCGGAACGAATTCCTTTTGCGCAAGGAGTAGTCAATGGGTTTTATGAGTCATTTTTTCCAGATGGAAAGGTACAGCAGTCCCTCGAATTTGTCGATGGGCTGGAGGGAGGACCATTAAAGCAGTACTATGCAGATGGGACCTTGGCCCTCTCTTGTTCCTTTTTCAAAGGCCTTTTGGAAGGAAATTGGGAGAAATTTTCCACTTCGGGACAGCTAGAGGCTCAAGGTGCCTACCGTAAAGGCGAGCGAGATGGAGCCTGGAGAGAAATGTATCCTGAGGTCGCTGGATTTTTTTGGACAGGAAACTACGAGAAGGGTAAAAAGGAGGGGGTTTGGAAGGTACTCGGTGCTGCTGACTTTGTGCATCAAGAAGAAACCTATCTAATGGGATCCTTGGCGGCTATTAGCGGATTCACTACAAAATCTGGCTTGGTGTTGGATGCGGGCCAATTGGAAAAAGGGGACGGGAGGCGTTTCTTTTTTGATCAAGAGGGCAACCGTCTGGAGAAAGGGCGCTATGCCAATGGGCAACGTACTGGAATCTGGTACACCTATTTTCCAAGTACCAACTTGGTAGCCAGTTCAGGAGGATATGTTGCAAATAAAAAGAGAGGTACCTGGAAGTATTACGACATCAACAGCCAGTTGATCAGTGAGGAAATTATTCCTGCCGACAGGGAGACAGAATCCATAGATCGGTCGGCCAATCCTTCCACTACTCCACAAGGAAGAACAAGATCCTATATGCCGCAGCAAAATTCCAATGGCGTGGTGGTACCTCAATTCAGGGTTTTGACCCCAGATGGGACCCTGGGCTTCTCAGGACCTAGTATGTTTCAGTTGGGGAATTAAACGAA
>CAMBMU010000150.1 GCA_945868725.1 Spirosoma fluviale
ATCAAAGCCAGAAGCGTACCCTTCTTTTCCTGAAGCAATCAACGCAATTTTTTTACCCTGCTTGTGGGCCATTTGCTTCAATTCAAAGCAAGCCTTACCCTCCTCACTTTGTAGGTCGTACTGCCCCTCTCCTGTAAGGATCCAATCTACTTGCATTACTTTCTCTTCGAGGTTCACCTGCTTAAAAAAGTATTGTGCGCCGTACTCCATGGAGCAGGGGAAAAATTGTGCCAATCCGAAAGCGATCCCTCCTGCCGCGCCAAAACCTGGCTGATCTAAAACCGGACTGGGAGATTTCCGAAGGAGTAATTCCACCATAGCGGCAGTACTAACTTCTGTGGCTTCTATCTCTGCTTCCTTCATCCCTTTTTGAGGCCCGAAAACACGAATGGCTCCATTGGAACCAAAAAATGGATTTCTCACGTCGCAAAGGCAGGTAAATGAAACATCAGGTAGACGAAGCGGTCGTTGGATATGCCTGCATCGTTTTAAAAACTCCGGAGAAAAAGCAGGAAGCTCCCTCCCATTTTGATCTAAAAACAAAAAGCCCAAGGCCTGCAAGATCCCAACACCCAGATCAATGGTTGCAGAACCTCCCAAACCTAAAATTAGGTGCTTGGCTCCTTTTTGGATTGCATGCTGAATGAGAATTCCAGTTCCAAAGGTGGAAGTCAAACTGGGTACTCGCGCCTGTATAGGCAAAACACCTAAACCTGAGCAGGTGGACACATCCAAATACGCTGTTTTTGAGGATGCATCCCAAGCAAAGAATCCGGCAATAGGTTGTCCAATCGCATTTAAGGAGAGGCAGGCTATTCGTTCCAAACCCAAGGAATCCGCCAGCAAGGTACAGGTTCCATCTCCCCCATCTGCTATCGCTTGACTACTCATCAGAGAAGATGAGTACACTTCCATCAAAACCTCTTCAATAAGAGCGACTGCTTCTAACGCGGTAAACGTTCCTTTATAGGCGTTGGGAGCAATCAAAAATTTCATACAGGATTTTGCTTCATCCGGGCAAAGTAATCCTTCGCTGCGGCTTTCACCTTAGGGGCTAAATACAGCGCTGCTATCATGTTCGGAAACGCCATCACCGCGTACATCCCATCTACCAAACTCACGACCAAATCCAAGGAAACAACAGCGCCTATGACGATCGTAATCAAATAAACATAGTTGTAGTACCCCGCAATCTTTACCCCAAAGAGGTAACTGGCGCATTTTTGACCGTAATAAGAGTAGGTAAACATGGTGGAAAGCGCAAAAACCAATGCCGAAATCATCAAGAGGTATTTTCCAATCACCGGTATTCCCAGTTCAAACGCTTCAAGTGTCAATTTGACCCCGTCATTTTCAGAGTTTTGCCAAACTCCCGTGAGCAATATGGCAAACGCAGTAAGTGAACAAACCACCACCGTATCGATGAAGGGACCCAACATGGCAATTAAACCCTCTCGAATCGGCTCATTTGTCTTGGATTGACCATGAACCATCGGAGCGGTGCCCAAACCTGCTTCATTGGAAAATAAGGACCTTCTCGCGCCAATAATGATCACCGAACCCACGGCCCCACCCATGACTGCATTGCCCGTAAAGGCGTCAACAAAGATGAGTTGAAACACTTCTGGAATATTTCCAAAATACTGCACGATAATAATTAATACGGAAACAAAATAGATCCCCACCATAAACGGAACCATTTTGGATGCTGCGGCTGCTATCCGCTGAATTCCACCCAAAATCACCACTGCAGTCATCAACATCATGATGACCCCGATGATCCAATTATTCCGGGTTGTTTCTGCAGCAGTTTCAGGCTCCAGCAGCACTGCCTGAACCACAGCCGCCAACTGGTTGGAAGTAAACACGGACAACAGACCTACGATACCCGCAATACAAAAGATATAGGATAGAAATTTCCATTTCTTCCCCATCCCGTGCTCGATGATGTACATGGGTCCCCCTTGGATTACCCCCGCCGTATCTTTACCCCGGTACATGATGGACAGGCTACAGGTGTAAAACTTGGTAGCCATTCCTACAAAAGCAGCCACCCACATCCAAAAAAGTGCTCCCGGTCCTCCCATATTTATAGCAATAGCTACGCCTGAAATATTTCCTAAACCCACCGTAGAGGCAATTGCTGACATGAGTGCCTGCTTGGAAGTGATTTCTCCTGGAGCCAATTTATCCTCGTATTTTCCTTTCAAAAGTTCAATCGCATGCCCCATTTTGGTGAATGGAACGAAGCCAGAATGGATAAAAAAGAAGGTACCACCTCCCAAAAGCAAAATCAAAATAGGTGGACCCCAAATCCAATTGCTAAAGATGATGATGCCTTCTTCGAAAGCACTCTTTTTCTTATTTTCCCAGGTTACTTTAGGTGATTTGTAAAAATCTACCCCCTGAATAGTCCAGCGATTGCCTTGAAGAGGAATCCTTGATGAAAATCCATTCCAGCTCCTTTGTTCTTTTTTAGTCCATGCTACCTCAGCAAAAGCTGCCAATCTTGGAAATGCCAAGTAGTCAATATCGGCACGATTGGTAACGGTCTCCGACCAGAGCGGTGCCTCAACACCCAAAATATCCTCCCTCGTAAGTCCCTTTACATAGGTGGTAGGTTCCCATAAGTAGGCAGAATCCAAATCAATATATGCCGCCCAGTGTAATCCAATTCTGGAAACACTATCGTATTGCATATCCAAATAGGTCTTTTTTGCAGGCGAAAGCAGGACTTTGTTCCCTTGGTTTTTGGCTAGAATTGCATTCTCCTCTTTGGCCCAGAACTGGGCTACATTCCCAGGAAGCAATTTTGCAGTGGCCACCTCATCCCAGCCCATGCTGGTTTTGCCATATTTGGAAACGATATCTTGGACTCGCTCCACAAAATAAACGTAATCGTCTTTTTCAGTCACATGTGACTCATCTCCACCAATGTGAATGTATAGACCAGGTGTAATCTCGGATAGTTCCCGAACCACACTATCCACGAAAGCATAGGTAACCTCGAGTTGCGGAGCAAAAGTACTCCAGCCCACTTCGATGCCGGTATACATTTGAGAGGCTTGCGGAGCCGTCAATGGCAATTGGTAATCCAAAGGTTTTTGATTGAGCGAATCTAACCCTTGGCCTACAGGTAAGTTGACACCAGGATTTAATTCCGCATAGGATGCTAGGGCCGAATTGGTATGACCTGGCATATCAATTTCCGGAACAATCGTAATAAATCGAGCTGCTGCGTAGGAAACGAGTTCCTTGTACTCTTCTTGGGTGTAAAACCCTCCTTTGCCACCCCCCACTTCGGTGCTACCTCCTATTTCGGTCAATTTAGGCCAAGATTTAATCTCTATTCGCCAGCCCTGATCATCCGTGAGATGGAGATGAAGGTAATTCAACTTCAAACTGGCCATCTGGTCAATGTAAAACTTCACATCCTCAACAGCTATAAAATGACGCGCTACATCCAGCATGGATCCCCTGTAGGCAAATTCAGGCCTGTCAACTATTTTACCCTGTGGCACAAGCCAATCGATCTCTTGAACTGTTTGATGCGTGATCTCTACAGGAAAAAGTTGAATGAGGGTTTGTATGCCATAAAAAAGCCCTGCTTCTCCTGAGGCTTTAACCCGAACTTCCTGATCCGAAATGAGCAATTCGTACCCTTCTGAAGCATCTGATCCCGTTAATTCAAGAACTATGTGCCCAGAATCTTTGGAGATCGGAATCTCAAAACCAGTGGCGGGTCGAAGGCCTTTCGCAAGAAATTCAGCGATAGTAGGCAACCGTTCACTACTGCC
>CAMBMU010000151.1 GCA_945868725.1 Spirosoma fluviale
AACAAGTATTCTCTGTCAACCTTCGTTGGTTTTTCTCCTACTGAGAGGATTGCAAGCAGGATAACTCTATTCCGCTTCAAAACTCGGTTGATGATTCGTATCTCTTTATTTTGAATTGAATTTTGCTGATTGTTAAAGTTATTTCTACAACCATCGTCACAAAATTTCTTGTCTGTTCTTCCCTGAAGAACTTGGCCACAAGATTGGCATAGACGTTTTTCTGTTGGCATAGTTGAAAAAATTAGTTGCTCGGAAGCATCAACTTCAAGCAAGGATTATAAAAAATCAATTTGAAAAATTCACGAAAGGGGGAGATCCCCCTTTCGTGATCTTAAATCTAGAATTTACGGTACTTTCCGTCAAGAAACTTGTTTGCTTTTCGCTCCGCAAATTTTGCCTTCTTGCTATTCCAGTGCAGGGTTTCGTTTGGAAAACGACCAGCAATCACCCCAAGCAGGATGGTCTCAGTCAAGCGTGCTGAATATTCGAAAGGAGCACTGCACTCTCCCTTACCCAAGCAGGCATCTACAAATTGGTGGTAATGCTTTTTACTTTCTCCCACGTAGTCTTTTACTGGAGCACCCAAGTTGAAAGGAGTCACATCAAACTTCTTGTATTTTCCATCCACAATCAATCGCGGAAGTTGCTGGAAGTGAGGCAATAACAACCTTCCTTTTTCGCCCATAAACATGGCGCCTTGATCAGGAAGCTCGTCTCCATTGGGAAGCTGCAAATCCTCATGTAGGTCAGGAGCCCCAGCTCCATCGTACCAAACCCACTTCAAAGTATCGGTGGTGTAGCGAGTGGCTGGGAATTCATAGGTCACGGAATTATTCTCTGGAAATCCAAAACCAGTAGGCTTTCTGCAGTTATTGACAATGGTATGGGGCACATCCAATTGAAGTGCATTGTAGGGCGTATCAAAAATATGCACCCCCATGTCTCCAAGCGTGCCACAACCGTAGTCCAATATCTTCCTCCAGTTGCCTGGATGGTAGATCCCTTCTTTGAAGTCCCGCTCAGGAGCTGTGCCCAACCATAAGTTCCAATCCAAATTGCTTGGCACCGTATCGCTACCTTTTGGTTCTTTTCCGTCATATCCCCAGTTTTTGGGAGACCAAGCACGAACCGTATGGACCTTACCGATGATCCCAGATTGGATGAGCAGGGTAGCTAACTTGTAATCGTAAAAGGAATGCACTTGAATTCCCATTTGAGTAACCAGTTTTTTGTCTTGCGCCATCTTTTTCATGGCTCTCGCCTCGGTGACATGGTGAGTCAATGGTTTTTGACAGTATACCGCCTTTTTCATCTCCATAGCCATCAAAGAAGCTGGAGCATGGGTATGGTCTGGTGTAGACACCACGACCGCGTCAAACTGATCTTCCATTTCACTCAACAGCAAGCGGTAATCCGCATAGGTCTTTGCTTTAGGAAAAAGAGCAGTCGCATTACTTAAGGCATTTGAATCCACATCGCAGAGCCCTACTACTTCTACCATGGCATGGCTTGAGATAGCCCGCAAATCCTCCATTCCCATTCCACCCAAACCGATGTGAACGGTCCTGAGTTTACCATTGGCGGTTACTTTGGCTAGTAGTGCAGGAGCCAAGGATAGGCCAGCAATACCTAAGGCTGACTTCTTGATAAAATTTCTACGATCGATTACTTGATAGTTTTTTTTCATAAGCGAATGGGGTATTGATGGGTTTAATGTATTTCTTTGATTTTGATATTTCGAAATCGGACCACATCACCATGGCCCAAAAATCCAATATGTCCTCGACTTCTTTGGAGGCCAGGATGTTCTTTTTTGTCTAACGTACCATTTTTACTGGCTTCCAGGTAATTGCCTTCCAAAATCACTTCTCCATTGAGCACAACGGTGATGTAAGGATGCTGTACGCGAACCTCCTGCTGATTCCAGTCTCCTGTAGGCCTTAAATAACCCCGCTTGGCAGCGATCACCCCATACACCGAACCGTGGTATTGGTAGGCTTCTAGGGTTGCATATTTTTCTGCTTCATTGTCTAAGATCTGAAGTTCCTTGCCCACATAAGCAGCATCACCTTCCAAAGGAGCATGTATTCCCAACCCATTGTTACCTCCAGGGGTCAGTTGAAACTCAAATCGAAGTATAAAATTTCCGTATTCCTTTTCGGTATATAAATTTCCACCATCGCCGTCTTGAGGTTCGATCACGATCATTCCATCCTTGACCAGGTACGAGCTTTTATTCCCTACCCATCCAGACAAGGTCCTCCCATCAAATAGGGAAATAAAGCCTTCTTCTTGAGCCTGTAACTTGCTTACTGGCAAGAAGTACAGCAACCCAATTGAAATAAATGCGGCAAGAATTCGTACGGATGAATGCATAGTGAACTAAAAATAACTGGCGTATACAAATCTAAAAGTGTTCTTCAATTATTTCCCTTTTTTCATCAAAAAAACGCAGTCCCCACAAAAAAAGAAAATCAATCTATTTTGTCAATGTAGAATCCCCTCAAAATTAATCCCCTAAATTTGAAACAGACGGACTGTATTCAGAGTTTAATTATTGCTCGCTACCTGCAGTTCAACCCGTTATGCGAAACAAATTGCAAATGATACTCAAATCAAAATTTAGCTATCCCATGATCGCCCTAATTGCATCTCTTCTCCTTGCTTGTAATGGAGGTTCTATTCCTACGGAATCCAAAAATCCTTCAGAAGGATCAGAGAACCCCAAAGAAATCTTCTCCGCATCTCAGCAAGTGGCCACCTTTGCTGGAGGTTGCTTCTGGTGTGTGGAAGCCCCTTTTGAGGACCTAGATGGGGTGATATCCGTAGTTTCTGGCTATGCAGGTGGAAAAGAAAAAAATCCTACCTATGGCGATGTTGCTGGAGGCAAAACTTCACACCGGGAGTCGGTTCAAATCACCTTCGATCCAGAAGTGATCAGCTATGCTGAATTAGTCGATATTTTTTGGCAAACCTATGATCCTACAGATGTAGGAGGATCTTTTTTTGATCGAGGTACGCAATATGAGTCGGCCATTTTCTTTCACAATGACCAGCAAAAAAAGGTGGCAGAGGAGAGTAAAAAACGCCTGGATCAGTCCAAAAGATTCTCCAAGCCGGTAGCCACTCCCCTGGTCAAGTTTACTAATTTTTACCCTGCTGAGGATTACCATCAGGATTACTACAAAAAGAGTTCCCAAGACTACTATGCCTACCGCAGGGGTTCAGGTAGAGATGCATTCATTCAAAAACATTGGCCTGAGCTCAGTGCTAAAAAATATCCTTCGCCATCTAAGGGAGATCTAAAAAGCAAATTAAACGAGCTTCAATACGAAGTGACCATGGAAGGCGCCACCGAATTTGCCTTTGAGAACGAATACAATGGCAATAAGGAGGAAGGAATCTATGTTTGTGTAGTTACTGGTGCCCCCCTATTTAGTTCAAAGGATAAGTATGAATCTGGCTCAGGATGGCCAAGCTTTACCAAGCCAATCGATGCTCGAGTTATTGATAAGCCCGTCGACAAAACCCTCGGCATGATGCGGGTAGAGGTTCGCAGCAAATTAGGAAACTCTCACTTGGGACATGTATTCAACGATGGACCAGCGCCTACGGGATTGCGCTACTGCATGAATTCCGCCGCAATGAAGTTTATCCCCAAATCCCAAATGGAGGCTGCAGGCTACAAGGATTACCTTTGGGTAGTGGATTGATCTACACCAGGTACGAATCAAATAGCATTCCAAGTGCTAACCCAGTAATTTTCGAAAAGTAA
>CAMBMU010000152.1 GCA_945868725.1 Spirosoma fluviale
CTTTTCCAAATCGCGCTGAAAAGTAGGGGAAATCGTAACCACCGCATCGGCTTGCTGCAAGACCCTCCGCTCCAGGGCTTCGTGTCGTCTCCGGATAAAAGGCAGCATGGGAAGGGTGTCCAGAAACTCCCATTGGGACCAGGGATCTCTGAAGTCGGCAAGCCAGGGGATGCCGTGTTTTTGTTTGAGTTGCTGCCCAATTAAGTGCAGGCTATGGGGAGGCCCTGTAGTGATGATCGCTTGAAATTGACCTTCTTTGAGTAGCTCGCTCAGAAATTGGACGGAGGGTTTCACCCAGAAAATGCGAGGATCAGGGACCAAGATGTTGGCCCGCAGCCAGATGGCTAATTTTTCCAGAAATCCCTTTTTTTGCTGTTCCAGGATACGGCCAGGGTGGCTTTCCCCTTTCTTTTTCACTTTAGCAAACAACTGGTAGGGTTCCCAAATCGGAAAGCGGATGACTTCCAGGTTGGGAGAAATTTCTTTGAGCAGGGTTTCGTCTTGGAGATCGAAATCGGGATTCTCAGGTGTAAAAATCACAGGCTCCCAACCAGCTTCAGGAAGGTACTTGGCAAACTTCAACCAACGTTGAACCCCAGAACCTCCACTCGGAGGCCAATAGTAGGTGATGATTAAAACGCGCTTTTGCATGGTTGTCACAGGAGTTGCCACTACTTTGTTGGTAAATGTACAAAAAAGAAAAAGGGGAAAGTTTCCTTCCCCCTATCATCTTCTTGAAGTTCAGAATTATTCTCCTTGTCCCAAGGAATATCCCGTCACCCCATCAAAGGTGTAGAGGTGCTCTGTCTTTATAAAATCAAGCCCTAGCAGATCGGCTTTTTGGAGAAGATCTATCACCTGGGCATGGCTGATTGTTTTTCCTTCTTCCACTTTGAAACGACATCTCCAGTGATCGGTACAGAAGGTTTCCTTCATGCCATCAGGGTATACCTTTACCCCTCGGTTGGTGATGAGGCTCAGTTTCAATCCACCTGTATCGAGTGTGTTTAGGAGGTTACCCAAGACACTGGGATCTCGATGGTCTCGGTCCCAGTCAAGGAACATGTCTACGCCGATCAATTCCTTTTTTGCTTTTGGCTTTGGTCGGAGGGCAACATCTAATGGTGCGGTACTTTCCTTACCAAAGGAAGCGGGAGTCATTTGACTTGGCACTTGTCCCAAGCGAGTAATTACGGCTTGGGCAAATTCTTGTGTGCCTACTTTTTTAGCAGACAAACCTTCTTGGTAAATGTCTCCGGTATGGATGCCATCTTCGAGGGTTTTCATCCAGGCATTGGAGATTTTCTCCGCAACCTCAGGTTGACCGATGTGAACCAGCATCATGATGGCTCCATTCAATAGCCCTGAAGGATTGGCGATATCCTTCCCTGCAATGTCGGGTGCAGAACCATGGATTGCCTCAAACATGGCCACTTCTTCTCCAATATTGGCAGAGCCACCCAAGCCAACCGAACCAGTCACTTGTGCCGCTACATCGGAAATAATATCGCCATAAAGGTTGAGGGTCACGATCACATCAAAAATCTCCGGGCGCTCTGCAATCAAAGCTGTGCCGATATCGATGATTTTGTGGTCGGTTTCAATTCCTGGATATTCGGTCGCTAATTCAACAAAGGTTTTGTGAAATAAGCCATCTGCCAATTTCATGATGTTATCCTTGGTCATGCAGGTCACCTTTTTTCGGCCATATTTTTTGGCGTATTCAAAGGCATAGCGGATAATTTTTTCGGATCCAGGCTGTGAGATTATTTTGAGGCATTGGTACACCTCCTGCGTTTGACGATGTTCAATACCTGCATACAAATCCTCTTCATTTTCTCGGATTATGACCAAATCCGTTTTTGGAAAATGAGTTTTGATAAATGGGGCATAGGCTCTGCATGGGCGAACATTGGCATACAATCCAAACGATGTACGCGTGGTCACATTGAGAGATTTGAAGCCTCCTCCCTGCGGGGTAGTGATGGGTGATTTTAAAAAAACTTTGTTTGCACGAAGGGATTCAAAGGAATTGGGGGCCATGCCTGAACTAATTCCCTTAAGGTACACCTGCTCTCCAATTTCAATCACTTCGTACTCCAATTGGGCACCTGCGGAATCTAAAATCGCCAAGGTGGCTTTCATGATTTCAGGACCGATTCCATCGCCATAGGCTACGGTGATTTTTCTTTTGGAATTCATGGGTAGATATTAGGGTTTAGCTTCTTGTCATTCGAGCCGCAAAAGTACGAAAAAACGCCAAAAAATGGGCCCTGAACTTCAAAAATTCTCGTTTTGATAGGAATAAAAAATAGTCGATTTAAGCTGCTATGAGGGATTATTTAGTTTTTTCTCCTGGCTTGAATTTGGTAGTGTTGGAGGGGGAGGTATATTTGTTTGAACTATGATGCTTGACTATGTCTGAATTTGTCAATATTCTCACGGAAGAACGCCAAGGTATCCTTTACCTAACTATCAATCGAGAGGATAAACTCAACGCAATGAACCTCGCAACCTTAGCTGAGTTGAGGTCAGTTTTTGATCAAGTCATGGACAACAAGGCAATCAAGGCGGTGATTCTAACAGGAGCTGGCGAGAAGGCCTTTGTAGCAGGTGCAGATATCACCGAAATCGCCTCCCTAAATGAGGTCAATGCACGTAAATTTGCAGAAAGCGGACAAGAAATTTTTGCAATGATCGAGAACTGCCACAAGCCAGTTATCGCCGTCACCAACGGCTACACCCTCGGTGGTGGCTGTGAATTGGCCATGGCATGTCACATGCGCATCGCCACGGCAAATGCAAAATTTGGACAGCCAGAAGTAAATCTCGGAATTATACCAGGTTATGGCGGTACGCAGCGCCTCACCCTATTGATAGGCCGAGGCAAAGCCAATGAGTTGATGATGACCGGCGATATGATTGGTGCCGAAGAAGCAAAATCATTAGGACTCGTAAACCATGTATTCCCCACCAAGCAGGGAGCAATCGCTGGCGCGGAAGAGATCATCCACAAAATCATGGGCAAATCGCCCCTTGCAATTGGCATGGTAGTGGATTGCGTAAATGCAGTCTTTCTGGAGGAAAATGGCTACCAAACTGAAGCCAACTCTTTTGCGCGCTGCGTCAAATCGGGAGACTATACGGAAGGCACTTCTGCATTTTTGGAGAAAAGAAAGCCAGTCTTCCGTGGAGAGTAAGTGATCCTGCAACCCATGGGCACACTAAAAAAACTCGCAGGACAAACCGCCATCTATGGCCTAAGCAGCATTTTAGGGCGCTCCATCAATTTTTTATTGATCATCGTCTATACTGGCTACCTGAGTAAGGCAGATCTCGGCGCATTTACAGGCATCTACGCCTTGATCGGATTTTTAAATATTGTCTTTACTTATGGGATGGAAACCGCCTTTTTTAGGTTTTCAACAGGAAAAAATCAGGATCCTAGCCGAGTATACCACAACACCCAATCCTTATTGGTCTTGTCCAGCCTCATTTTGGGGTCGGGAATTTACCTCGCAGGACCGCTTTTGGCAGAATGGATGGACTATCCAGGCCAAGCTTACTTGTTTCAGTGGACTGCAGTATTGCTTGTCTTCGATGCCGTTTTGGCAATTCCTTTTGCAAAACTCCGACTTGAAAACAAAGCCAAAACCTTTGCAGGGGCCAAATTGATAAACATTCTATTGAATGTCACCTTCAACCTGCTTTTGTTGATTTGGATTCCTGGTTGGATTCAAACCGGAATTCTACCTGAAGGAATCTTGGGCTACCA
>CAMBMU010000153.1 GCA_945868725.1 Spirosoma fluviale
TAAAAGCTTAACTTCACCCAAATTCAACTGAAGCCGTAATGAGTAATCGTTACGGCTTTTTTATTTTCAATTTTTATCCTAATTTTTTACAAGGCTCTGGCCTTAGTTAGGTATTCCTTCACCAAATCCATATCGGGATGGCTCACTGCCAATTCCTCCAAATAGCTTAAGGCACTTACTTTGTCTCCATTCAGCGTGTAATAGATACCCTTATTTCGAAGTGCAAAGGGATTTTTGGAGTCCATTGCCAAACTTTGATTGATTAAAGTAAGCCCTTCTTCCAATTGATTTAGGTAAAGCAAGTACAAGCCGTGATTGTTGTAAAAATAGGCCTGTCGATTGTCTAAGGTGATCGCTTTTTCTACTGCCTGCACTGCCCCTGAATAGTCCTTTTCTTCAAAATAAATCATGGACCGCAAGTTGTGTAGGTTAGGCTCAAGCGGGTTTATCTCCTCTGCCTTTTCCAAGAGGGTCTTTGCGGCTGCGTACTCTTTTTGATAGAAGCGAATAGTTGCTTGGTTTACCAAGAGGTCTGAATTTTTAGGAGTTAATTCGGAAGCTTTTTGAAAGGATTGTAGCGCTGCGGGATAGTTTTTGAGGTTTTCCTCGGTAAGGCCCAGCAAAAAATAGGACCTCCAATCAGATGAATTTTGTAACACCATTCGGTTTGCATCCTCCTTCGCATTGTAGTTGGCACCGAGATCTAAATAAGCCAAACCACGCTGGAATACTGCATCTACGGAACTTGGGTTTTTCTGAATCGCCTTGCTAAAATCTTGAATGGCTTCCTCAAGTTGATTCAATTGAAGATGTGCCATCCCTTTGTTGTAGTAGGCATCACTAAAATTTGAATCTAGAGCGATGGCCTCTTCATAAAATCCAAGCGCGGATTTGGGGTCATTTTCTTCCATTTTCTCATTGCCTTTGAGAAGGAATCTGCCTTTTTTATCTTCAAGGGTATCGCATCCCATCCAAACGATTGGAATGAAAAGAAGGATTTTACTAATCAGGTTTTTCATCTTGCTGGGGTTCTGGTGTCTCTTCCTTTACTTCTTCGCCCAAGAGCAAAGCATAGGGTTTGGTGGAATCGGAAAGGTCAAAAATTTCACGGAGGATCGCTAGAGTAGGAATAATCAAAATCATCCCAGCAACACCCCAAATGGAGGCACCTAGTAGGAGTCCTAGAAAGGTGATAAATGCATTCAAATTGACTTGGCTTCCTACAATCTTTGGTGTTAGGAAATTCCCTTCTAGGAGTTGAATGGCCTGGTATGCTGCGAGAATTAACAAAGGAGAGAGCACGTTGTCCATCGTCAATAAGGCGTAACTCATGGGAAGTAAAGCACCAATAAATGGACCCACGTATGGGATGATATTTAAAATGGCACCAATAATCCCGAAAAACACGGCATGCTCTACTCCAATTAGGGAATAAGCGGTGATATTGAGTACCGCAAGAATCACCATTACTTTACCCACCCCTGAGATGTAGTTCAACACCACTTTCCGCAGACGGATTAGTTGTGACTTAACTTCGGATGAATCAGCATCTCGAAAAATGGAGATGAGTACGTTTACCAAGTGATCCCGATAGAGTAAAAAGAAAAACATAAACAGGGGAATCAAAATAAGACTGCTTAATGATCCGATGGCATTGATTGCAAAACCAGAAATACTGCTACTATTTTTATTGAGTAGTCCAAGTAGCGCATCTGGATCTAATTGGTCTGCTAGTTTTTGTTGAAAACCGAGTTGTGTGCTTGTAAACTGGTCAACTTGTTGGATAAGTGTGGTAATTCGTACCGATACATCTGCAAAATCTGTAGAAAAACTAATCAAGTTACTTACAATAAAACTCAGCAAACCGGCCACGAGGCCTACCATGAGTACCAGAGAAATAAGGCTTGAAAGTACTCTTGGAAATCGGTACCGCTCTAAAAACAAGCTCATTGGGGTAAAGAGCACCGCAAAAAACGCAGCCAATGCCAAGGGGATAAGAATCGACTTTCCAATGATGAGGATAAAAATCACCACAATCAACAACGATAAAACTGCCAAAGCCTTGAGGTAGGGTGGTAGCTGTAGGGTTTTAGTAGCCATAGAAATAAGCCCAGGTTCTGTTTTACAAATAGGTTAATTACCCTATTACCAATCCACTACGCTTAAGTAGGGCATCTGGTTTAGGATCTCGCCCTCTAAATCTTGCATACAAGAGGGAAGGATGTTCAGATCCTCCCGCAGAGAGAATATTTTTTTCAAAGGAAACGGATGTTTCAGTGTCGAAAACACCCTTTTCTAGAAATAATTCAAAGGCATCCGCATCCAGTACCTCAGCCCACTTGTAGCTGTAGTAGCCAGCAGCATAGCCACCCTGAAAAATATGGGAGAAACTTGTGCTTATTCGCGTTGCTTCTACTGAAGGCAGTAGTTCGGTGTCCTTTAAAATTTCCTTTTCAAAGCCTTTGATTTCTACAATTTGATTTGGGTCTTGGCTATGGTAAGCCATGTCTAGCAACGCAAAACTTAGCTGTCTTAAGGTCATGTAGCCTTGCTGGAAATTTGCGGCCTTTTTAATTTTTTCTACTAGATCTGCTGGAATAGCCTCTCCAGTTTGATAATGATGTGCAAAAAGATCTAGGCATTCTTTTTCATAACACCAGTTTTCAAAGATTTGGGAAGGGAGTTCCACAAAATCCCAAAATACGCTTGTACCCGAGAGGCTTTCGTAGACCCCTCGAGCGAGCATGCCATGAAGGGCATGTCCAAACTCATGGAAAAGAGTGGTGACTTCATTGAAGGTAAGTAAGCTAGGGCTGGTTTTAGTAGGCTTGGTGAAATTGCAGACAATGGAGACATGCGGTCGGTGGTCTACATTTCCTTCCTTAAATTGGCCTCGGTAGGAGGTCATCCAAGCTCCATTCCGTTTTCCAGGTCTTGGAAAAAAATCGGCATAAAAAACAGATAGAAAGCGGTTTTCTCGATCGTATACTTCGTATGCGGTTACCTCCGGATGGTAGACCGGAATACCTGAATTGGCCACAAAGCGAAGTCCAAATAAGCGAGAAGCAGTGGCAAAAACGCCTGAAATCACATTTTCCAAGCTGAAATAGGGGCGAAGAGCCTCCTCATCTAGCGCATACTTTTCTTTCTTAAGCAATTCAGAATAGTAGGCAAAATCCCATTTTTCAAGGACAGTCAATTGGTCAAGGTTCTTTGCCAATGCAGCAACTTCTTTTACTTCTAGTTGCGCTTTGGGTTTGGCCTTTTCCAAAAGCGATTGGAGAAACTCTAGGACAGTACCTGGGCTTTTTGCCATGCGCTCTTCCAAAGTAAAGCTGGCATGGCTGTCGTATCCCAAAAGCTGGGCGCGCTGTTGCTTTAAGGTGACGAGCTGCCGAATAATTTCTTGGTTATCCAACGCATCACCTTTTGCACATTTCGTATTAAAGGCCATAAATAGCGTCTTTCGTAGGGCTCTATTTTTGGCATAGGTCATCACAGGAATATAGGAAGGATAGTCTAGTGTAAATGCCCAACGGTCCGAATGCCCCTTTTCTTCTGCGAGCTGTGCGGCCGCATCCAAAGCCCCCTGAGGAAGGCCTTCGAGCTCACTCACCTGGTCCACAAGGTGTACAAACTTGTTTGTCTCAGCCAATACATGTTCTCCAAATTGAAGACTAAGTTGGGCTAACTCCTGATCAATTTTTCGCAGTTTATCCGCATCTATTTTTCCCAACTGGGCACC
>CAMBMU010000154.1 GCA_945868725.1 Spirosoma fluviale
TCGAAGGTGCTTCCCGTAGACCAATGGATCAATGGGGACCTGAATGCCGGCGCCTTGCAGGAAATCCGCATCGAGGACTTGCTGAGCCGAGAGGAAATCGTATTGGAAAACCATGTGATTGCCCATAACATGCAAGGGAAAATAATCCTAGTTAGCGGTGCTGCGGGCTCCATCGGTTCCGAACTCTGTCGTCAGGTAGCCTTTTACCGACCTTCTTTGCTGATCCTCTTGGATGCTTCCGAATCGCCACTTTTCGATATTCAGCAGGAATTTAAGGAACGCTACCCCAGCATTGCGATCAAGACGATTATAGGGGATGTGCGCAATAAAAAGCGCATGAATGAGATTTTCAAGGAGCTTTCTCCGCAGGTGGTGTTCCATGCGGCTGCCTACAAGCACGTACCGTTGATGGAGCATTTCCCGATGGAATCCATCCATACCAATGTGCTGGGCACCAAGAATATGGCGGATTTGTCTGCTTTCTATCAGGTAGAAAAGTTTGTCTTCGTATCCACCGACAAGGCGGTCAATCCCACCAATGTGATGGGAGCTACCAAGCGCGCTGCCGAGATGTACGTGCAGTCCCTAAATGAGCACTTGGCTACCCACCACAAAAAACAGCACACCAAGTTTATCACCACCCGCTTCGGGAATGTGCTCGGCTCCAATGGATCTGTAGTGCCGCTATTCAAGAAGCAGCTGGCAAATGGAGGACCTTTGACGGTGACCCATCCAGACATCACCCGCTACTTCATGACCATTCCCGAGTCCTGCCAGCTGGTGCTGGAGGCGGCCATCATGGGTAATGGGGGAGAGGTCTACGTGTTTGACATGGGTAGCCCGATCAAGATTGTGGACCTTGCCCGTCGCATGATTGAGCTTTCCGGTAAGAAGGTAGGCGTGGATATAGAAATACAATTTACCGGCTTGCGTGAAGGGGAGAAGTTGTACGAGGAACTGCTGAATGACCACGAGAAGGTGAAGTTGACCCACCATCCCAAGATCAAGATCGCCCAAGTGCAGCCCGGTTCCTACCACAAGGTGAATAACCAGCTGGAGTTTTTTGTGGAGCTAGTCGAAAAGCAAAATGACTTCGACTTGGTCCGCCACCTAAAAGTGGTCGTCCCTGAGTTTATTTCGAATTCGTCGCGATTCGAGACATTGGATCGAGTGAACTAGGGAGGGTTATACGCCACGGAGGATTTTTTTTTACGCAGATATTCGCAGAAAAGACACGCTGATTTTTTTTGATTTCATGCGGATCTTAAAGGAAAAGGCCTGCTGATTCTTTGCGCCTTTGCTTCTTTGCGCGCCATAACTTTATTAATTAAATGATTTTCTAAATCCGCTGCAGAGCGGATTTTTTTTGTTTTACGTGAATTGAAAGGAAAAAACGCGCAGACTAGTCCGCCGTGGCGGATTTTTTGCGGCTTACCGCCTTTGCGAGAATAAAAAAATAGCGTTAATGGTTCAATCCGCCTCGGCGGACCTGTGCGCCGGGGTGTATTGGGACTTATCTTTCGTGATTTGTATTCCCTAGGTTTCACCTAGGGCTATTAGAGATTCGACCCGCCGCGGCGGGTCATTTAATTTTTACTTTTAAAAATACATTGATTCTTTCCAAAGAGATCCGTGAAAGCGGATCCAACTATGAATAGCCATGGGTGAAGCCCATGGTGGATATGAATGTGAATAAGGAGTCCCGACCCCTAGCGGCGGGTCGAACAAGTAACGGATTTTTTGTTTCACGCGGATTGAAGAAGAAAAAGGCGCAGACAAGTCCACCGGGGCGGACCGAAAAATAAATGTTACAAAATCTAAAATGAGTCTTCGGAATCTTACACGTGCCCAAATTTTCTAAGACAGCCTGTGTCAATTAGTTCGATAGTTCAGTGAATTGATGTTTCTTGGTTTAAAAATACGCAAAGCCATGAATATCATTGAATTTATTACCCATTTTCCAGACGAGGAAAGCTGTGAAATCTATTTGAAAGGCCACAGAGAAACCACGGGGATTTATTGTAAAACCTGCTCTGGCTTCTCAAAACAATACTGGTTTAGTGCGAGTAAGTTTTTTGAGTGCAGTAAATGCAGAAGAAGGACTTCGCTCAAAGCCGGGACGGTAATGGAATCAAGTAATCTGTCTTTACATACATGGTTTACCGCTCTTTTATTGATGTCTGCTACCAAAAAAGGCTTTTCTTGCCTTGAATTTCAGAGACAACTGGGCTTGAAGAGATATGAGACTGCTTTCAATCTGATGCATAAAATCAGGACAGTAATGGGGAAAAGGGACGATTTATACCTGCTTAATGGTATGGTTGAGTACGATGAGGCTTATGTGGAAAAAGCGACAAAAAGGATGGTTCAAGATCGGCTAAAACGTGGAAAGGGAAGTCAGAAGCAGGCAATAGTGGCCGTGGCTTCGGAATCAACCCCGCTGGAAGATCCTCTTTCAGGAAAGAAGGGACGCCATTGTGGTTTTTTCAAATTGAAAGTGCTTGGAGATGTGACCAGGGAATCGGTGGAAGTATTTGTAAAAGAGTCAATAGACCCCAAATCAGTTCTGTTTACCGATAAAAACCCTGCCTATGTGAATCTTGAAAAGATGGTAGAGAACCATATCAAAGTTAAATCGTCCTATGAATCTGCCAATGGAGATTTAAATTGGGTACATACAGCCATTAGTAACCTGAAAAGGAATCTATTGGGAATTTACCACATGGTCAGTGAAAAGCACCTCCAGAGTTACTTGAATGAGTTTGCGTATAAGCTCAACCGAAGATATTTTGGCGATAAACTCTTTGATAGATTGTTTATTGCCTCAGTTTATCCGTACGTGCAACATTCCGAATAGTCATAAAATAAATAATTTAAAATTTGTTTTTTAAATATTTGATTATAATTTTTGTGTGTATTCGTTAGTTTGCACGTCGCCAAATGACAGTTTGTGTCAATAGTTTTGTCAAGTGGAAAAGTACTCTTTTCTTTGGTTTAAACGCCTGAGAACATGAAATTAATCCACTTTCTAAACGAATTTCCAGATGAGGAGTCTTGTGAGCTCTCAATTAAATCTTATCGAGAGAAGTCTGGTATTTACTGTAAAAAATGCGAAAAAGTGACACATCACTATTGGTTCAGTGGAGCAAAGTTTTTCGAGTGTAGACATTGCCGGAGGAGAAGTTCACTCAAAAGTGGGACGATAATGGAAAACAGCAAATTACCTTTACAGACTTGGATGTTGGCATTTATGTTTGTCTCAGCGACCAAAAAGGGCTTTTCTTGTTTGGAATTTCAGCGCCAGTTAGGGCTTAGTAGATATGAAACAGCCTTTAAGTTGATGCATAAGATCAGGTCAGTAATGGGACGAAGGGATAGTTTGTACCTGCTCAAGGATATGGTGGAATATGATGAAGGCTTTGTAGAAGTGGCTACTAAAAAGCAGATTAAAAGCCAACTAAAACGTGGGAAAGGAAGCCAGCGCCAGGCTCTAGTTGGTATTGCGGCAGAATCTATACCATTAGAAAACCCCGAATCTGGGAAAGTAAGCAGGGTTTGCGGCTATTATAAAATGGAAGTATTGACTAAAGCTGACAGTGAAAATGTAAATCAGTTTATCAAAAGAAATACAGATGGAGATGTTGTGCTTTTCACAGATAGAAATACCGCCTACGTCAATTTGAATAAGATCGTAAATACCCATTTTACAGTAACTTC
>CAMBMU010000155.1 GCA_945868725.1 Spirosoma fluviale
CCAGTTCAAGGCTATGTCTACACCTTCACCCTGTTTGGTGATCACGCTGACAAGGCAGAAAATATCGTAGCCGCTATTGAAAAAACAATCACTGGCATGAAGAAGGACAAAATCGAGTCGGAAGAATATGGGTACATCGTTTACAAAAACGCAGCTAAACTGGTCTACCTTGAGTATACCGACGTTGACCCTGAATCGGGTTATAGCAAAGTAATTATTACCATTATGAGATCAGATCTAGAAATCAGTGACTAAAACAGGATTAAGTTAAAATTTGTCCCTCCATTTAATTTTTTGGTTTCCTGAAAATCAGGCAATGTTGCCAGGGTAGGTTGCTGATATTTTTTTCAAATGAAAAGCCGGCCGCCTTGAACTCTTTCACCGCCTGTTGCTGGCTCATTTTGTGGATGGCTTTGATTGG
Source organism: Spirosoma fluviale (assembly GCA_945868725.1). Lineage (GTDB taxonomy): Bacteria > Bacteroidota > Bacteroidia > Cytophagales > Cyclobacteriaceae > Algoriphagus. The sequence goes on from CAMBMU010000155.1 coordinate 422, forward strand.
TACATTCGGGTCTTCAGCCCTGAACTCCACCAAAACCAACTTGCCCCCGGGCTTGAGCGCTTCCAACATGGATCGAATCATCTCGAAAGGAAAAGAAAATTCATGGTATACATCCACCAGAAGCATCATGTCCATGCTAGTGGTGATCAGGATTGGAAAAATCAAGTTCAAATGTCCAACTCAGTGCATGAAGCTGGGCCATTAAACCTTCCAAATTAGTAATCAAATCTTCAAAAGTGGGCTTTCTCTCTTCGTAGATCATCTCTTCTTTCATTTTGACATAATCAGATTCCCAATCGGCTATTACCTCCACTGGAGGAATGGGGTTAAGTGTTTTTGGATTATGATTATCATAATCTACATCCCCAACTCTGGAAAACTTGTGGCGGTGGGCAACTATGGTTTCGTATAATTCTTTATCACTGATTGCCTTTGCTACAATTCCTGCTTGAGTTAATTGATAAATGTCGTAAAGATGGCGGCTTAGCCTATCCACTCGCATTTTGTCTGCCGGGCGGTGAAATTCTTCATGCAATAAAAATAGCTTTTCTAATACTGTACGTTCTGGATTTACTGTGGGCACTTTAAAAAGAGGTTCTACAAAATTTTCACCTGCAAAAAACTCGTCTACTAAAGAACCAAATGTTTGAACAGTAAAGGGCTCTCTCAGGGAACGGCAACTTATTTCTAACTGTACTTTTGGCAGAAGATATTGAGAATTTGGAGTAATGACATTCGGATAAAAAATTTCAATAATTCTTGGGTCTTGGTCACTGTCTTTGCTATCGATTACTTTGAAGGAAAGGGCTTTAAAGCCTTTTTCGCTAAACTCATTTTGCAATTCCTCAAAGAAAGTTCCTGTGGTATAGGCTCCGGCTACTTTTCTCAGCTTGGTAATTTGTGTTTTTGAAATATCTCCTTCATAGCCTTCAAAAAAGGCTTTATCAATGGCCAAGTCAATATCTTCCGAAAATCTATTGATGAGTTTCCAGGCTTTGCTTAGTGAAGTGCCGCCTTTAAACACCAAGTGTTGCGCTATATCCATTTGAAAGATGATTTCCAGCGTCCGGCTTACCCACCAATCTTTCTCTACAGCAAAGGGTGTCATTCCCTTTGCTGTAGCAATGGCATTGAAAATAGCTACTTTCTCTGTCTTATCTACAGCGTAGAAATCAATTTTCGCCATCTTTCAATCCTTTTTTCATTATTTTTTGAATCCATACCGGAGCTAAGGCTAGGTCGTGTTTGAGATCTTTCTCGTCTTCTTTTTTTAGCAAGGCTACTATTTTTTGCTCTTCTCCAATAGTTATTTTACCATTTCCAATTTCCTTCATCGCCTGGATTACCAAGCGGCTAATTTTACCTTTTGCCAAAAGGTTTTTGGGAGTCGTCTTTTTAAACCTGATGGTACGCTTTCCTACTTTGAGTTCTCTTGGTGAGCCATCCGTGAGCAGGACGATATTCATCGGAACTTGTGTACTTAGTCCCAAAGCATTCAATGCATAGCTTCCAGTGGGCACAGTTCTTATTCGATCTCTTCTGGCAATAGCTTCTGCCACTTCTTCAGCTGAGGGCACAAGCTTTCCAATCAAACTACTTTCTTTTGGGCGGACATAAATACCCTGTGCAACTCGGCTTAGTACGCCTTGTTTCTCTAATCTAAAAAGTGATAGTCTTACCGCTTCAGATGATCCCAAGTCACTGAAATCAGCAGGAAGCAACAACTCTCCTTTTGGGAAGACTTTTATACGTGCTTCTATTTTATCTTCTACACTCATTTTTCAATTTTTTTGTAACAAATTTAGCATTTATTTGTTACAATATGGATTATTTACTTGTAACATATTTGGTATATTTTTGTTACAGGATTTCGTTCTGATTTGAAATAAATCTAATCGAAATTTGTGGCAGATTATACTACCAAACCATCAAATGCCAACAATTATAGGGGTGGAAATTACAGAACCCCACAGAGGACTGGTTCTTTTCTAAGTGACCTTGCCTTACATAGGCTGTCATTAATCCATCTAGAATCAAGAAAAAATTTCGCCCCCCCGATTTAATTTTTCGGTTTTCTGAAAATCAGGCAATGTTGCCAGGGTAGGTTGCTGATATTTTTTTCAAAGGTAAAGCCGGCCGCCTTAAACTCTTTCACCGCCTGTTGCTGGCTCATTTTGTGGATGGCTTTGATTGGTACATTCGGGTCTTCAGCCCTGAACTCCACCAAAACCAACTTACCACCAGGCTTGAGCGCTTCCAACATGGAGAGCGCCATCTCGTAAGGATAAGAAAATTCATGGTATACATCCACCAGTAGCATCATGTCCATGCTATTTGCAGGCAAGGATACTTTTTTTTCTGTACCCAAAACTGGAATGATATTCTTTTTCCCTTCCCGTTTGATTCGATCATTCAAGTATGCAATCATTTCCGGTTCCACATCCACCGCATACACTTTTCCGTTGCCCACCATTTTGGATAGTAGCGTGCTGTGGTAGCCACTTCCAGCACCAATGTCTGCAATGGACATGCCGGGTTGTACGGCAAGATTTTTTAATAACTGCGTCGTATTTTCTTCCTGCTCCCTTTCTTCTCGCTCCAACCAGCCAATTCCATAATGGCTCATGACTTGGGCAATTTGGCGCCCCATGTACCATTTACTAATGCCATTGGGATCCCCTGCTTTCAGGGTGTATCGCTCCTGTGCAGCAAGGGTAGCCGTCTGCAGGATTGCAAAAAATAACAGGATAAATCGCAGGGAGGTTTTCATGATGGATAGTTTTTATTACAGTTTACAAGGTGTTTTCAGGATAAACAAGATTGTTAAAAAGTGTCAGGGTTTTAAACTAAACTTTTTTCTTCCACTAAATACCTAACAAAAAAAATAGAACACACTATTTCTACAAGCATATGGCCCCTGTCCCCCGCAAACCGTCTTCCACTTGGCATTTTAAACAAAAGCGGAAGATGGGGAGTTAGGACAATATAAAAACTAAAAAAAAATGAAAAAATTATCCATTCTATTCTTCGCCTTGTTGCTATCTGCCAATGTATTTAGCCAAGGAAAAGACATTGCCGATATCGCTATCGGATCTGCTGACCACAGCAACTTAGTTGCCGCTGTCGTTGCTGCTGATCTAGTAGGCACATTAAAGAGCGCAGGACCCTTCACGGTATTTGCACCTACCAATGCTGCCTTTGCCAAACTTCCTGCAGGCACAGTAGCCACCCTATTGAAGCCAGAGAACAAAGCACAAC
>CAMBMU010000156.1 GCA_945868725.1 Spirosoma fluviale
CCTACTGCCACTACAGCACCTACTTTGACCCAGTCTTCAGACCCCTTTTTGAAGACGCTCAATTGCTTTTCCAAGGTCTGCTCCAATGCTGCTGATTTTTGCTCAAGTTCTTTACTCATTGGAGTTTTTTCGGGAAGGTGAATTGAAAAAAGACTTTTTCAAAAATGCGTTAAACTGCTGCTGAAACCCTTGTGAATCCTTTGTGAAGTATAGAAATACCACTACAACTAAATAGCAAAGCGCCACAACCAAGAATCCAAGATAAGGGCTTTGAGTCACTTGACTGATGTAAAAAGCTAAGGATAAGGAAAGAAATAATCCCGATACCAAGAGGATTGACCCAATGAGAATCAGTAAAATCAGTCGAGAAAGGATCCCCACCAATTGGTCTTGGATGTCTGACTTGACTAGTTCAATTCTAGTTTCAACCAGAGATTTGATGGTTTGAATAATCTCAGTAAAATTCACCATACCGAAAGTTTTTTGTGAGGAAAGTCCTCCTATGAATCACCGAATATACTTAAAAAAGCGACGCCCAAAAACCGCTTAGCCCGCTTTCTCCTCTTCCTCGTAAAATCGATAGCGCAACACAAGCTCCAAGGCCAACAAAATCGCTTCATTTATGGGCTGCAATGCCGTAAGCGCTTCGTCTACATCTTTGAGACGCGTGTAGTAGGCAGGCGCCAACGGAATATCCAGATCTGCATTGATCCGCGCAGTCACTTCTTGGAAGGCTTCTGGCCGTTCTGCTTTGAGCAATTTACAGGTGATCAATTCTTTCAAATTGGTCTTGTTATTTTTTCGAGCAGACGCCCCAAATACACGGCAAATCAAGCCCCTTTTTGAATAATTGCCACAAAAGCCCTTGCTCAAATCCGCTGACTGCGCTCGATAGACGACACAAACCCCCATGGATTTGTCTGCTGCAAGTTGGGAAGCAAGCTCCTCCGCCAGCCCTTTTTCATGCAAATCGAAGGCTAATGGCAAAAATTCCAAGGCAGATGCAGGAACCTCTGGATTGGAACAACAAAAGCCACATCCCGAAAGGCATCCCATTCCCGCTTCTGCATGGAATTGCTTGGATTGCTCCTCCAGCTCCCCAAACAGGGCTTCAACAGCTTGCGACTTTTCAAAAAGATTCATCTAGATCGAGTTAACACACAAAATTAGCAGGCCTTTCGGGTATTTGACACTGATTATATACTGATTTTTTTTCACTGAATATCAGCTAGTTAACGAGATTTTTTTGCAATTTTTGATCTTTAGCTGGCTAGAATCGTATTCTTGAACCAAAATAACTGTCCAAATGAGTGAACTAGAAGATAAAAATTCCGAAGACCGCATCCGAAATGCCTTTAAGGAACGAGATTGGAATGAAATAAAAAGCGCTGACTCTTGGGCCATTTTTAAGGTGATGTCGGAGTTTGTAGAAGGCTTTGATAAGCTCGCCAAAATTGGCCCCTGTGTCACCATTTTTGGTTCCGCCCGAACTCCAAGAGACCACAAATACTACAAAGTTGCCGAAGAAATCGCCGCCAAGCTCGTTCGCCATGGCTATGGGGTCATCACGGGTGGAGGTCCAGGCATCATGGAAGCAGGAAATAAGGGCGCCCACTCAGAAGGAGGAAAGTCCGTAGGACTCAACATCCAACTCCCATTCGAACAGTTTAACAACGTATACATCGACCGCGACAAACTACTCAACTTTGACTACTTCTTTGTTCGCAAAGTGATGTTTGTTCGCTACTCCCAGGGATTTGTCGTCCTCCCTGGCGGTTTTGGTACACTGGATGAGTTTTTTGAAGCGCTCACCCTTATTCAAACCAACAAAATTGGTCGTTTTCCGATCGTATTGGTTGGCAAAGACTACTGGGGAGGATTGGTGGATTGGATCAAAATTAGACTACTGCAAGAGGACCTACACTACATCAGTGAATCCGATCTAGACCTGTTTTGTGTGGTCGATACCGCTACGGAAGCAATCAAAGTAATCGATGAATTCTACAGCAAATACCTGCTAAGCCCTAATTTTTAAGGGCTACCCTCTTGATTGTAAATCGAGAATTAGGAAACCTTCAGAAGAAGTTCGCCTTGTCTTTTGATGACTTTCAGCTCAAAAAATTGGTTTATAAAGGCCTTGCAATGGTTCTCCGCCCATTCGGCACGGGATTCGGTATCATGCAATACCGTCATCCGAAGTAGGGTCTTTACATAAGGTTCGTGCTGTCCCAGTTGCCGCACATAGGACAGCAAAGCAGCCGTCCAATCCTGCTGAAATTTTTCGATATGGGTACGCCCATCAAATAGAAGCTCCAGCTGATTGTCTCCATGACGATAGCGATATACCCCGCAAAGTTGTCTGTAAATCAATCGGATCCGCTCGCGAGGAAACTCATTCTGCTCCAAAATCGAACGATAAGTTTGATCCATCAGCTGCAAGGGATTGTAGAGCTGGGTGTACGACGCTTTTAATTCAACCACCATCTGATCCAACAGCTCCTCTTCCATGACCGTTTGGGCCTGCCGAAGGATGTAGTTTTTGTCCAGTGGAAATAATTTTTGAATCATTCGCAATCGCTTTCTTTCACAAAAATAGAACTTATTGTAAAAAATGCCCCCTTTCTTGGAAGGAAAAGCAAATCTTGCTCAAATTACTTCTTGCTGGCAGCAGCAAACATCTCTTCAATCAGGAGGGTATAAAAATCGCGTATTTCCATCCCGGTCGCCCGCACCTGCTGCGAAATTAAGCTGGTTTCAGTTTGTCCCGGTACCGTGTTGATCTCAATAAAGTAAAAGGCTCCCGTATCTTCCTGGAGAAAATAGTCGATCCGGACAGCCCCCTTGCAGTTGAGTACCGCATAGACCTTTTTTGAAATGCGCTCCACGCGTGCCACCTCTTCCGAATTCATACGTCCTGGGGTGATCTCCTCACACACACCAGGTACGTACTTCGCTTCGTAATCAAAAAACTCTCGGCTACTCACAATTTCCGTGGCAGGTAAGACAGTAATCTGCCCTTTTTCTTTGAAAACTCCGACCGAAAACTCCCTTCCAGACACAAACTCTTCCACGAGCACCTGGGAGTCTTCTGCAAAGGCCTTGTCCAAAGCATCGGACAACTCTTCCCAGGTCTTCACCTTGGTCATGCCGATGGAACTTCCACCATTGTTGGGCTTTATAAATAGCGGCAATTGAAGCTCTTCTTGGATTCTTGCTGCAGCCGTTGGTTCCTGCTCAAATAGCTGCATCGAACGGGCCACCTGCAATTCGGGGATCGTCTGCACAATGGCCTTGGTATAGCCCTTGTTCATGGTGATGGCCGAGGTCAACTGATCGCAAGTGGTGTAGGGGATCCCAAGCAGGTCAAAGTAGCCCGCAAGCTTGCCGTCTTCGCCTGGAGAGCCATGCAGGATGGTAAACACCCCGTCAAAAGTGATTTTTTTATCGCCTAGCTGCAGGCTAAAATCATTGAGATCCACTGCAATTTTCTCCCCAGAAGGAGTCAAATGGTACCAATCCCCCGGATAGATGTAGATCGTAAATACCTCATAAAGCGCTCGGTCGATGGTCTTCTC
>CAMBMU010000157.1 GCA_945868725.1 Spirosoma fluviale
GGTAGCCGCAGGCAGATGCTTTTGGGCTACAACTATGGCTTGTACTATTCCCACACTTATGGCGCCCAACAGTATTTTGCATCCCAGGGCTACATTGCCTTGACGCTCAATTACCGAAGTGGCATCGGCTATGGAATGGATTTTAGGGAAGAGAAAAACTTCGGAGCAGGAGGAGCTAGTGAGGTACAGGATGTCTTGGCGGCAGCAGACTATTTGGGTTCCAGAACAGATGTGGATGCTGGCAGAATTGCCCCATGGGGAGGAAGCTATGGAGGATACTTGACCGCTCATGCACTAACTCAAGCCCCTGAAAAGTTCCACGTAGGCGTTGACATCCATGGAGTCCACAATTGGAACAAGGATATCCCTGTTTTTGCCCCATGGTATGCGCCTGAGAAATTTCCAGAAATGGCTGATTTAGCTTTCCGATCTTCTCCTATGTCTCATGTAAAGAACTGGAAAGATCCAGTCCTTCTTATCCACGGCGATGACGACCGCAACGTACTCTTTTCCGAAAGCGTGGAGCTTGCAGAAGTGTTGCGGAAGCAGGGGGTGGAAGTAGAGCAACTGGTCTTCCCGGATGAGGTGCATGCTTTTTTACTTCACCAAAACTGGGTCAAAGCCTTTGAGGCAACCTTCCGATTTATCACCAAACATTCATTGGAAAAATAAAAGGTTATCCCCAAGCGGGTAGTGCGATTTTATTCTTTTTTCAAAGACCCTACCGCCCGGATGCCAGTGCTCAGCCTTTTAGCAGTATCTCCGGAAACAAGCATCCAAGGAATTCCACTCGCTTGGCTTAGTTGCTTGTAGATTTCAAAAAATTGCTGCCGCATTTCGATTTCGGGATGCTCTCGGAGCGGGTCTGCCTGCCAAGGAAGATCGGAAGCACAAAGAAGAATTAGGTCGTAGGTTCGTCGAGCGATTTCCTCCAGCACCCAAGGGTCTACTTTCCCATAGCGGTGTTGGCACCAGACCTGTATCACGCGAAGGTCGGTGTCACAGAAGAGGTAGTTATTCGCTTGCATCGCCATTTCATCCTCCGTCCGCATTTGTTGCTTGCCAATTTGAAGCAGGTCTTCGTAGGCATAGGGTCGGTCTAGCTTTTCCAAATACCCTCTGGCCACTTCAGGTACCCAAGGCTCCTCGAAGTGCTTGGCCAACTTCTCGGCCAAGGTGCTCTTGCCCGTGGACTCAGGGCCCAAAATCAAAATTCGCTTAGGCCTGCTCATGGGTCTTGAAAGCTTTGATCCAAGTCAGGAGACCTGCAATGGCGAGGCCAGTAAAAAAAAGGTACTGAAAGGAAGTTAACAAAAGCCCTTTATGAAAATAGAGTGGAATAGACACCAGGTCCGTCAAAATCCAAAAAATCCAGTTCTCCACCTTTTTCTTCGCCATCAGCCACATCGCCACAAAGGCCGAAGCAGTGGTGAAGGAGTCCCAATAGGGAACTGTACTGTCCGTAAACTCAAGTAAAACCCATACCAATAAAGTAAAAGAAACCGCAAAAATGGCCAAGGACAGGAGCCAGCCCTTTCCATCAAGCCAAGTGACGGCTAAGGACTCTCCGTCTTTTTTTGGGGTATTCCATAGGTACCAGCCATAGATAGACATCCCAAAATAGTAGGCATTGATTCCCATATCTGCGTAGAGCCCATAGTCAAAGCAAATCCACACATAGATCAGCACCGAAATGATGCCCGTTGGGTAGACCCAAATGTGCTGCTTCGTAGAAAAATAAACGGATAGGATTCCCATAAACACCGCTAAAGCCTCCAGCCAACTGAGTTGCTGCAGCCCTTCTGCCAAGCCCGTACGGAGAAATTCAAAATCCATGATGCGAAGAAAAGGATAAATTTGAGAGCTAAAACCTAAGCCATCGGTTAATTTAAGTTCCTTCCCCTCAAATTTGTGGCAAAGAAGTAACTTTTCCTGCAGTTGCCAGGTTTGATTGCTAAATTGCACCCTATGATGTTGCCTAGTACCCCGCACACCCAAGACATTGATTCTCTCGATCCGAGGGACTTTATTTTGATTAAAAATGCCCAGGTCAACAACCTGAAGCACTTGAGTGTGGCCATCCCGAGAAATACTTTTGTGGTCATCACCGGTTTGTCTGGATCGGGGAAGTCCTCCTTGGCCTTTGATACCCTTTTTGCCGAGGGGCAACGCATGTATGTGGAAAGTTTGAGCTCCTATGCACGGCAATTTCTTGGCAGAATGGAAAAGCCCGAGGTGGAGTACATCAAGGGTGTCTCTCCCGCTATTGCGATCCAGCAAAAGGCAAGCACCAAAAATCCTCGCTCCACGGTAGGCACCACCACCGAAATCTACGATTACCTAAAACTCTTTTTTGCACGCGTAGGCAAAACCTACTCTCCCATTTCCGGAAAAGAAGTTAAGCACCATACCGTCAGCGACATTGTAGATTTTGTGCATTCCTTCAAAGAAGGATCCAAAGTGATGGTTTCCTGTCCGCTGCAACCCTCTAGAGATCGGAAACTAGATAAAGAGCTGGAGCTACTGCTTCAGAAAGGATACACCCGCGTGCTGAAGAATGGAGAAGTTTTGCTGTTGGAAGAGCTGTTGGAACGAGGGAAAATCGAGAAAGGAAACTATGAAATTCTGATTGATCGCTTGACGGTCCAAAAAGAAGACGAAGACAACCAATTTCGCCTTTCTGACTCCATCCAAACCGCCTTGTTTGAGGGCCATGGTACCTGCAAGATCACCCTTCCAGAACTAGAAACTCGTACTTTTTCAGACCGATTTGAACTGGATGGGATGACCTTTGAACTCCCCTCCGTCAATTTCTTTTCCTTCAACAACCCCTATGGGGCCTGCAAGCGCTGCGAAGGCTTTGGAACCGTTTTGGGCATCGACCGAGATCTAGTCATCCCCGATAAGGAACTTTCGGTATACGAGGGAGCCATTGCCCCTTGGAGAGGAGAAAGTGGGAAAGGCTGGCTGGAACCGCTGCTAAAAAAAGGCATCGACTTTAATTTTCCCATCCACCGCGCTTACCAAGACCTCACGGAAAAGGAAAAAGAGCTTATTTGGACAGGTAATGCGTATTTCCGAGGACTAAATGAATTTTTTGAAGACCTCGAGTCCAAGACCTACAAAATCCAATATCGGGTCATGCTATCCCGATTCCGCGGCCGCACGGCCTGTCCTGATTGCCGCGGCACACGCCTGCGGAAAGATGCCTCCTACGTAAAAATCGCCGGAAAGTCCATCACCGACCTGGTGTTGATGCCCATTGAGGATGCGCTCCACTTTATCCAGACAATCCTGCTTTCTGCACACGAAACCAAATTAGCCAACCGACTCCTGAAAGAGATCAGCAGCCGATTGGAGTTTATGCACCAAGTAGGACTGGGGTACTTGACCCTCAACCGCCTTACCTCCAGTCTTTCAGGGGGCGAATACCAGCGCATCAAGCTGGCTACATC
>CAMBMU010000158.1 GCA_945868725.1 Spirosoma fluviale
TGGCAGTAACTTCTGGTGCTTTCTCCCATGATTTCTGACAAAAACAAGCGGATATTTCTTGATTTTGCGGGGACTCAAATTCAGCGGGAAGCTTTTTGGCTCTGTTACTCGGTAAAAAGAAAACCAAAAATATAAAAAATACCGAAAGTCCAATGACACCTAAATTAGCATAAAATGATGCAAATAGGTTTTGTATTTTTAGTTGAGATTTAACTAAAGTTTCATTCTGATTTCTTGGTGCTACTGGCTGAGGTTTTTCATTGAGATACATATCCTCCAAGCGTGGAATAAATACGGTTTGGATGTATTCCATCGCCTCATCCTGGGCTAGGTTAGGAACCCCGATGCGGGATCCTTTCCAGGACTTGATCCATGGGGAGCAGGTAATTTGTACCCCCTCCTCCACGAGAATGACCTGTATTAAGAGCATATTGCTCTCCTTGCGTGGACTCTCAAACTCCAGCCCTATCTCTGCAAAATTGTCTGAAGAGTTGAATACCCTATAATCCTTACCCAAAATCCGGGCAAGTTTGGTGATTTTATCTAGTACTCCAGGTATGGTATCCTGAAACTCTCGTACAATCATAAGCTAGTTAATGCTGCGTATTAGGCTTCCTAAGCTAGTCTTTATTCTAAAAACAACCTAATGGAGCATCAATAACAGCATAAGGTATGCTTGGAGATTTTTATTCAGGCCGAAGGGCTTTAATCATCCAGTCTGGAAATGTTTTCCTGGTCCCCACTTGACCTCCAGGCTGGGTTTGAAACATGTAAATTCCAATCAGCTCCTCTTTTGGATCAATGAAAAAAATGGGTCCCGTGGCCCCGCTCCAAGCAATCGTCCCTTTTCGTTTCAGTGTTTTACTGGTTTCTTTTCGGACTATCTGGTAGCCAAAGGTAAAGCCCTCAGCCAACTGTCCCCCTTCATCAAAATAATGCGCATTAATATTTAGGGGCACTTGATCTGTTTTCATCAAAGCGATGGTCTCGGGTTTGGCAATCTGTTTGCCTTGATGCTTGCCATCATTCAGGATCATGACGCAGAAAGTAAGGTAATCCTCCAAGGTAGAAACCAATCCGCCAGAACCACTGTAAAAGACTTTGGGGCCTGAAATCAGCTTACTAGAAACAGTTCCCGGATCCATCACTCGTAGACCCGCTTGGTCATCAGGAGTGTAGAGGGTGGTTAGTCGCTCCGCATCTGACTCCTCCAAAAAAAACATAGTAGACTTCATGCCCAATGGATCTAGGATCCGCTGCTGAACAAAATCCTGGAATGGAATCCCTGAAACCACCTCCACGACCCGCGAGGCCACATTGATGGATGGCCCATAGATCCAACCTTCACCTGGCTCGTGACTCAGTGGTAATTTGGCCAATTGATCTGAAAAATGAGTCAAATCATGCGCATTTACATCGGGGTAGGTAGCTAAATACAAACCTACCAGAGTATTTCCCCATGGGCTATTGCTTGCAAATCCCGCCCTATGTGTAAGCAAATGCTGGAGTAAAATTGGACTTTTGGCCGCCTCTGTCTGTAAAATCGGAACTCCCAATAAGGTGTCTTGCTTTACGAGCACTTTAGGATTGGCAAAGGCTGGTAGGTAGGTGTCCAACCTATCGTTCATATTTAGCAGTCCATCTTCCTGCAACAAAAGCAGCGCTAACGTAGCAATGGGCTTGGTCATGGAAGCCAAACGAAAAAGGGAATTGGTTTCCATGGGTTTGTGAGATGCCTTATCAGCTTCCCCAAAAGCTTTCATTCGTTGCACTTTCCCTTGATGATAAATCAAGTAGGCAGCGCCTGCCATTTTCTGTTCTTGGATTTCTTTAACCACCTCCGCTTCGAAGGCATCTAGGGTGGCTGCACTTACCTTGGATTGCTTGGCTCCATGCTGCGCAAATAGGAGGCTGGGCGAAAAGAATAGGAGGAGGAAAAAGAGTTGTTTTCTCATGCTACAAATAAATAAAGGTGTTTCATCCGTGGAAAATGAAGGGCTCTTCACAAAAAAACTCCTCCATTAAAGCTCAATCAGTTGGGATTGGTACTTCTTGTTGGTAAGTAAAATATACAAGGAAATCTACATTTACCCAAATGCGATCTGGAGGACTGGTCAATCCGAAGGTTGAAATCCAATTATCTCCCTCCGAATTGACTTTGATTTTTGACATGGCGAGCGGACGATAGCTTTCCGGCCCACTGAGGTAGTTTCGATCCAAGTGCTTGCCTACGAGTGTGTTCAGCGGTAAATCCACCAAATTTCCTTTTTGCGAAACTGCCTTTCCAGAAAAGGACAGCTTACCTCTGGAAAATTGGACGGACCCATCTACTTGAACAGAATCCTGGTCTGGAAGGAGTGTTAAGGCCACCTCCCCATTTTGAATAGGAAAATCCAATTGTGCAAGGGCGCCATAAAGCGCTTATTTTTTAGAAACAACGGTGCGCACTGTGCCAAGATGGTTTTCTAAGGGAATAAGAAGATGGGCTACAGCAAGCGGTCCATTGGGTTTGTCACCCAGGGTATATTGGGCAGTGCTTGCAAGAAAAAGCATCACCACCCCTTTTTCTTTTCGGATTCTTGGCTTTTGCCCTGCAGAAAGTTCCCAAAGAAGGGTTAGGCCAGCTGTTTAATCTTTTGCTTTCATTTTCCAGCTTTCGCCTGTACGCATCGTGGCACAGCCCCAGCTAATCATTAAAAGAAAAAATAAAAGTGGATTGATTTTGAAGGATGAAATAGATGATAAGTTGGCAGTAGAAGAAAAGGATACCCGAGTTTTCACGGATTAGCTGCCAGTATTTTGGATTTCCTTTTCCAGTTCATAAATCAAGTCCTTGGCTGACGCCCTCAAAATTTCTAACATCGTACGCGTATTCCGCTCGATAAGTATATCATTTGATGCCCAGAAGAAATAATCTTCCAAGTCTTGATCTGTACCCCTAAGCGGAGGATCATAGCTTGGTTCACCAAGGGAATAGGGACGTACTTTAAACTTTATTGGATCAAACAAAAAAGCTAACTTTTTTCCATAAAATACCTTGCCAATAGCTTCCTTGAATGGAATCGAATTCATATCTCGTACAATTTGAACCTGTTCAAGTTTTTCTTTTGCAGACGTGTAACGATTGATTTTTTCGACTAGTGTTTGATTTTGAATCACTAGTGTCCGACTAAATTCTATCTTAGGTGCGAATTGTTTGAATTGATAAATTTTGAGCACTTTTTTTAATTGAATTGAAAAGTAAGCCCCTAGGTTGGAAATAGTGAGATCTGCCCTTGGTTTTTCAGGCTTTCTTTGAGTTC
>CAMBMU010000159.1 GCA_945868725.1 Spirosoma fluviale
TCGAATGCCCAACGCTGAGTGAAGAATGAAGATTGGGGAAAACTAGCCTACCTACCCGCCACGGCGGACAGGCTCTTTGCGCCTTCGCGTCTTCGCAGCCTGCCCCGCAGAATTGCGGGGCGCAATTCTTTTTTTCTTTCTCAAGCAGATGAAGTAGATCATTTTGTGATAACATCCTGAACTGTGGTCGCCTGCCCCGTCCTAAATTAGAATTACCCTACCCCTTTTCCTCAATATATTCAATCAGCAACTTTCTCAACAATCGACGCTCCTCGGCAATGCTCTCCACAGTGGATTCTAGTAGATTAAGCACTCCTTGGAGATTGGCCACGGCATTGTACACCTTGCGCAACTGCTTGGGATCTACAGGAAGCAAATGGGGTTCTGGCTTTTTCCCCTGCAACTTATCCAAGCTGAGACGAGGCATGTCATACACCTCCTCAATAAGACCCGATAATTCATACCGCTTTTCGCGGTAGAGGGCTTGGTTGCGCAAAAAAATCTGCTCCTTCCGTGCATACACCGACAGGTGCCGAACAATGCTGTCCGAACGGATCAGCCTCATATTTCCCGACTTTAACTCGTCTCGCGTAGCCAAGTTTTCTACAAAACTGATTCCTGAAACCAAGGAACTCGAAGTTTGTAGGATGAAATAGGCAAACAAACTGTCTAAAAACGGCTTCTCTTCAAGGTCTGTCTGCATTAGTGGAATCAAGGTGTTGATCTGCGGTTCTTTTAAGGCATAGTTGGCCTTCACCTCTTCCATCCGGATACTATCCAAGTCCAAGTCCTCTACCAAGCGCTGCGCATACTGCACCCCGCGTGCTGTTTCACTCCACTTTTCCCGCTGGTTGTCTGCAAAAAATCCCAAGGTGATCGCTGCAAATACCATCAAAAATTCCATGGCATATTTTTTCCAGCTTGATTTTTTGGACTCATTCGTGGAGTCTGAGAGGTCCTCTTTCATGACATTGATCTTTTAAAATCCTAAACTATTTTAGTAGAAAAAAAAGAAGAAAAATAGGGCAGCATTGGTGATCCGCACCCCCTCGTAATAGCCAATAGTCCTCCGAGAACCATCCATCACCCGACCATCTTCAATGTAGCCTATCGTCCGGCGAGACTGATCCATCACCCGGCCATTTTCGATATACCCTACTGTAGATCTCGATCCATTCATCACCCGGCCATCTTCTACATAGCCTATCGTCCGCCTCGATCCATCCATCACTCGGCTCCCATCCAAGTAACCAATCGTCGATCGAGAGCCATTGGTCACCCGGTCCCCTTCGATGTAGCCCACCGTACGGCGGCTGCCATCCATCAGGCGTTGTGCAAGACTTGGCGTAGCCCCAATAACTAAATAAAGTAGGGAAATTAGTAGAAAGTGTCTCATTAGATGTAAATGAATAGGATTATCCGCAATTATGCCACTAGTTCAAGAAAAATGTTTACCAAGCGGATAATTGGTCAACAGCTAACGGTCGACAGACCACAGTCGATTGTGGTCTGCTACCAAAAACGCACTAAAATTTAGATTCTAAATCCGATTACACAACGACCAGGCTGTGGACCGTGGTCCGTCAACTGTTGACGAATATCTAAATTAAGGTGAAATCCGATACAAAATAATCCGCTTATCCGCCTCCGACTTGGTTCGGGAAATCAACTCTTTTCCGTGCTGGCCTTGGAAATACTGGTTGACCGCCTTGATGTGCCTGGATCTCCTCACCCTTCTGTAATCCAAGCTTTCAAGGGCAGCCGTCCCAAACAAGTCATCCAACTGATGAACATCGACCAGCAACAGGGGTTGCGCAAGGATCTTGGCCACAAGGCGGGCGATATCCTCTTCTCCATCTACAGTTCCCTGCTCCTCAGAAGTAAGTTCCGATTCAGTGGCGGCAGATCTTTTTGAAACTCGGTTTTTTCTCCACCAAAGCCCTCCACCTACTGCCAGCAACAGCAAAAGGCCCGCAAGGATAGAAAAAGACCATTCCTCTAGCCCAAAGGACGAGGTCTGCTGGTTAAAGCGAATGGCTCCCACTTTGGTAAATTTTTCCAAAGGAGCTGTTGGTGGCAATAGAAAGGTAGGGTCGCCGTATTTATCAAAAAATACCGCATTATTTTCTAGCGCAACTGCCACCGCAAAAAATCGAAACTTCCCAAAGTCATTGGCCTTTGCAAAATACAAGGCGTTTTCTTTTTTGTGAAGCAGCAGCAGCCCAAGATGGGCGTCAAGTTGATACAATTGAATCCCAAAGTCTTTCAAGTCAAAGGCAGGCATAATCCATGAACTCAGGTTTTTTTGACTTGGAAAATCCAACTGTACGGAACTCCAAGCTTGGCTTTTAAAGTCAAATACATACCCATTTTCAGCCGGATAAAAAATATTGGATGGCTGGTGGATGTGTTCCCCAAATAAAGAAAACACCCGATCTCCATCTACAAAAATCCCCACACCCCCATAGTTCATGGGAGGGGAAGAGACAGGCTCAAACTCCCAAATTCCTTCTTCAAAATCAAACCAGAGTAATTCGCTGTGCCCTTTCCAAAATCCATAGCGCCCCATGGAATACAGCTTTCCATCACGCACAAAAAAATGTGCATGGCAGTTGAAGCCCGAACCCGTTCCCTTATACAGATTGTCCCAGCGGTCTCCCGTCCACTTCAATACTTCAAACCTACAGGTTATCAACGCTAAAAGCTGCTCCTCGAAATAAAATAAAGTAATGGGATCTTCGCTGGTAATGTAAGGAGAGGCCAGCAAGGACTCTACCATGGTTTGTGTGATCCCCTGGGGCAAAACGTCCCAAGCAAAATCTGCATAGGACTCCTTGGGATTAATTTTTATCCAATCAAAAGGTGCGTATGCCTGCTTATCCGATTGGGCAGGAAGAATAAGGGAAGTGAAAAATAATACAACAAAAAAAATAGCTGCTTTCATGAGAAATTATTTTTCCTCTCTGAGGCAAAAAACCCGCAGATCGGGAATAAAACAGAAACTAAATATAGTAAAAACTAGAAAAAATACAATATGATTATCCGCAACCATGCCAGTACCTCAGCTCGCCTATTTAAAACTGCGGATAATCGTTGACAGACCATGGACCACGGCCCACAGGCTGTCAACGGTCCACAGCTCACTTAATTGAACCTCAAACCTTTTTTTCTCTGGTTAGTGGTGAAAAAGCGGATAATCAGAAAATACAATTAAAAATTAGGCAGAAAAGTACGCTAACTAAAAATCCCCGCTGTAGTAAAAAACCACAGCGG
>CAMBMU010000160.1 GCA_945868725.1 Spirosoma fluviale
GGGATCAGTATTCCTTCCACGGGTACGGGATTTGAGGAGTTGGAGAGCGATCCTCAGGGGGTTGCTGACCGTGCCAAAGCATTGGGCGCTTCCTATGTGATGTGTGCCTGGATTCCTCATGCAAGGGGGCAGTTTTCCAAGGCAGATGCTGACCGTGCAATTAAGGTATTCAACGCTGGAGGCAAGGTGTTAGCGGCAAACGGAATTACGTTCAAGTACCATGTGCATGGCTTCGAATTTCAGCCCTATGGCCAAGGCACCTTGTTTGACTACTTGGTAGAAAATACCGACCCCAAGTATGTGTCCTTACAAATGGACGTCATGTGGACACATTTTGGGGGAGGGGATCCGGCGGGATTATTGAAGAAATATGGAAAGCGCTGGGTGTCGCTACACCTCAAAGATTTTAGAAAAGGAGCTCCAAAAGACATGACCGGAGGGACTGGTCCTGAAAATGATGTGCCCTTGGGTCAGGGGGAACTCGACTTTGTGGCGATCTTGAAAGAAGCCAATAAGATTGGTATCAAGCACCTATTTATTGAGGACGAGAGTGAGAAAGAGCTGGAGACCTTACCGCTAAGTATTGCCTATTTGAAAAAGTTGACCTACTGAGGCAAGTAAGTTGGGTATTCGGTTTTTTGAAGTGTTAAACGAAAAGGGAGGGTCTTAATCCTCCCTTTTCGTTCAACTTAACTCAACTGGATCAACCATTCATTTTAACACTGCTTAACGCATGCTTTGAATTCTCTTTACTTCTTTTGTTAGGTAAAAATTACACAACTATGAAACGTACGATCTCAATTCTTTCATTATTTCTTTTCTTTGGGATAGGCCTGCAGGCTGCTTTTGCTCAGGGATTTACGGGTAGAGCCTATTACAAGTCTTCCTCCAAAATCTCCATTAAAATGGACTCTACCAAAATGAATCCAGAGCAGATGGCACAGATTCAGGCCTCCCTCAAAAAGCAGATGGAGCAGAACTATACCCTGTCTTTTACCCAGACAGAGTCTACTTGGAAGCAAGACGCTAGCCTTGGTAGTGGACCGGCTACAGCTTCCTCTGGAGGATCAGTCTTTATGGTAGCTTCCAACGGTGAAGGCTCTACATTATATAAAAATGTTGCTGGAAATTACCTTCGAGAACAAGAGATGATGGGCAAGGAATACTTGATTAAGGATAAGGCGGAACCTTTTGAATGGGAACTTTCTGAAGAAACCAAAAAAATAGGCAATTACACTGCGCAAAAGGCGAGCTTCACCAAAATTGTAGATTCAAGGCAATTTTCAACTGGAATGACCGAAATGGAAAATGTGAAAGATACCATACAAGTTACAGTATGGTTTACACCTGAAATTCCCGTTTCCCACGGACCAGAATATTACTTTGGTCTTCCTGGCCTGATCTTGGAAGTTCAAAATCAAGGAAGAACACTCATCTGTGATAAAATTGAATTGAATCCTTCTGCCGAGCCTGTGGTTATCGAGCGTCCGTCCAAAGGAAAAGAAATGACCCAAGCCGAGTTTCGTGTGGTGGAGGAAGAAGGAATGAAGCAGATGATGAACCGCTACCAAGGCAAGCCTGGATCTGGAGCCACGATGCAAATACGGATTGGAAACTAATTCCAAGGCCTAGATTCCTGCCTTTCTTAATTGGGAGCCGAAAATCGGGCTCTCTTCACCTCATGTCTTCTTGTTGATGCTATTGATCAAAAGAATAAGTTTACTCGCTTGCTTCTGCTTGTTTGCTG
Organism: Spirosoma fluviale; assembly: GCA_945868725.1. GTDB lineage: Bacteria > Bacteroidota > Bacteroidia > Cytophagales > Cyclobacteriaceae > Algoriphagus. The sequence continues at coordinate 1,748 of CAMBMU010000160.1, forward strand.
GATTTTCCATGGCACAAACTAAGCCGCTGACGGGGCTCGTGTTGGACAGCCTCAATCGGCCCATTGCCTATGCCAATGTGATAGCTATCAATCAAAGCACGCAGAAAATTGCTGGGTTTGGCATTTCCAACAACGAGGGTAAGTTTAAGGTGACCTTGCTCGAAGGCCCTTCCTACCTGATTCGCGTTTCTTTTGTGGGCTACCGGCAGTTTGAACAAGCGCTCAGCACCTGGGATTCCGATACCCCACAGCTGGTCATCCTAAAGCAAAGTGATACCCAACTTGGATTGGTAGAAGTGGTGTCTGAGATGCCTGTCACCATGAAAGGCGATACGCTCACTTACAAAACTGATGCTTTCACTACTGGAACCGAGCGGAAGTTGGAAGATGTCTTGGAAAAACTCCCAGGCTTCCAGGTGGATGAGGAGGGTGGCGTGAAGGTGCAAGGAAAAACTGTGGATAAGGTGCTGATCGACGGGAAACCGTTTATGGATGGAAATACCAAATTGGCCACCAAAAACCTGCCCGCGAATGCGGTGGACCGGGTGCAGGTATTGAAAAATTTCAACGAAGTTGGCCCCATGCGCGGCCTAGATACCAATGAAACCCTGGCACTCAATATCCAACTGAAAGACGGGAAGAAAAACATGGTCTTTGGCGACCTGACCGCAGGTTTAGGTCCTCAGAAACGGTATTTGGCGCATGCCAATACCTTTTACTATGCACCCAAACTCAATATCAACTTTATTGGCGGCACGAATAATGTAGGGGAGCAGCCCTTTACCTTGCAGGATTATTTCCGATTTTCGGGAGGCATGGGAGGACTTGCTTCTCGTGCTGGATCCCGCGTACAGGTCAATGGAGAGGATTTGGGAATTCCCATGGCCACCCGCTCCAATGCCAATTCGCTAGAAACAAACTTAGCAGCCTTCAACCTCAATTATACCCCATCCTCCAAGTGGAGGCATACGGGCTTTGTCATCGGTTCTACCTCAAACAACGGCTTGGGAAGTTCTTCCCTGCGCACCTACTTGAATACCGGACAAAACAACAAAGAGGAACTCTTGTCTTCCAGTGATGTAGAAAGTAAGTCTGGTTTGGCCAAGTATGCCATCACCTACACCCCCAAAGAAGAGACCTATCTAAAATATAGCTTTTTTGGCAAGCTTTCTGAGATTCAGAATGGAAACCTCCTCAATTCTAGTTTCGGGTCTTTTACCCAAAATATCAACACGCTGTCCTCACGCAATCCCTATGCCCTGCAGCAAAAGCTGGAGTGGTACCATGCTCCTGACGAGGATCAGGTATTCAGCATGGAGATGAACTGGGAGAAGAAGTTTTCAGATCCTTTCTTGGACCTTACCTCCTCGGTCAAACCACTGGTTGGCCTCTATGCATTACCCAATGCAGATAGCTACCGTCTTCTTCAAAACCAAGAACTGCATACCGGCACCTTGGAAGGTGTATTCAACTACTATTACATTCTAAATCCTACCAATCACCTCAATTGGTCCT
>CAMBMU010000161.1 GCA_945868725.1 Spirosoma fluviale
GGATTTTTGGGAGCTGCCTGGGCAACGTTAATTTCACGTGTTTTGATGATGGTACTGATGGGAGGCTATGTGCTTACCTCTAAGCGCTACAGGGATTTTAAAATTCAAATTTTTCGATTCAAACCCAATTGGACGCTTTGCCAGCGGATTTTGAAAATAGGTGTTCCTACGGGCTTTCAATTTATTTTTGAGGTATCCGCTTTCAGTGCAGCGGCTATCATGATGGGTTGGATTAGTGTCAATGCACTTGCTGGACATCAAATTGCCTTAAACTTGGCTTCCATCAGTTACATGATGGCAACAGGATTGGCTACAGCCGGGATGATTCGCGTCAGCCATTACATTGGTAAAGAAGACTTCAAAGGAATGCGGGAGGCTGGAATGGTTGCCTTTGGGATGGCGGCTACCTTTATGTTTGTCTGCGCCCTTCTATTTTTTGTGCTCCGGTTTTTTCTACCTACGCTGTACATTGATGATCCGCAGGTCATTTCATTGGCCGCTTCGCTATTGGTTTTGGCGGGATTATTCCAACTTTCGGATGGGATCCAAGTGGTAGGCTTGGGCGTCCTTCGTGGCCTAGAAGATGTCAAGGTACCCACTGTAGTGACTTTTTTAGCCTATTGGGGCCTTGGACTTCCGCTTGGGTATTTCCTTGCATTTACGATGGGTTTGGCTGAAAAAGGAATTTGGATTGGGTTATTAATTGGGCTTACGCTTACCGCAGGCCTGTTATTGTATCGGTTTGATCAGCTCAGCAAAAGGAAGACTAAGTCCAAGATAGACATCCCTACTGCTTCCTAATTTTCCAGTTTCGGCTGTGATTTTTAGGAGGGAAGAAGTATCTTGACGATTCAAAATTTTGTATTTATGAATCGACTACTGCTCTCCATCGCCTTTTCTCTTTTTCTTTATCCAGTTTTTGCCCAAGGGCCAGCTGTACTCTCTGTTCGTGAGCAGGCTGCTGTGGTTGACTCCTGGTTGGAAGATCGCATCCAGCAAGTATTGCCTAGCATAATGACCGAGACGGGCATTGATTTTTGGATAGTCGTTTCCCGCGAGTACAACGAGGATCCGGTGATCCGGACGCTTTTGCCTGCTACCTGGCATGCTGCCCGTAGACGCACCATATTGGTTATGTACCAGCCAAGTCCAAATGCTCCCGTAGAAACCTATGCAGTGGCGCGTTACGATGTAGGTAAATTTTTTAAAAAGGCATGGAACCCAGAAGCACAACCCGATCAGTGGAAAGCGCTTCTAGAGATCATTGAAGCAAAAAATCCAAAAAAAATTGGCTTAAACTTCTCCAAAGATTATGGGCATGCGGATGGACTTACACACTTCGATTACGAGGAGTTGATGCGTATTCTTCCAGCTCAAGAGCAGTCCAAAGTGGTTTCTGCCCAAACGCTAGCCGTACGCTGGTTGGAAACAAGAACTGTAGCGGAAATGGCCGCCTACAAGCACATCCAAGAATTGGCGCATTACATCATTGCTGAAGGGCTTTCAGATCGTGTGATTACTCCAGGAGTGACGACAACGGAAGATGTGGTGTGGTTTTACCGAGAGAAAATCAAGGAGATGAAGCTGGATACCTGGTTTCACCCTACGGTAGATATTCAAAGACCGGATCCTAACTCTCAAGAAGCCTCTAGATCTTTTGCCATACGCCCGAGCGAGCAAGTGATTTTACCAGGGGATCTACTTCATATTGATTTTGGAATCACTTATTTGCGTCTGAATACTGATACCCAGGAATTCGCATACGTGCTTAAGGCAGGGGAAACAGAAGTTCCAAGCTATTTGCAAGAGGCCTTGAAGGTGGGGAATCGCTTGCAGGATATCTTGACCACCAATTTTACAATCGGAAAGACAGGCAATCAAATTTTGAAGGCCGCTCGAGTGCAGATGGATAAGGAGGGAATCAAAGGAAGTATTTATACGCATCCCCTGGGCTTCTATGGGCATTCGGCAGGACCTACCATTGGGATGTGGGACAATCAAGGGGATACGCCTGGAGCAGGAGATTTCCCGATGCATGCACATACCGGATATGCGATTGAGTTGAATGCCGTGGTTTTTGTAAAAGAATGGAACAAGGATGTTCGCGTGATGCTTGAAGAAGGGGCTTATTTTGATGGTAAAAAGGTCACTTATTACAATGGCCGACAAAAATCCATCCTCGCCATCCCTCGGAAAAGTGACTACCTAGGATACTAAGTCAGCGCTATTTTTTCGGTCACTTTTGATGAAAATCAAGAGCAAAAATCCGAGGAAAGCAACCCCTGCAGAAAACAAAAAGGCAATTTGAAAATTTTCCGGATTGTTGTTGTACAACCAGCTGGATACAAGAGCACCTAGTCCAATCCCTAATTCTAGGAAAATATACATAGTGGCTAAGGCTCTACCCCTGAAATTTTCGAGGGACCGATCTACCACCCAAGCCGTAGTCGTGGGGCTATACATGCCTACTGCTGTCCCAAACAATACTGCAGAACCGAGCAGCATGATTTTGTTTGTTGCAAAAGCCACGGCAATCATGGCCAACACCACGACGACACTCGCGACACGCATCACCTTTACTCGTCCGACTCGATCGGATGCTCGTCCAGCAATCAATCGAATACCAAGGGAGGAAAGTGTAAAAACGGCAAAGAATAGCCCTTTATTTTTGATGCCAAGGAAGCTAGAAAGGTCAGGAATCAAGGTTAATACCACTCCAAAGGAAAAGACAGATAGAAAAAGAATGGTAGCCGGAAGTAGTACCCTTTTTTCCAGGATTTCGTTTTTATCCAACTTAAAGTGCCCCAGTCTGAGGGGCTCTTTTGTAGGTAGTGTTTCTTTCAGACGAATCAGAATGAGGATTGAAAAAATTGCAGTAAAGGCTGAAGCATAGAAAAGTACGTCGATGGGCCAGATACTGGCTATCCATCCTCCTAGTGCGGGTCCAGCAGCCATCCCTAACGATCCAAAAAGCGATTGAAGCCCTAGCGCTTCGCCACGCTGTGCAAATGGGACCGTATCGGCAACATAAGCCGATGTACCTGTTGGAGTGAAGCCAGCGGAAAAACCGTGGGCAAAGCGGAGAAACAAAAAACCACTTACAAAGTGAAGGAGCGGGTAACTTAAGCCAACCACAAAGCAGACACTGGCTCCAAAAATCATGACAGGAATTCGACCAATTTTATCTGCAAGCTTTCCGCTAAAGGGCCTTGAAAGTCCTGCGGACAGGGTAAAGAGGGCGATAATCCATCC
>CAMBMU010000162.1 GCA_945868725.1 Spirosoma fluviale
CGGTCCAAGGGATTTTCTGACTTTCCTATTTTTCCTATTTCCAAAGACATGCAGCCTATTGGCAAAATCTTCATTGGCAAAGCCGAAAAAGAGTTGGATTGGAACTACTTCATCACCTACGTGGATGAGTTTGTGCAGCGTACCCTGATTGCAGAAGAGGGCCTCGAAGACTTCACCAAAAACTACAAGGACCCCGACGAATTCTGTTGTTTATTTGTGATGGATGGAGCCTTTACCAGCTTTGTCTTTATTCCTTATCCGATTGATTAATTAATATTCTAATTTACTTAAACTAAAATTGAATAATTAACTAAAAATCAATCTATAATAAAACGTCACTTTAAGTAGCTTTAAAAATTAAATTTTGACTCAATCGTTGATTCTAACAACTTAAAGCGCTTCACATTTACCCTCCATGTCCGACCCAACCCTTCTTCAAGTCGTAGCTGCGCAGGTCCATTATCGAGGAGCTCCACTCTTTGAAGACCTCCACTTCACCTGGAAGCAGGGGGAACATTGGGCAGTGTTTGGGGATTCCGGGAGAGCATTAACAGGATTCTTAGAAACCCTTCTTGGAAGAGCCCTCCTCCAAAAAGGAACCGTTAATCGGCCCTTTGCGGCAACGTATTCTCAACAAAAAAATAAGGAGGGTCAGGTCTACAGTTTCCGTGACTTGATGGCACTGATCTCACAAGACTATCAAATCCGGAATACGGCTGGCCTTCAGAATTTTTACTACCAACAGCGCTTCAACAGTGAAGCAGTAGACGATACGCTTACAGTAAGTGCCTATCTCCAAAAAAACAGCACATCTATTCCTGGGCCTTGGACCGTTGAAAAAGTAGCAAAACTCCTACGATTACAACCGCTACTTGAGCGTTCCGTACTAGCTCTTTCCAATGGGGAAACGAGACGCTTATCTCTCGCTTTAGGCCTATTAAGACAGCCGAAAATTTTTCTAATGGACCAGCCCCTAACTGGACTAGATCAAGAAAGCAGAGATGCCTTTGGGGATTTTTTGGAAGAATGTATCCGCCAAGGCATACATGTCCTGCTCACGACCAACTCACAAGAAATTCCCTCCCAAATCACCCAGGTGGCTCGGCTAGAGGAAACCGGGATGCTCAGCACTTGGGAGAGAAAAAACTATTTGATCCCCTTTTCAGCTAAATTTAATTTGCCCTGGGACTTGTCGCTTTTACCTCTGCTACTACCTGCTATCCCTCTCCAAGAGGGTGCCGTAGTGGACTTAGATCAGGTCAGCATTCGCTATGGGAACAAGCTCCTTCTGGATAAACTGACCTGGAGGGTGAAAGCCGGGGAGCGATGGAGGCTTGCTGGACAAAATGGGAGTGGTAAATCGACGCTTATCAGTTTGCTGATCGGAGAAAACCCACAAGCTTACTCTCAAAAATTTGCGCTATTTGGTAAAAAAAGAGGTTCGGGCGAAAGCATCTGGGACCTCAAACGGCCAATAGGATTTGTAGCTCCAGAGCTAGGCCGCTTCTTTCCAAGAAACCAAAGCCTACAGAAAGTCATCCTCTCGGGTTTGACGGACACCATGGGACTGTATAGAAAGGCAAGTGCACAGGAAGAAGCCCTAGCCGGTTCCTGGATGGATTTTTTTCAGCTCACACATCTGGCCGAACGGTATTTTTACGAATTAACCCTTGCGGAGCAGCGCTGGGCCTTGCTCGCGAGGGCACTGATCAAAAACCCGCAGCTCCTTATCCTGGACGAGGCCTCCCAAGGAATGGACGAACAGCAGCGCCAACTTTTTCGAGAAACCCTCCAAGCGATCCTACTTCATTCGCCGATGACCCTGATCTATGTCAGTCACTACGATCAGGATGTGCCCGCCTGCATCGATCATTGCCTTAACCTAGGAGATTAAGAGCAGCAAGGCCACCCCTGAACTGTGGAGTTAATACAGCTTCAAACAAAAACGCAACCTGAGAAACTAGAAAACTTGATCAACGGATTCCAAATCCGGCTGATAATCCTTAGTTTACTCCCTTAGAAGCGACCCATGAGCAGCCGAAGAACCTTTATCCAAAACCTAGGGCTAGGATTAAGCCTACCCACCCTAACTGGATTTTCCTTTCCCAAAGCGGAAAGACCCCCTTTTCCATCGGGCATTGTGCAGGATGAAGCCTATTGGAAAGCGATAAGGAGCCAATTCCCCCTCACCGCTGACCGCATCTATCTCAACAACGGTACCTTTGGACCAGCACCCTTTACGGTGCTCGATGCCCTAGAAAAAAGTAATCGAGACATCAATACCAGTGGGGAATACGGAAACTCGGATCAAGAGCGAATTCAACTTGCTCAATTCCTCGGCATCCAACCCACGGAATTATCCATCACACACAACACCACAGAGGGAATCAATATCCTGGCCTGGGGTATACCGCTGAAGCCAGGAGACGAAGTCATACTCACTACGCACGAGCATGTTGGAAATGCACTTCCTTGGCTAAATAGAGCTAAATACGACGGTATCGTCCTTCGAACTCTTGAACCTAAATCGACACAAGAAGAGAATTTGACTGAAATTCAAAAATTAATTAGCCCCAAAACTAAAGTCATTGCCCTCCCCCATGTGACCTGCACCACAGGACTGGTATTTCCTATTGAGGAGATTTGCAAACTGGCTCAAACTCACGGGATTCTCACTGCGATAGATGGGGCACATGGGGCAGGAACCTTTAATCTAGACCTCCATGCACTGGGTTGTGATTTTTATGCAGGTTGCTTCCACAAATGGATGCTTGGTCCTAGTGGCACCGCATTTCTATATGTTAAAGAGGCCGCACTTGAAAAAGTTCGACCGCTCATGATTGGAGGGCATTCGGATACCGGATGGAACCTGAACGTGAGTCCCCCTACCCTTGCAGGCTATGTCCCCTCTGCTCGACGATTTGATTACGGCACCCAAAGCAGATCCCTAGCAGTAGGCATGGTGGCAGCAGCGGAGTTTCACGAGAAAATCGGTAAAGCCAACATCGAAACCAGACTCAGGACCCTCAACCAGTACCTGCTAGATGGGCTTTCTGAAATAAATTCTAAACTGGATATCCTTACCCCTGTGGAAAAGGAATCACGAATCTCACTTCTTTCTTTCCGCCCTAAAAATATGAGCTACCAAACCTGCGGCAATGCATTGGGAAAAGCAGGATTTCGAATTCGGCAGGTACCTGAAGGAGGAGTAAATGC
>CAMBMU010000163.1 GCA_945868725.1 Spirosoma fluviale
CAATACGGGTATAGGATATAATGTACTAGGTGCTAATACAACTGGGGGTTTTAACACAGGAATAGGATATAATGCGGGTAATATTATAACTACTGGTAGTAATAATACATTTTTAGGAAATAATGCAAATGCTGGTGCAAATAACCTAAGCAATGCCACAGCAATTGGTAATGGAGCTACAGTGACTGCTAATAACACCATTCAGTTAGGAAACACTTCGGTTACCAATGTGATAACAAGCGGAACGGTTACGGCGGGTGCGGTTACCTATCCTAACACCGACGGTACCAATGGGCAAATATTAACAACGAATGGGTCAGGGACACTTAGTTGGGCACCTGGGTTGCCCACTTCAAATACTCCAGGGGACATGTTGTATTGGAGCGGCTCAGCCTGGGTCAAAGTAGCTGCGGGTTCCAATGGGCAAACCTTAAGTTTTTACAATGGAGCTCCGGTATGGACAGGAGGAACTATCTCTTATGCAAATACAGTAGTCTCCACCACAGGGAAAATCTGGATGGACCGCAACTTAGGGGCTAGTCAAGTAGCTACCATCAGCACAGATGCAGCTTCTTATGGTGATTTATATCAGTGGGGAAGAGGTACTGATGGACATCAGATAAGAACCTCTGCCACAACGGCATCTTTTAGTAGTACAAACCAACCAGCAAATGGCAACTTTATCTTTGAAACTACTAATGGCGATTGGCGCAGCCCTAAAAACGATAACCTATGGCAGGGTGTAAGTGGAGTAAACAACCCTTGCCCGACTGGGTATAGGATCCCAACAGAAACAGAATGGAATGCCGAAATCTCAAGTTGGACTGGAGGAAACAATGCCACTGGCGCTCTTGCATCTCCCCTTAAATTGCCTTTGGCGGGCAACCGCTACAGAAAGGATGGTTCGCTCGAAAGTGTCGGTACCACCGGCTGGTATTGGAGCAGTACGGTTACTACTGCCAATTCCCGCGGCCTATCCTTCACCAGCCAAAGTGCCTCCATGGAGAACGGCGCCCGTGCGAACGGTTACTCTGTTCGCTGCACTAAGGATTAACGCAAGCAGGAAATTCACAGCGAAAAAAACGGGGTTCCGTTTGATTAGCTACCACTTTAGTATCTTGTTTTCAGAGCCTGCCTGCCTGTCTACCTACCCGCCGCGGCGGGCGGGCTAAGTACGAAGTATCCAGAAGGAGCAGAATTCTAATTGTTATGCTCTTGGTACATTGTACTTGGTACTTGGTACAATCGTTCACCTGAATGCAGAGACCTGCTACGCTTTATCCCCTTTTTTCCCCTACTTTTGCGGCATGAATTACTTATCTGTTGAGAACCTCAGCAAAGCCTTTGGGGAGCGCAAACTTTTTTCTAACATCTCCTTCGGCATTGCCCAAGGACAAAAAATAGCCCTTGTGGGTATCAACGGTGCAGGGAAGTCCACCTTGATGAAGATCATCATGGGACAAGAAATCCCCGATACAGGCCAAGTGGCACTCAACCAGTTGGTCAAAATTGCCTACGTGCACCAAAATCCGGTGTTCGAAAGTAACCTGAGCATCTACCAAACGATCTTTGACCAAAGTAATTCGGAAATCCTGCAAGTCATCGAAGCCTACCACAAGGCCATGCTCGATGCCGAACGCGGCATAGACAACTCGGACGAAATGTCTAAGCTCTTTGAAAAAATGGATGCCCTCCAAGCTTGGGACTTTGAATACCAAGTCAAGGAAGTGCTCGGCAAACTCGGTCTCCATGATACTGAACTCCCCGTAGGTAACCTCTCCGGAGGACAGCGCAAGCGGGTAGCTCTGGCCAAAGCGATTTTGGAGAAGCCCGACCTTTTACTTTTGGATGAGCCCACCAACCACCTGGACTTGGAAACCATCGAGTGGCTGGAAGACTACCTTTCCAAGGCCAACCTGGCCCTATTCATGGTTACCCACGACCGCTACTTCCTAGAAACAGTAACCAACGAAATCCTGGAATTGGACCAAGGCAAGATCCACCGCTACCAAGGCAACTACGGCTACTTCCTCGATAAAAAGGCGGAACGCATGCAGATCGAGGACATCGAGATCGAGAAAGCCAAAAGTCTCTACAAAAAGGAGCTGGACTGGATCAGACGACAGCCCAAAGCCCGAGGCACCAAAGCCAAGTACCGCGTGGATGCCTTTGAGGAAACCAAAGAAAAAGCCTTTACCAAGCGGGAGGAACGAGACATCGAGTTGACCGTCTCTACGCAGCGCTTGGGAAATAAAATCCTAGAAATTGAAAAAATCACGAAGGCCTTTGATGACAAAACACTGATCAAAGACTTCTCCTACGTATTTAAAAAGAAAGACCGCATTGGCATCATCGGGCCCAATGGGGCAGGTAAAACGACCTTCCTGAAAATGATTACTGGCCTTCTCGATCCCGATCAAGGGAAGGTGACCGCGGGACAAACTACTGCCTTTGGCTACTACCGTCAAGAAGAGGACCGCTTTGACGAGGAAAAGCGCCTACTCGACGTGGTCAAAGAAATCGCCGAAGTCGTAGTACTGGACAAGGGCCAGACGATCTCGGTGAGCCAGTTTTTAACCCAGTTTGGATTCCCTCCCAAGCAGCAGTTTACGCCTATCGGGAAAATGAGCGGGGGCGAGCGCAGACGTCTGCAGCTGCTCCTCGTGCTGATCAAAAACCCAAACTTCCTCATTCTCGACGAACCCACAAACGACTTGGATTTGATGACCTTGAATATCCTGGAGGAATTTTTGGACAACTTCCCAGGCTGCTTGATCATTGTTTCCCACGACCGTTACTTTATGGATCGCCTGGTGGAACACCTATTTGTGTTTGAAGGTGAAGGAGTGATCCGTGATTTCCCTGGCAACTATACCGACTTCCGTGAGTGGGATGAAGATAGAAAGCTTGCCGGCCCAGAAAAAAAGCAGGAGAAGGAAGTCCCGAGCACTGCCCCAGCTCCTGCCAGCAGCAACTCCTCTACCTCCTCCGCGAAGGTCAAAGCGAGCTACAAGCAAAAGCAGGAGTTTAAGGAGATCAACGATACCATCGCCAAACTAGAAGCCGAAAAGGCGAAGATCACGGATCAGATCACAGTGGGCACTTCCGATGTAAGTCAGTTGCTCACCTGGACCAACAGGCTTCAGGCTATCGATGGAGAATTGGAAAAACTGGAATTGTCCTGGTTGGAACTAAGCGATCTCGACGG
>CAMBMU010000164.1 GCA_945868725.1 Spirosoma fluviale
CCAAAATCTGAAAACTAGACAAGCCAAAGATGACTCGTTGTACACCGGATATGGCCAAAATAGCTAAAAAAAAGATACTCGATTTGAGGTCCCTCTTGGTATCAAACAGGGAAACGGAAACGAGCAATAGCAATACTCCCCCAACAAAAAAAGATAGAATTGACAAGGCCGGCCACATGCCCAAAAGTAAACCAAAAATTTATTTTATACTTTTAGTAAAAAAAATATTGTCAATCGTACTTCTTGCTCGTCCAAACTAGCAACCACCCATTTAACCCACAAAATACGCTTCCAGCTCCTTCAGCATCTCCCCTTTCTCGCGCAAGTCACGGATCACCTTGCCCTTCTCCAGCAGCACAATCCGGTTGCAGAGATCGGTGACATGGTTCAGGTCATGGCTGGAGATCAAAAAGGTGGTCTTGGAGGCTTCCAACTCGGATAGAATCAACTTCTTTAAGCGGATCTGAGAACTTGGATCCAAGTTTTCAAAAGGCTCATCCAAAAAGACCACCTGGGGATGTCCAAGCATCGCCGCTGCAATGCCTACCTTCTTCAAATTGCCCTTGGACAAGTCTCGGATGTACTTTTTCTTGCCCAGCACTTCCCCATTAAATAACTCCTCAAACTTGTTCAAATGCAGCTGCAGATCTGCCTCCGAAAGCCCATAGATTTTTCGCAAGGTCTCAAAGTACTCGTCAGGGGTCAAAAATGCCAAGAGCATCTGCTCATCCAAGTAGGCGCCCACCTGGGATTTCCAAGCCTCGGTTTTGCTCACATCTTCCCCCTGGAAAGTCACTTGACCCGATGTCGCACGCACCAGGTCCAAAAGGATACGAAACAAGGTGGTCTTGCCTGCGCCATTGTTGCCCACCAGACCGAAGCACTCCCCCTTGGTAATTTCCAGTTCGGGAATATCCAGCACAACGGCTTCTTTGTATTGTTTTTTGAGTTGAGAGACCTGTATCATAGTTCTTGTCTGAAGGAAGAAGATATTTCGTAACGGTTGGCCAGAAGCCGATTGGTAATGATGCGGGATAGTGGGCGGAAGGCAAGGATTCCTGCCAGTCCAGTCAATCCCAAGGCAAGCAAGCCTGCATAGTCATTGATCAGGTAGGAAAAAGGGAGGTACACCAAATACGGCCCCGCCATCAACGGGATAATGATCAAAAATTGGGCGGCACCGACCCCTTCGTAATTAAACATGGCTCCTTTGTTTAGATCCATAGGCTTGGGCTTCCACAAGGCCACATAGCTAATCACATGGATCAGAATTCCACAGTTGAACAAGAAGGTGGCCACATGCACTAGCAAGATGTCCCATCCAAAGTACACGTAGGGCACCGAAGCCAAGAAACAAACCCCAGAAATCCCAAGAAAAAGGAGGTACTTGGCCCGAACTAATGCCTCCAAGCCTCCTTTTTGCATCAGGAAAAAATCAAAATTGGAGGAGTTCCAACTCAGAAATAGCTGCCCATACTGAATCATAAAAATCCCCGTGATGAATACGCCCACAAAAATGTAAATGGGTGAAATCCCCTCCTCAGTTTGGTAGGCGGGGTTGGTATAGAAGATCAACCCATACAAAAGAAAAAAAGCAGAAAGAATCAAATAGGTTCTACTTTTCTTATGCCGTAAGATCAACTTCCACTCCAGGTTGGCCAGCTCACCGGCTACCCCAAACCGAGAAAAAAGGCCAAAACCTTGCCCTGAAACCCGGTACTCCTCCTCCTCTCCCAGCTCTTCCAAGTACGCATGCGATACGTAATACCGGTACGATAGCGTATAGACCAATCCAAGCAGCAGGCCCATCCCAACTAAAGGAAGAACAGTTTGTGTAGCCGCAGTAAAGAAGGGAGCAAGAAGTTCGCCCACATTGAACCAACCCAAGTAAGTTGTACCACCTGAAAGCAGCACCACTAGGAAAACTACCCCCAAACCGACCAGGCTATCCTCAAAGCGCTGCTTAAACCAGAGCATAAACCAGTGCATGGACCAGCTCAAGCACAGCAAAGTTCCCAACCAAGATACGAGTCCCATTACCCCATACTGCTCCTGCACCGCCTCCACCCCAAAAGGTGCAAATAGCAGCAAGGCGATGACATTGAGCGGAGACAAAAAGGAGCGCAGCAACAAGACGGATACGATTTTCTTTTTCCCGATCGGGAGGTGCAGCAAACTCTCCAAATCCACAACGGGCAGCTTCTGAACGAAGTAGCGGTACATAAATTCAAACAAGAAAAAGTAGATCAAAACCGAATTTAGGAAACCAATGGGTTCCTTGCCCTCGGCAAGCTGATCGATGATTCTCCCCAAAAATAGCCCTGCCAAAAAGACGTAACTCAACAGTACGAGGGAGATAAACACCAAAAATCCTGCCGCTAGGGCACTTTTTGCAAAGCTCGTCGACCGAATGCTTTTGAGAACCTGTAAGCGTATAAGCGTAAAAAACATAGCAGTACTCACTAAGGTGATCTTTCTGTAAACTTCAAAAATATCCCCATCTTTACCAATCAAAAAAAGTTAAAAGAAGGCAATGACTAAGGAACTAAATTTTTTCGAGGCTGTAAGCGAGCGTCGATCTGTGCGCGTATTTGATCAAATGGGAACTTTTGATGGTACCATCGTTCAAAAATGCTTGGAAGCGGCCATCCTTTCTCCCAATAGTTCGAACCTGCAGCTCTACCAGTTTGTCCGTGTGCCCGAATACTCTCCCCTCAAGGAGCGCCTTGCACAGCTCTGCATGGGACAGAAAGCAGCCACCTCTGCGCGGGAGTTGGTAGTGGTCCTCACCCGAAGAGATCGTTGGAAAGCCCATGCCAAAGCCAATTTTGAGTTTATCTCCGCTTCAGCATCTGGAGAAGGAGACAAAAAAGTGAAGTTGGCACTCCGCTATTACCGAAAATTGGTACCCATGCTCTATTGGAAATTCTTGGGATGGTCTTTTATCAAAAAATTAATTGCCATCACGAAAGGCCTCGGCAACCCAATGGTTCGGGAGGTAAGTGAAACCGCCGTTCGCATCTCGGTGCACAAGAGCGCATCTCTTGCCTGCATGACCTTTATGCTAGGAATGAAGGCGGCTGGATACGATACCTGCCCCATGGAGGGCTTTGATTCCAAGCGCGTCAAAAAACACCTTAAACTCCCTGCCGGATCCGAAATCGCGATGATTATCGGCTGCGGCAAAGGGATGCCCGAAGG